>CAZBXO010000215.1:0-5594 GCA_964495645.1 uncultured Phenylobacterium sp. | reverse complement strand
TAGGCGATGCCGCCGCCGGTGCCGGCCAGCGTGAAGGACGGGCGGATGATCGCCGGCAGGCCCACCTTCTCGAGGCCAGCGCGGGCCTCTTCGAGGGTGTGGGCGACTTGCGACTTGGGGCTCTCCAGGCCGATGGCGTCCATCGCGTCACGGAATTTCTGGCGGTCCTCGGCCTTGTCGATGACGTCGGCCTTCGCGCCGATCATCTCGACACCGTACTTTTCCAGCACGCCCATGCGTTCGAGCGCGAGGGCGGTGTTGAGCGCGGTCTGGCCGCCCATGGTGGGCAGCAGGGCGTCGGGGCGCTCCTTGGCGATGATCTTCTCGACCATCTCCGGCGTGATCGGCTCGACGTAGGTCGCGTCGGCGACGTTCGGATCGGTCATGATCGTCGCCGGGTTCGAATTCACCAGCACGATCCGGTAGCCCTCGGCGCGCAGCGCCTTGCAGGCCTGGACGCCGGAGTAGTCGAACTCGCAGGCCTGGCCGATGACGATGGGCCCCGCGCCGATGATCAGGATCGAGGAGATATCGGTGCGTTTGGGCAATCTGGTCTCGCGCGCGTGGCCGGGCGCGCGAGGTGCGCGCCGACTCCCGTTCAGAACTGCAGGTTAAGCGGGCCGTCTAGAGGGGATGGACCGGGGGCGCAAGCACTCGCTCACTCCCTCTTCGACGTCATGGCCGGGCCCAGCCCCGGCCACCCATTCCGCCGCCGCTCGAAGCGTCGGGCATGGGGCTTCGCGCCCGGGCCAAGGTGGCCCGTTCGCGACTGGAACGCCGTGCGGTGGCGCGATGGGGTGGCCGGCACTGCGGCCGGCCATGACGTTCGGTAGGAGGGGCTCGGGAGGGGGGATAGCGCGGCGCGCTACCCGGGGGTTCGGAGCGGGGGCGCGGGGCCGGCTCGCTTGGCGGCGAGGGCCGCGGCCATGATCTCGGATTGCGTGCGGGCGGGGGCGGCCTCGCCGGGCGGGCGGGCGGCGGGCGCGAAAGCCTGCACGACGCGGGCGATCTCGGCGCCGAAGGCTTCATCGGAGAGGGTGAGGTCGTCGGCCAGCTTCCGCAGCCGGTCGAGGTGCGGCAGGCGAATGTCGATCGGCACGTCGACCAGGGCGGCGTGCGCCCGTTGCTTGCGGGCCTGAATCCGCTCGGGCCGGACCATGATCTCCCGTTCGGCGCGGAGCTTGCCGATGCGGGCGGCGGCCTCGTCGATGCGGACGAGGTAGGCGGCGCCGGTGCGGACGGAGCGGCAGAGGCGCTCCACGTCGTGCGAGAGCTCGCGCTTCTTCGCCAGGTCCTTCTCGGCGCGGGCCTCGGCCAACAGCTCGCGCGCCAGCTCGCCCATGCCGAGGGTGAGTTCCTCGACCAGATTGCGGACTTCGAGGTAGGGGCTGGCGGCGTCGGTCATCCGGCGACGCTGTGCATCCGGTGCGTCAGATCCGGACGCAGCGATTTCCTACCGCAGCAGGTTGATCAGCGAGCTCTGCTGCAGGGTCTGGAAGACATAGGCGGCGGACTGCACCGAAAGTTGCGCCTGCTGCAGGTCGGCGGCGGCCTGAGCCATGTCGGCGTCGGTGACCTTGCCGATCATGCCGGCCAGGCTGTTGGAGCGGGTGAGCAGGTCCTCAGTGACCGTCTCGACGCGCTTCTGCACCGTGCCGTTGCGCGCGGCGATGGTGGTGACGTCGCCACGGACGGTCTCCCAGGTGGCCAGCTGGCCCTCGATGAACGTCCGCTGGGCGGCCGTCATCTGGCCGGTGAAAGGACCGTTGGCGCCCTCCTGGAACTGCTGGATCGCCTGGAAGGCGGCCATCAGTCCGGTGGACAGGCCCACCTCGTCCGCCAGCACGCCGGTGTTGACGCTGGTGGCCTCGTCGATGCGGGCGGCGATCCGGAACTGGTCATTCTTGAAGTAGGTGGCGAGCGCCGGCCCGGCGGTGAGGTCGGCGAGCGAACCGACCGTCACGGGCTGGGTGTCCACCTGGCCGCCGGCGAACAGATACTTTCCGCCCCAGCGCGCGTTGAGGCCCTGCACCGCGTCGCGCAGCTGGGCCTCGATGTCCTCGACGAAGGTGTCGACCCGGTCGGAGGCCAAGGCCTCGGCCATGATCTGGCGGACGCTCTGGGCGGCGTCGGCGACGCGCTTCAGGGCCGCGTCCTGGGTCGAAAGCTTCTGCGCCGTGAGGTCGTTCTGATCCTGGTAGGTCTGCAGGCGCGTCGACAGCGACTGCATGGCCGTGAGCAGTTCGGCGTCCTTGGCATAGTCCTTGAGGTCGTTGCCGTTGCGCTGGGTCGCGACCTTCTCGCCCGCCGCCATCTGGCGCTGCTGGGCCGAGAGGAGGTTGGCGAGGACCGCCGAGTAGTTGCCGGGGGTGGTGACGCGGGTGACCATGGCTCAGGTCCTCAGATGATGCTCATCAGGGTGTCGAGCAGGTCGCTCGTCGCCTGGATCATGCGGGCGGAGGCGTTGAACGCCTGTTGGTAGGTGGTGAGGTTGACCAGCTCCTCGTCGAGGTTGACCCCCTCGACGGCCTGGCGGCGCGCGGTGGCCTCGGTGGCGACGGCTTCGGAGGACTCCTTGCGGGTCTGGGCGGAGGCTGCGGCGCGGCCGATCGAGCCGCCGAACTCCGCGGCGTAGCGCGAGACGCTCATCGTGACCTGGCCCAGCGAGCCGGCCGCCTGGAAGAGGGTCGCCTGCTCCCCGGCCTGGGAGATGCCGAGGCCCCCGCGCCCATCGCCGGGCCGGATCGCCACCGCGCCGACGGCGGCGCTGGTGTCCAGCATGCCCATGGCCACGCGGGTGGGGTTGGAATTCAGGGTCTGCGAGAGCTGGAAGCGTCCGGCCCGCGCCGCGCGCTCCTGCTGGCCCAGTCCGAACAGCTGGCTGATCGAGGGACCGGTCGCGCCGCGCCGGGTATTGTCGTTGACGATCGAGAGCTGCGCGTCGGTGGGCTGGGTTCCGCTGAACGTCAGGTGGCCGTCGGCATCGAGGCTGAACGCCCCGTAGAGACCCACTCCGGTGGCGTTGGAGTTCAGCGTGTTGAGCAGGTCGCTCATCAGGGGCGCGGCCGGCGCGGTTATGGTGATGTCGCGCAGCGGACGTCCGTCCGGATAGTTGAGCCGCACAGTGATCTGACCGCCAGGCGTGAAGCCGTGGTTGTCGGCGGGACGCAGGCCGGTTTCGTAGTTGGTGAAGCCGTTGGCCCGCACGATGTCGTTGAGGCCGAAGAAGTGCGAGAAGCCGCGGCCGGTCTTGTCGGACGTGCCCTCGGAGATCGCCAGGCCGTTCGTGCCGCCGGCGTTCAGGGTCAGGGCCCCGTTGGTGAAGGTCGCGCCGCCGGGGCCGAGGGCGGTGTTGAGGTTGGTCAGGAAGGTGGCGGGCGTGAAGGCGACGCCCGGCGCGCCGTTCACCGAGATGGTCGAGGCGTCAAAGTCGATCGCGACGTTGCGCTGCAGCAGTCCCGCCTGGTCGACGATGCCGATGGTGGTGGTCCCGGTGAAGCCGGCGATCGCGGTCGGCAGATCCAGGCCCGTGTCGCGGCCGGTGAGGCTGGCGGGCGGCGGGTAGGCGGCCGCAGCGTTGTGGGCTGCGTTCAGTTGCTCGGTCGCCCGGCTCATGAACTCGCCGAGCTGGTCGTAGAGCCTGGGCAGCTCGACGTCGCGCAGGTCCATCAGCCCGCGCATCTCGCCGGAAGTGATCTGGATCGGCTGGTCCGAGGCGCTGTTGGCCGGACGCGCGGTGATGTAGCCGGGCGTAGAGGTGTCGGCCTGGTACTTGATCACGGCCGCGCCGTCGCCGGCGAGCACCACGCCCTCGGCGGAGCGCACGTCGACGCCGCCGCCCGCGCGCGGGCTCACGCGCACGTTCATGAGGCCGGCAAGCTCGTCGAGCAGCTGGCTCTGGATGTTCTCCGCGCCAGAAGCGTCGGCCTTCACCAGCTTGGCGTGGGTGATGTCGCGGTTCAGGGTGTTGATCTGGTCGAGCAGGCTGTTGGCGCGCTCGACGGCCGCGCCGATGCGCGTCTCCATCGTCGTGCCGAGCTGCACGAGCTGGGCGTTGATGCGGCCGGCTTCGGTGAGGAAGTCCTCGACCTGGGCCAGCGCCTGGCTGCGCAGCAGGGTGGACGAAGGATCGTCCGAGGCGGTCGCGAATGCGCCGTAGATCTTGTCGAGGCGGTTGAAGAAGAAGCCGGACGAGGACGGGTCGCCGAACAGGCTCTGGGCGGTGTCGAGGTACTGGGCGATCGAAGACCAGCGCTGGGATTCCGAGCCGGCCGAAAGGCTGGCGCCCTGCAGGTACTGGTCGGTGACGCGCTTGATGCCGTCGATCTTGACGCCCATGCCGACGCCGTCGACGACCAGCGGATGCTGATCGACCGCCTTGCGGACGTAGCCGGGCGTGTTGACGTTGGCGATGTTGTCGGAGACCGCGCGCAGGGACGCCTGGGCGGCCTGCAGGCCCGTGGCCGCGGTGCGGAGCGTGGCGCCGAGCGACATGGCTAGACGGCCTCCGCCCGGCAAAGGCTGACGCACGACCCGGCGGAATCTGCCGGGAGCACGGTGAACGCGCGCGGCGCGTCGGCGGGAATCGTCAATAGAATCAACACTGGCGCCTCTTGGGCCGGAATTCGTCGAATGTGAGGGCGCAAGTCCGGGGCCAGTCGGCCACGCCTGGGTCGCGCGATCGACGGCTCAGCTCGGAACCCCGAAACACATCTGAGCCTGCGCGCCCGCTCGCGTGGCCGCGCGAGGGAAGACCCAGCCTGGGCGGCAGGGAACGGCCCTGAGGACGCGATTGGCCCGGCAATTTCGGCCGCGACGCCGCTTCGGACGGGCCGCGCCCGCCCCCACTTCTTCAATGATTTCCGCCTATTAATCGGCTGGCCCGGTCGTTGCTCGGGGATGTCCGAATGAGCCCGGCGCAGGAAGCGCTCCTCACCGACATCGCAAGAGCACCTGCCATCCGCATGTCTGCGCCGATCACGCCTGCAAGCGCCGCGCCCGTCGCCGGCGCCCCCGCCGCCAAGCCGGCGGCCGGGCCGCTCGCCGGTTTCGAGTCGCTCATGGCCGCGCTGTTCGGCGACGCCGACATCGCCGGCGTGGCGGCGGGCAAGGCGACGGCGCCCGGCAAGCTCGAGGCGCTGGTCGTCGAGGCTGCGGAGCCCGAGCCCACGGCCGAGGCGGATACGGCGGAAACCCCCGTCGAGACCCCGGACGATCCGGCGGCGGTCGATCCCGGCCTGCCCCCGCCCACGGCGGGCTTCTGCGAGATCAAGGTCAACCACGCACTCCCGCCCGTCGAAGGCGAGACGCTTCCCGGCCTCGGCCGCGGCAAGGCCCGCGGGACCCCTGCCGCGCCGGCGCTGGCGAACGCCAACGCCAACGCCCGCCTGAGCGAAAAGGCGGAGATCGCCGTCGAGCCGGAGGCGGATCCGCCGGCCGTCGCGCCCGAAGCGGCGCGAATCGTCCGGCCGGAAACTCCGGCGCCGCAGGCCGCCGCCGCCCGTCCCGCAGCGCCGCAGCCGGCGCAGGCCCCCGCCCAGGCCACGGTCGCCGCGCCCGCCGCCGAGCTACCGGCGGACGCCGCCCCCGAGCTC
>CAZBXO010000214.1:0-5624 GCA_964495645.1 uncultured Phenylobacterium sp. | reverse complement strand
TCCTGCGCGTCCCAGGCCTGGGTCTGGCCGAGGCCGCTCGCGTTGTAGGCCGCCACGGCGGCCGCGATGTCCGGCACGGTGAGCGAGATCCCGGCTACGCCCAGCGTCTCGGTGTCGTGCGTCTTGCCGGCCGGGGTCTCCAGGAACTCAAGCGCCACCGCCCCGCCGCAGATCACGCCCATCGCGCTTCGGGTCTTGTCCGGCGTCGGAGCGTGGCCGTTCCACAGCACCTCGTAGCCCAAGACGGTCTCGTACCAACGGATCGACCGCTCGACGTCGGTGACGCGCAGCGCGATGTGCGAGAGACCGCTGGCCGCGATCAGGCTCATGTCAGCCTCCGCGCGTGCCAGGCGATGTGGTCCCCGATGAAGGTCGTGATGAAGAAGTAGGAATGGTCGTAGCCAGCCTGCCTGCGCAGGGTCAGCGGCTGGCCCGCCACCCGGCAGGCCGCTTCGAGTAGCTCGGGCTTCAATTGTTCGGCCAGGAAGGCGTCGGCCTCGCCCTGGTCCACCAGGATGTCGTCGAACCGCGCCCCGCCGGCCTCGATCAGCCGTGTCGCGTCGTGCGCGTCCCACGCGCCCCGGTCGGGGCCGAGGTAGGCGGTGAAGGCTTTCTCCCCCCAGGGACACCGCGTCGGCGAGACGATCGGAGCGAAGGCCGAGACGCTGCCGAACAGGTCCGGGTGGCGCAGCGCCATCGTCAGCGCCCCATGCCCGCCCATGGAATGGCCGAACACGCCGCGCCGGCCCGGATCCAGCGGGAACTCGGCCAGCGCCGCGATCAGGTCGCGGGTCACGTAGCTCTCCATCGAGAAGTGCGGCGACCAGGGCGCCTGCGTCGCATCCACGTAGAACCCGGCTCCCTGGCCCAGATCATAGGCCGGGTCGTCCGCCACGCCCTCACCACGCGGACTGGTGTCCGGCGCGACGATCGCCATGCGATGGGCGGTGGCCGCCCCGTAGGCGCCCGCCTTCACCGTGAAGTTGTCCTCGGTGCAGGTCAGCCCCGACAGCCAGATCAGGTGCGGGAAGGGGCCTTCCCCGTCCGGGAGCCATACGGTGAAGCGCATCGGAGTTCCCGTGGCCCCGCTCGCGTGGCGGCAATAGCGGAGCGTTCCGCCGTGGGTCCGATAAGTCTGCAACACCTCGATCGCCATGCCTGAACCTTCTCATTGACATGTTAGTGGCGCAAGCCTGGACGCCTAGTCCTTTTCCATTGCCTGACAGCGGCTCCCTCGGCTAACATGCCAGTATGTCAGACGCGCTGTTCGGTCCGCCGCCCGCAACCCGCTTCGAGGTCACGCCCTCCCGCGACGAGATCGCCTTCTTCCAGGAGAACGGCTTCCTCGCCGTCGAACGGATCACCACGGACGAGGAGATCGCCTGGCTTCGGGCGATCTTCGAACACATCTTCGATCCGGCCAATGCGGGCAAACCCGGCGGGCCCGTCGACCGCTCGGGTCTGCGAGTCCCAGAGCGTAAGGGCAAGCTCACCCAGGCCTTCTTCCCGGAAATCCAGTATCCGGCGATCCTGCAGACCAACTTCCGGCGCAACGCCAAGCGCTACGCCGCCGCCCTTCTGGGGGTCCCGGAGGCCGACCTCACCAGCTGGGGCCACATGATCAAGAAGGCGCCCGGCGGCGCTGCGGCGAACTGGCACCAGGACCACGCCTACTGGCAGCCGGAATTCGACTACTGCGCCCTCGGCGTCTGGCTGCCGATGCATGACGTCTCGGTCGAGATGGGGGCCATGCAGTTCATCCCCGGCTCACACAAGCGCGGCCTCATCAAGCATCGCCAGCAGGACGAGCCGGCCGAGAACGTCCTGATCATCGACGACGAATCCATCGACCTCTCAACCGCCGTGCCATGCCCGCTGAAGATGGGCGGCTGCACCTTCCACCATTCCGAGACGCTGCATCACACCCAGGTGAACACCACCGACCGGGACCGCTTGGCCTTCCCGATGGAGTTCCAGCTGAAGCCCGTGCGCCGAGAGGTCCCGGAGATTATGCCCTGGGTGGACGAGCACCGCGCCGCCACCGGACGCACCAACCCGCCGGTCTGGGTGGCCGACGGGCAGATTCACGCGCTCTGACATGGGCCGCCGCCTGCTGAGCGACGCCGAGCTCGAGGCCTACCACCGCGACGGCCAGCTGACGCCGCAGCACCGCCTTTCTCCCCAGCTGCTTGGTCGTCTGACGCGCTGCATCGAAGGCCTGATCGACGCCAACCCCGACATCCGTCAGGAGCAGCTCGTCGGCGCCCACATCAGGAAGAGCGACGACACCGGCGTGCGCGGGGTCGAGGAGCTGCTCGACTGCGCCTGCCACCCCGACATCCTCGACGCCGTCGAGCAGGTGATGGGGCCGGACCTCATCCTCTGGGGCAGCCAGGTGTTCTCCAAGCCCTCCGGCGACGGCATGGCCATCCCCTGGCACCAGGACGGTCAGTACTGGCCGGTGCGGCCTCTGCGCACCGTCACCGTCTGGATCGCGATCGACCCGGCCACCGTGGACAACGGCTGCCTGCGGGTGATCCCCGGCACCCACACCTCGGGCCACCTGCCGCACGAGACCACCGACGCCGAGGGCCTGGCGCTGAACCAGGGTCTGGCCGGCGTCGACGAGTCCAAGGCCCGCGACGTCACGCTCGAGCCCGGCCAGTTCTCGCTGCACGACGTCTTCCTGATCCACGGCTCCAACGCCAACACCTCGGGCCAGCGCCGCTGCGGCTACGCCATCCGCTACATGCCGGCGAGCTCGCTGTTCGACCGCTCCATCCCGCCCATACGGATCGCCCGGAACCAGGTCATCGACTTCCAGAAGCGACCGATCTGGCTCGTCCGCGGCCAGGACCGCGCCGGCAACGACTTCACCGTCGGCAAGGAAACGGCGTCGGTCTAGCCCGGAATCTCCCGCGCCGCCCAGGCCTCGCGGCCCTCGTCGATCCAGGGCCGGTCGGCCTTCGTCTCGGCCTTGACGGGCGCCAGCTGCCACTCGTTGGCCCACGCCCTGCGCACGCCGTCGGTGGTGTTGGGACCGGAGCGGTGCAGCACCCGCGGCTGGTGGAACACCGCCCCGCCCGCCCTGACCGGCGCGGCCACCGCCCGGGCGGCTTCGGCCGGCTCGACGTGGTCGGTCACCAGCGCATGGACGGAAGGGTCGTTGTTCACGTGCCGGTGCGGGCGAACCGGGCCGCGATGCGAGCCGGGGACGAACGACATGCAGCCATTCTCCACCGTGGCGTCGTCCAGGGGCAGCCAGGAGCCGGTCGCCCGGTAGACCTGCGCCGGATCCCAGTAGGCCTCATCCTGGTGCCACGGCAGGCTATCGCCGATCCTCGGAGGCTTGCGGATCATGTGCCCCCAGGCCTGCAGCTCGTCTGCCTCCACGCCGAGCAGCGCCGAGGCGACCTTGCGGCCGTTCTTCCAGAAGAGGGTGTCCCGCAGCTGCGGGAGACGCTGTTCGGGCGCAAGGATCTGCGGCAGGCGGTCCTCACCCTCGCTGTCGTAGGGCCGGGCGAGGTCGAAGTGCAGGCCCTTCAGCGCCCGGCTCTTGTCCGCGTAGATCCAGTCGTAGACCTCGCGCAGCCAGGCCACCTCCTCGTCGGTGGTGATGCGCGGCAGCACCGTGAAGCCGTGCCGGCGAAAGGCGGTGACGTGCGCCTCGGTGAGCTCCGGCTCCAGGTCGCCCCCCGGCTGGTCGGCCAGGATGGCTTCGATCTCGCGGCTCATCTCATCCTCCAAGCGCCGCCTCGCGGGCGGCCGCTGCGGGCGGGTCTTCGTTCGGCGGGTCGACGGCGCGCGAGCGCAGGATCGCCAGGTTCTCTTCGTGCCGGCTGCGGTCCAGGGCGTAGAGGCTGACGCAGGCGATGGCCGCCAGGTTGCAGGCCAGGATGGTGGGCAGGTTCACGACCACCAGGTTGCGCATCAGCTCCAGGCTGACCGTGCCCGGCGCCGCCTTCACCGGGAAGTTCACCAGCTGTAGCAGCACCCCGGCCACGAATGCGCCGATGCCCGCGCCCCACTTCGCCAGCAGGCCGTAGGCGGCGAACATGACACCCTCCGAACGCTGCTCCGACTTGACCGCGATGTCTTCCGAGGCGTCCGACAGCATAGAGTTCAGGATGATATGGACGCCCACCGCGAACCCCGTGCCCACGAAGAGGTCCGCGGCCAGGAACACCTTGAGCGCCGTCGTGCCCGCCGCGGGCGCCAGGCCGAGCAGCCAGATTGTGAAGGGCAGGGTGGCGACGACCAGCCAGGTTCCGTAGCTCGTCAGCATCACCGCCTTCTTGCCGAACCGGATCGCCATCCGCGGGGTCAGCCAGAGCGGGATGAAGGAGGCGAACGGCGAGATCGCCAGGATGAGGCCGATGTCCTGCGGCTTCAGCCCCCAGAGGTGGATATACATGTAGCTCTGCAGCCCGGCGGTCACGCCTGCGGCGACGGCGATCATCAGGTTGGTCACCATCAGGATCAGCAACGGCCTGTTGGTGAAGGTCCCCGACAGCTCGCGGAACACGCGCCCGAAGCTCATCGGCTTCGCCTCGGGGACGTAGAGATGCTTGATCCGGCTGTGCGTCGAGGCCGCCGAGCCGAGCGCCGCCACCAGCACCACGGCCGCCGCAAAGACCCCGAAGTCAGCGTAGCGGTCGGGGTTCAGGATCCCCTGCGGGTTGGCCGCGTCCTGGCGCAGGAAGACCTGGTAGAGCGTCGCGTTGATCGCCGCCCCGCCGATCACCAGGAACAGGAACCGCCAGGCCATCAGGCTGGTGCGCTCGTCGTAGCCGGGCGCGAGCTCCGGCCCCAGCGCCAGGGACGGGATCTCGAAGAACGAGATCGCCACCCGCACGAACAGCAGCATCCCGATCACGAAGACCATGGTCGCCGTCGGATCGAGTCCTGCCGGCGCTCGGAAGAGCATGAAGATGCCGATCGCCGAAGGGATGGCCGAGGCGTACATCAGGAGATGTCGCCGCCCGAGGGGTGTGCGCAGGCTGTCCGACCACCAGCCCACCAGGGGGTCGATGACCGCATCGACCAGGATCGTCACCATCAGCGCCGCGCCGACCGCGATCGCCGGCAGTCCGATCACCTGGTTGAAGTAGAGCTGCAGCACCGAGCCCGACAGCGCGTAGAGCGCGATGCCCTGGATGACGGCGCCCAGGCCGAATCCCATGCGCATTGGCAGGGTTCCGGGCGGGGGCGAGACGCCGGCCATCAGGCCGTCTCCACCTGGCGAAGGCCGAGCTCGGCGATCATCGCCGCGCGGATCTCGAACTTCTGGATCTTGCCCGTGACGGTCATCGGGAAGCCGTCGACGAAACGCACGTAGCGCGGGATCTTGTAGTGCGCGATCTGGCCCTGGCAGAAGCCGCGGATCTCCGCCTCGTCGCAGATTTCGCCCGCCTTCAGTTTGACCCAGGCGCAGAGCTCCTCGCCGAACCGCTCGTCCGGCACGCCCACCACCTGCACGTCCTCCACCTTCGGGTGGCGGAACAGGAACTCCTCGATCTCGCGCGGATAGACGTTCTCGCCGCCGCGGATGACCATGTCCTTGATGCGCCCGACGATGTTGACGTAGCCCTCGGCGTCCATGGTCGCGAGGTCGCCCGAGTGCA
>CAZBXO010000213.1:0-5638 GCA_964495645.1 uncultured Phenylobacterium sp. | reverse complement strand
TAGGTGCCGATGCCGCCGCCGTTGGAGGCCAGCGCCACGTTCTCGTTCCAGACGCCGACGATGCCCTCGAGGTCGTCGGGGACGGCGTTGAGGAAGCAGCTGATCGGCAGGCCGCGGCCCGCGCCGCCGTTCGACAGCACCGGGGTGGCCGGCATGAACCACAGGTTGGAGATGTAGTCGTAGATTCGCTGGGCATGGTCGGCGTCGTCGGCGAAGGCCGTGGCGACGCGGGCGAACATGTCCTGGTAGCTCTCGCCGGGGAGCAGGTAGCGGTCCTCGAGCGTGGTCTTGCCGAAGTCGGTCAGCAGGGCGTCGCGGCCGCGGTCGACCTCGACCTTCCTGACCAGCTGCAGCTGCGGTCGCGCAGGCGGCGCGGCGGCCGCTCTCGCGGACGATTCGGCTATCCCAACTTTCGCCGCTTCACTCATGTCCCTCGACCCGTGCCTCTCTCGCGGCGGCTCTGAGGCCGTCGCTGACCCAACATGTTGTGGGCCCCCAGCCCTTAACAACCCACATATGGGGACACGCGGTTGCCGGAGTCGTCAATGAGGCGGGGCCTCCGTGCACAGGGTTTTTCGTAAACGAGGCGTTAACGAAGCGCCTCGCCTCTCGGGAGATCAACCATTTGGCAGTTCGCCCGGCGGGCGTTCTCACGAGAGTGTGATCAGGAGGGCTGCAGCGGCCAGACCATGGCGATGAGCGCCGTGCCCACCACCAGCACAAGGAGCGTCAGCGGGGCGCCGAGGCGGGGGTAGTCGGCGAAGCGGTAACCGCCGGGGGCCATGACCAGGGTGTTGCACTGGTGGCCGATGGGGGTGAGGAAGTCGCAGGCCGCCCCCAGGGCGACGGCCATCAGGAAGGGGTCGGGGGCGAGGCCGAGGAGCTTGGCGAGGCTCGCGCCGATCGGGGCCACGATCAGCACGGTGGCGGCGTTGTTGAGGAAGGGCGTAGCGGCCATGGCGACCGCCATCACGGCGGCCAGCGCCAGGATCGGCGGCTGGCCCTGGAAGGCGCCGGCGAGCGCGCCGGCCACAAGCTCCGAGCCGCCGGAGGCGCGGATGGCGTCGGAGACGGGGATCAGGGCGGCGATCAGAACGAGCAGCGGTCCGTCCAGGGCCGCGTAGGCCTCGCGCATGCGGATCGCGCCGATGGCCACCATCAGGATCGCCGCGCCGAAGAAGGCGATGGCGACGGGCGCGATCTGAAGGGCCACCAGGATCATGGCGCCGGCCAGGATCAGCGGCGGCAGCAGGGTGTGGCGGAAGTGGCCGAGCCGCACCTCGCGCTCGGCGAGCGGCAGGAGACCCAGGGTCTTCAGGGCGCCGGGAAGCGAGCGTTCGGCGCCCTGGAGGACGACCACGTCTCCGGCGCGGAGCGGCAGGGTGCGCAGCGCCCGGGTGACGCGGTAGCCGGTGCGGCTGACGGCCAGCAGCTTCACGCCGTGGGTGGTGTGCAGGTCCTCCTGGCGGGCGGAGCGGCCGACGAGCCGGGAGTCCGGCCCGACCACGGCCTCGACGATCCGCACCTCCTCGGTGGGGGCCTCCATGGTGATCGGACGGTCGGCGCGGGTGAGACGCAGCTTGAGGCGCGCGATCAGGTCGTCGAGGGCCTGGTGGTCGCCCTCGAGCAGGAGGACGTCGCCAGGGTGGATCTTGACGTTAGGATGCGGCGGGGCCTTGCGGTGGCCGTCGCGGACCAGGGCGATGACGCGCACGTCGCCGCCGGCGAGCTTCGTCAGCTTGCTGACCGAGGTGCGGCCGGGCTCCCAGCTGTGGGGGACGCTGACCTCGGTGACGTAGGGATTGGCGGCGAGCGCCGCGTCCATCGTCTCGGGCGTCGGGCGCGACTTCGGCAACAGGCGGTAGGCGAAGGCCAGGAAGACCAGGCCGACCGCGGTCACGCCCAGGCCGACGGGGGCGTAGTCGTACATGCCGAACGGCTGGCCTGTGGTCTGCTCGCGCACCTGGCTGACGATGATGTTGGGCGAGGTGCCGACGAGGGTGACGGTGCCGCCGAGCAGGGCTCCGAAGGACATCGGCATGAGCAGGCGCGAGGGCGGCGTCCCCGTGCGGTTGGCGACGGACAGCGCGATCGGCATCATGATCGCAAGCGCGCCGACATTCTTGGTGACCATGGAAAGCGCGGTGACCGCGCCGGCGAAGAGCAGCACCTGGGAGGTGGCTCCCTTGAGGTGCGGCAGGACGGGGCGCAGCACCGCCTCGACGACGCCGGACTTGGCGAAGGCGGCGGAGACCACGAGGGCGCTGGCGATGATGACGGTGATATCGTTCTTGAAGCCGTCGAAGGCGTTCCTGGCCGGCACGACATCGAGGACGACCCCGACCAGGAGGGCCATGAGCGCGATCACGTCGTAGCGCCAGCGGCCCCAGACGAAGCCGGCGATGGTCGCGAGGATCAGCGCGAAGGCGAGCGCCTGGTGGAGCGTCATGCGCGGCTAGAACGCGCCGGAGCCGCTACGGCTCCGCTTAGGCGTCCAGGTTCAGGAGCGCCGGGTCGCCGCCCTGGGCGGCGATGTTGACGCTCACGGCGCGTTCGACGGCGTAGCGGAGCAGGGCGTGGGGGCCGCCGGCCTTGGGGCCGGTGCCGGAGAGGCCCTCGCCGCCGAACGGCTGGACGCCCACGACGGCCCCGATCATCGAGCGGTTGACGTAGGCGTTGCCGGACGGGACCGCGCGCTGGACGTCCTCGGCGAAGGCCTCGATGCGCGAGTGGACGCCGAGGGTGAGGCCATAGCGGGCGGCGACGAGCGGGGCGGCGGCTTCCTCGAGCTTCGCCGGGTCGTAGCGGACGACGTGCAGGATCGGGCCGAACACCTCCTTGGCCAGGAAGCCTGCGTCCGGGATCTCGGCCAGGGTGGGCGCGAAGAAGAGGCCGTCGCGCGGAGCCTCGGCGCGGGCGATGACCTTGGCGTCCTTGCGGAGCTTGACCACGTGGGCGTCGAGGGCGGCCTTGGCGTCGGCGTCGATGACCGGGCCGATGTCGGTGCGCGGGTCGGCAGGGTCGCCGACCACCAGGGTCTCCATGGCGCCCTCGAGGCCCTCGATCAGGGCGTCGGCGGTCTCGTGCGGCACGAACAGCATGCGCAGCGCCGAGCAGCGCTGGCCGGCCGAGCCGAAGCCCGAGACCATGACGTCGTCCAGCACCTGTTCGCGCAGCGCCGTGGTGTCCACGAACATGGCGTTGAGGCCGCCGGTCTCGGCGATGAACGGCACGATTGGGCCCTGGCGGGCGGCCAGCGTGCGGTTGATCGCCCAGGCGGTGTCGGTCCCGCCGGTGAAGGCGACGCCGTCGCAGCCCGGGTGGGAGACCAGCGCCTGGCCGACCCTCGCGCCATCGCCGGGGGCGAGGTGAAGGAGATCGGCGGGAACGCCGGCGGCGTGGAACAGCTTCACCGCCTCGGCGGCGACGATGGGGGTCTGCTCGGCGGGCTTGGCAAGGACGCCGTTGCCGGCGGCCAGCGCGGCCGCCACCTGGCCGGTGAAGATGGCCAGCGGGAAGTTCCAGGGGCTGATGCAGACGAAGACGCCGCGGCCGTGCAGGCTGAGCTGGTTGGTCTCGCCGACCGGGCCGCGCATGGTCTCCGGCGTCGCGAACTGCCGCTCGGCCAGGTGGGCGTAGTAGCGGCAGAAGTCGGCGGCCTCGCGGACCTCGGCGACGGCGTCGGCCAGCGTCTTGCCGGCCTCGCGCACGCAGATGGCGATGAGCCGTTCGCGGTCCGCTTCCAGGGCGTCGCCCATGGCGCGCAGCACCTTGGCGCGGCCCTCGCCGCCGCGGGCGTCCCAGGGGGCTTGCGCAGCGCGGGCGGCCGCAAAGGCGGCGTCGATCTGCGCGGGCGTGACGTCCGCAACTGCGAGCGTGGAGAGGTCGAGTGCGCGGGCGGCGGCGGAGAGCTGGTCGCGGACCGCCTCGATGGAGAGGTCGAGGCCCTCGGAGTTCTTGCGCGCGGGGCCGTAGAGGTCGCGCGGCAGCGGGATGCGCGGGTGCGGACCGCCGCCCGCCTGTTCGACCGCGGCGACGGGATCGACGACCACCTGGGCCACGGGGGTCTTCTCGTCGAGCAGGGCGTGGACGAAGGAGGTGTTGGCGCCGTTCTCAAGCAGGCGGCGGACCAGGTAGGGCAAGAGGTCCTCGTGGCTGCCGACCGGGGCGTAGACCCGCAAGGGGAAGTCGCCGTAGCGCTCGTGCGCGGCGCCGTAGAGCGCTTCGCCCATGCCGTGCAGGCGCTGAAACTCGACCTTGAGCGAGGCCTGGGAGGCCATCTGGCGGACGGCCGCGAGGGTGTGGGCGTTGTGGGTGGCGAACTGAGCGTAGAGGGCGGGGGCGGCGGCGACGAGGGCGCGGGCGCAGACCAGGTAGGAGACGTCCGTGGCGGCCTTGGTGGTGTAGACCGGGTAGCCCGGCAGGCCCGCCATCTGGGCGCGCTTGATCTCGCTATCCCAGTAGGCGCCCTTGACCAGGCGGACCATGAGCCGGCGGCCGGAGGACCGGGCGATGGCGGCGACCGCCTCGATCGTCTTCGGTCCGCGCTTCTGGTAGGCCTGGACGGCGAGGCCGAGGCCCTTCCAGGCGCCCAGCTCCGGGGCGGCCGCCAGCTTCTCCAGCAGCTCGAGGGAGATGACCAGACGGTCGGCCTCTTCCGCGTCGAGCGTGAGGTTGATGTCGGCGTCGGCGGCCATGACGGCCAGGCGCAGGATGCGCGGGTAGAGCTCGGCGAACACGCGCTCGCGCTGGCGGGCCTCGTAACGGGGCGAGAGCGCCGAGAGCTTGACCGAGACGCCGTGGCCGGCCTCCGGACCCTGGCCTTTCGCCTGCTTGCCGACCGTCTGGATCGCGCGCGCGTAGGCGGCCTCGTAGCGCTCGGCGTCGGCGGCGGTGCGGGCCCCCTCCCCCAGCATGTCGAAGGAGCAGGTGAAGCCGTCGGCGGCGGCGCGGCGGATCGCCTTGTCGATGGTGGCTCCGAGCACGAACTGCTCGCCCATGATGCGCACCGCGGCCCCGACGGCGCGGCGGATCACAGGCTCGCCGAGGCGGCCGGCCAGGCGCTTGATGAAGCCGGGAAGGTCCGCGCGAACCTCCTCGTCCGGGTCGATCAGCTTGCCGGTGAGCATCAGGCTCCAGGTGGAGGCGTTGACCAGCATGGAGTCCGAGCGGCCGGCGTGGCTTGCCCAGTCGGCGGAGGCGATCTTCTCGGCGATCAGACGGTCGCGGGTGTCCTCGTCGGGCGTGCGCAGGAGCGCTTCGGCCAGGCACATCAGCGCCAGGCCCTCGCGGGTGGAGAGGCTGAATTCCTGCAGGAAGCTCTCGACCACGCCCTGGCGGCGGGCGTTGGCGCGGGCGGCGCGGACCAGGGCCTCGGCTTCGAGGCGCACGGCGTCGCGGTCCTGGGCGTTCAGCGCCCTGGCGTCGAGGAGGGCGGCGACCGCCGTTCGCTCGTCGATGAATTTTGCCCGATCCAGCTCGTCCAAGCCCATGCGCCTTACCTCGCTCGCGCGGGGTCAATGGGAGCGTCGTGCCCGGAAGGCAAGGAGAAAGGGCAAGTCCCTCCCTTGGTGGGGAGGGACGACGCAAAAGGCCCGGGGTTTCCCCCGGGCCTTCGCTAGGCGTTGAACGATCGGAT
>CAZBXO010000212.1:0-5661 GCA_964495645.1 uncultured Phenylobacterium sp. | reverse complement strand
GCTAGCCGAACAGCCGGTAGACCGCCGAACCCAGTTCGCGGTGGATCTTCAGCACCTTCTGGCGGGTGTGGCGATCGACGGCGTTCATCGCCCGCACGGCGCGCGCAGCGTCGCGTGAGGGCAACACACGGGCCAGTTCGCGCCAGGTTTCGACCGCGTCCGACCGCCAGGCGGCGTCCACATCGTTCAGCACCCGGTGCTGCCAGTAGACCAGGCGCACGACGCGGGAGATGGCGGCGGCCACCCGGGGACTGCGGGCGATCTCGAACAGGTAGGCGCCGAGTCCGAAGGCGGCGTTCAGCTGCTCCTGCGTCGGGTGGCTGGGATCGGCGCTCGGCGCGTGCGCCTCGACCCGGTTCGCGAACTCGGCGAGTTCGGCGTCCGTCGCCCGCTGGACGGCCAGCCGCGTCACGACCTCCATGATCGCCGAGGTGAGGAAGAAGAGGTCCTCGACATCGTCGAGCGTGAGCAGGACGACGCGCGCGCCCTTCCACGGGACATTCTCGATCAGGCCATCCTGTTCGACGACGTGCAGCGCCTCGCGCACCGGCCCGCGGCTGACTCCGAGGCGGTCGGCCACCTCCTGTTCGCGGATCCGGTCACCCGGCTTGTAACGGCCGCGCATAATGTCCCTGACGAGCCGCTGCGCGATCTGGTCGGCGATGGGCGGCGGCTTCGGCTGAGGCGCAGCGGCGGTCATCGCTTCGCAGCAATCCGGTCAGAACTGGCTATTGTAAAAGCTGCCATTATGTGGCGGATTGTAGACAAAACAGCGTTCCCCAGGTCAAGGGCGGACTCACGACAGGGAGGCTAGCAGATGCTTGCAAGCATGTTCGGGCGAGCCTCGTCGCTCGCGCTCCTGATCGGGCTCGGCGCCGCCCAGTCCGCCCTCGCGCAGGCCGCCAAGCCGACCGAGGTCGAGGAGGTGATCGTTTCGGCGCGGAAGGTCGAGGAACGGCTGCAGGATGTGCCGATCGCCGCCACGGTCCTCGACGCCGAAACGATCCGCCAGCAGGGGGGCGTGCGCACCATGGAGGACCTGCTGGCCAATGCGCCGGCGGTGCACTTCCTCAACACCACCTCGCCCACCAATTCCGAGGTGACGATCCGCGGCTCGGGCACCAGCCGCGGCACCAACGCAGAAGCCGCGGTCGGCCTCTACCGCAACGGCGCCTATGTCGGCGGCGGCACGGCGGGCGGACGCACCTTCTCGCGGCTGGACCTGTTCGACGTGGAGCGGGCGGAAATCCTGCGCGGCACGCAGGGCGCGCTCTATGGCCGTAACGCCGTCGGCGGCGCGATCAACGTCATCGTCCAGCAGCCGAAGTTCGAGAACAGCGGCGAGGCGTTCGGCCAGTACGGAACCAACCACTACAAGCAGGCGGACCTGATCCTGAACGGGACGTTCGGCGACAACCTCGCCGTCCGTTTCTCCGGCAGCGTCGTCGACCAGCCGAAGGGTTTCTTCTTCAACCCCGACCAGAACCGCCACTACGACGAGCAGAAATCGAGCGCTGAACGGCTGCAGGTCCGCTACCGCAACGACCGCTTCGACGCCGTCCTGCTGGCCGAGCACTATCAGGCCTACCTGCAGTCGGTGACTTTCCGGGTCGTGATCCCGGACGGCACCGCGGCGGCCTTCCCCGGCGGCTATATCCAGGACGCCTACAGCTACCCGCACAACGGCCCGATGATCGCCAAGCAGCAGGTCAACGACGTGCAGGGCATCTGGACCTACCGGTTCGACGGGGCCACCCTCACCTCGGTCACCAACTACCGTGAGCGGCGCACGCTCTTCACCTTCGACGGCGACGGCATCGACCCGGCCGAGCTGGCCCGGCTGCGGGCGCTGCGGGGGCCTACCTTCGCGCCGACCACCGACCCCAACAACGAGAACGTCACGGTCGACTTCACCAAGAACTTCTTCCAGGACCTACACCTCTCGGGCCAGGCCGGGGCGGCCAACTGGCTGGTCGGGGGCGAGTTCGTGCGCTTCGAGTCGAACGGGATGAATATCACCGGCCGAACGCCGAGCGCGGCCAACGCCCAGTCACCGGGCACCATCGCGCCGGTGGCCCTGGAGGTGGAGTCGGTCGCCGCCTACGGCCTGGTCGGCTACAAGATTTCCGACACCTTCGATGTCTCGGCCGAGGCCCGCTACAGCTCCGACAAGCGCGACATCGCCATCGACCGGCTGGACCGCCGCACCGGGTTGCCCGTGTCCGCGACCCGCTTCACGATCTCCGGTGACACCTCTCCGAAGAACTTCAACTACACGGTCTCGGCCGGCTGGAAGTTCCAGCCGCAGTGGCTGCTCTACGCCAAGCTCGGCACGGCGTTTCGGGCCGGCAGCTTCAACACCGACCTGGGCGACCCGCGCGGCCAGCCGATCCCCCTCAGCTACGACGACGAGAAGGCGCGGACCCTCGAGGTGGGCCTGAAGGGCAACTTCATGCGCGGCCTCTACGCCTCGGCCATCGTGTTCAAGACGCGCACCCAGGACGCCCTCGTGCAGAAGGACAACGGCTGCCGCGCCACCAATCCCGCCTGTCCGGTCGCGGCGACCAACTTCCTGACCAACGGCGGTACGGCCGAGGTGCGCGGGGGCGAGATCGAGGTGCTCTACCGGGCCGAGGTGCTGGGCGGGCAGCTTCGGCTCAACGCCGGACTGACCAAACAGACGGGCGAGTTCACCAGCGGCCCGGACGCCGGGAAGCGGATCCCGCGCATCCCGACCACGTCGCTGAAGGGCAACGCCTACTACCGCCACGTGATCGTCGGCGACTGGTCGGGCTTCGTGAACGTCCGCTACGACTCGGAGTACGGCGGTCGCCAGGAGATCAATCCGGACATCCCGATCCCGTTCACGACGCCCCAGCAATTCCGCTTCGCGGAGCTGCGGGACCACCGTCTGATCGACCTGCGGCTCGGCGTGGCCAATCCCACCACCGAGGTGGCCTTCTACGCCGACAACGCCACCGACAAGCGCTACGTGATCTTCGAGACGCCGACGACCAACCGGCTCAACACCCCGCGCCGCGTCGGCGTGCAGGTCCGCCAGCGGTTCTAGCCGTCAGCCGTCGTAGAAGAAGGCGCGGTGCAGGCCCACGACCTGGCGCTCGCGTTCGGTGGTCGCGCGGGCGATCGCCTCGGGTGACAGCTGGTTGGCGTCGGCCGTGGTCAGGATGCGCTGGGCGATATCGCGGCGGCCGTAGTGCACCTGCAGGAAGAAGCGGCCGTGGTCGCCCTCGCGCGTCGGCATGCGCCGGTGCCAGATGTCGGAAACGAACAGCCCCGCGTCGCCCGCCTTGACGACGAAGGGAACGACGCCCCGCCCATTCCAGGTCAGGCCGTCGTCGAGGTGGCGGCCGAGCGGCGGCGGCTTGCCGGAGAGGTGACTGCCGGGGATCACCCCGGTCGGGCCATCCTCGATCACGCAGTCCATCAGGTAGATATGGACGCCCAGCGCGAAGACCGGGTGCGGGATGTCGTCGGGCCACACCACGCCGTCGGGCAGCGGGATGTGCGGGCCGGCGTCGATATGCCAGTTCTGGCCGCCGTGGCTGCCGGGCTCGCCGGCCGGGTTGCGCCAGGCCGTGTTGGCGATCACGTGGCAGTCCTCGCCCAGCAGCGGCTCGATCACGCTTAGCAGCCTCGGATGCGCCACCGCCCGCTGCGCCGCCGCCGAGCGGTTCAGCATGGCGTAGCGGAACATCGCCTTGTCCTCTGGCGGGCGGTTGTGGCCACGCTCGTCGGGCGGATCGCGTTCGAACACCTCGGTGATCTCGCCATGCAGCTCGGCGACCTCGGCGGGGGTCAGCAGGCCGCGCAGGATGGCGTAGCCTTCGCGCTCCAGCTGCGCGGTTTCCGGGCTCGCCGGCTCCAGCCGCGGTTCGAGGTAGGGAAATCCACGTCGGATCATGGTCGCCTCCCAGGGAGAGCGTAGAACATCGACGCAAGGGCAGGAAATGGCCCGCATCCAATCGGCCGGTCGGCGGCGACTACGGGCAAGCAACGAGGGTGTCGGTATGGCCCAGGGGGGCGACCTGCTCGCGCAGCTGCGCGGGGTCAAGAAGCGGTTCGGCCAGACGGTGGCGCTCGACGGCCTGGACCTGGACGTGCGCCCGGGCGAGCTGCTGGCGGTGCTGGGCCCCAACGGCGCCGGCAAGACCACCGCCATCGGCCTGATGCTGGGCCTGCAGCGGCCGGACGCGGGCGAGGCGCTCCTGTTCGGACGCTCTCCGCTGGAGATCGAGGCTCGCCGCGGCGTCGGCGTGATGATGCAGGAGGTGGTGCTGCCCGACGCGCTCCGGGTCCGCGACCTCATCGACATGACCCAGGCCTATTACCCGGCGCCGCTGAGCCTGGCGGAGGCCATCGAGCAGGCGGGCGTCGGGCCGTTGGCGAACCGGCCTTACGCCAAGCTCTCCGGCGGTCAGAAGCGCCTAGTGCAGTTCGCGCTGGCGATCTGCGGCCGCCCGCAGCTGATGTTCCTGGACGAGCCGACCACCGGCCTCGACGTCACCGCTCGCGAGACGCTGTGGGCGACGCTGCGCAAGCTGGTGGCCGGCGGGTCGTCGATCGTGCTCACCACCCACTACATCGAGGAGGCTGAGGCGCTGGCCGACCGGGTCGTGGTGGTCGCCAAGGGCCGACGCATCGCCGAAGGCACGGTGGCCGAGATCCGCGCCGTGGTGGCCCGCAAGCGAATCGAGTGCGCCACATCGTTGGACGCCGCGGCCATCGAGGCCTGGCCCGAGGTGACGACCGCCAACCGCCTGAACGGCCATATCGCGATCACCACCGCCGAAGCCGAGGCGGTGGTGCGCAAGCTGCTGGCCGCCGACCCCGGCCTCTCCGACCTGGAGGTCCGCCGCGCCGGCCTCTCAGAAGCTTTCGCCGAGTTGACCCAGGAGCCCGCGCCATGACCGCTGTTCCCGCCATGTCGCTGGGCCGCACGGTCCGCGCCTATCTGAGCGACGCCAAGTACGAGTCCCTGCGTCTGCTCCGGACCCCGGCGTTCTCGATCCCCATCCTGGCGATGCCGATCCTGTTCTACGTCTTCTTCGGCGTGCTCTTGGCCGGCGCCCGCAACCCGCCGCCGTTCGTCTCCAACCTGATGTTCGTGGGCTGGACGGTCTACGGCGTCATGGGTCCAGGCCTGTTCGGCTTCGGCATCCTGGTGGCCGTGGAGCGCAACCAGGGCCTGCTCACCTACAAACGCGCCCTGCCGATGCCGACCGGCTCGTACCTCTCGTCGAAGCTGATGATGGCCTATGTCTTCGCCGTCTTCGTGATGGCGATGCTGGTCACGGCCGGCGTGACCATGGGCAAGGTGACCCTCGACCCCGGCCAGCTGTTCACGGTCGCCGCGGTGATGTCGACGGGCGTGATCCCTGCCTGCGCCATCGGCCTCTTCATCGGCGCCTGGGCGCCGGCCTCCAGCGCGCCGGCCTTCGCCAACATCACCTACCTGGCCATGGCCTTCCTCTCGGGCCTGTTCTTCCCGCTGCCGCCGGCCATGCAGCCCTGGCGCGCCATCTGGCCCACCTATCACCTGATGCAGGTGGCGCTGGCGTCCGCCAGCCTCCCCAGCCAGGGCGACTTCTGGATCCACATCCTGGTCCTGGTCGGCGTCAGTGTCGGCCTGACCGCGCTCGC
>CAZBXO010000211.1:0-5693 GCA_964495645.1 uncultured Phenylobacterium sp. | reverse complement strand
GCCCAAGGGGCGGACCCAGAAGCTGGCGCGGCCCGGGGTCAAGCCGAAACGGGCGTCGCGGACTGCGCGTCAAAAACCACGGTAGAGGTCGGCAGGCCCAGGTCGGCCTGGGCCAGCTCCACGATCTTCGGACCGATGACCTCCGGCTCCGGAAGGGTCAGCGGGTCTTCCCCGGGCATGGCCTCTGCGCGCATCTTCGTGCGCATGACCGAGGGGTCGAGGAGGACGGCGCGAACCGGGGTCTGCTCGAGCTCGTCGGCCCAGGTGCGGACCAGGTGCTCGAGGCCGGCCTTGGTCGCGCCGTAGACGCCCCAGAACGCCTTGGGCCGGGCCGCGCGGCCGCTGGTGAGGAAGATCGCCCGCGGCCGGTCGGACTTCTTGAGCAGCGGTTCGGTGGTGCGGATGAGGCGGTAGGTGGCGGTCAGGTTCACCGCCACGACCCGCTCCCAGTGCTTGGGGTCGAGATGCGAGACCGGGGTCAGGGGCCCGAGGATCGCCGCGGCGTGGACCAGGACGTCGAGGCGCCCGAAGCGCTGGTGCAGGGCCAGGCCCAGTTGGTCGAGACCGTCGCCCTCGGCGATGTCCATCGGGACGAGGGTGGCGGACTGGCCGGTCAGGCCGCGGATCTCGTCGTCGAGCTCGGTCAGCGCACCTTCGGTGCGGGCGACGGCGACGACGTGGGCGCCGGCCCTGGCCAGCGCGACCGCCGCGGCGCGCCCGATGCCGCGGCTGGCCCCGGTGACGAGAGCGATGCGGTTGGAGAGGGGCAGGTCGGCCATGGCGCGGTGTCTAGGCCGGCGCCTAGCCGCGCTCAAGGGCGGAGGGAGCAGACGCCTTCATCGCGCCATTCGATGATTGCCGCCTGAGCCGCCGCTGGCTGCTCCCTGCCCAGCCTGATCTGGGTACGACTGCGCGGCGTTCAAGAATTGGCAGGCCGCGAAATATGCGCAGTCTGCGGAGCCAAGGCGGACAGTGCGGAGGGGCGGGATCGATGTTTTACCATGGCGCCAAGGCGGACCTGGGGGCGGGTGACCTGATCGAGGCAGGATACGCATCCAACTACGGGACGCGGAAGCCGGCGCGGTGGGTCTACTTCAGCGCGACGCTGGAGGCGGCGACCTGGGGCGCGGAGCTGGCGCAGGGGGAGGGGCGCGGACGGATCTACGTGGTGGAGCCGACCGGGCCTTACGAGGACGATCCCAATCTCACGGACAAGCGCTTTCCCGGCAATCCGACGAAGTCCTACCGAACGCGCGACCCCTTGCGCGTGACGGGTGAGGTCGAGGGCTGGGTCGGCCATTCGCTGGAACAGCTCAAGATCATGCGCGACCACCTGGCGGAGCTGGAAGGTCAGGGGATCGAGGCGATCGAGGACTAGGATCCGGTTCGCCGCGCATAGGCCTGGGCGATCACGGCGCAGGCCATCAGCTGGATCTGGTGGAAGACCATCAGCGGGATCATGGCGACGCCGGCGACGGCGGGGCTGAGCATGGCCGCGGCGATGGGGGCGCCGGAGGCCAGCGACTTCTTGGAGCCGCAGAAGACGATGGCGATCTCATCGGCCTTGTCGAAGCCCAGAATGCGGGCGGCCCAGGCGGTGATGGCGAGGACGGCGGCCAGCAGGACGCAGCAGAGGACAAGGAGGCGGACCAGGTCCAGGGCGCCGAGGCGCTGCCAGACGCCGGCGACGACGGCGCCGGAGAAGGCGACGTAGACGATCAGCAGGATGGTGCCGCGGTCGAACTTGGAGAGGGTCTGGTTGTGGCGCTGCACGAAGGCGCCGATCCAGCGGCGCAGGGCCTGGCCGGCGGCAAAGGGGACCAGCAGCTGCAGGACGATCGACCAGAAGGCGCCGGCGCCGACCGAGCCCTGGCTGTGCATCAGCAGGCCGGCCAGCACGGGTGTCAGGAAAACGCCCAGCATGTTGGAGGCCGACGCCGCGGCGACGGCGGCCGGGACGTTGCCGCGGGCCACGCCCACGAAGGCGATGGAGCTCTGGATCGTGGAGGGCAGGCAGCCCAGCAGGATCAGGCCCATGGCCAGCTCCGGCGGGGTGATCCAGGCCGGCAAGAGGCTGAAGCCGACGGTGATCGCCGGGAAGAGGACGAAGGTAGCGGCCAGGATCGTCAGGTGCAGGCGCCAGTGGGTGAGGCCGCGCAGGACCGCCTCACGGGAGAGCCGCGCGCCGTGCAGGAAGAAGACCATGCCGATGGCGATCTTCGAGACCCAGCCGAGGGTGTCCGCGACCTCGCCGCGGGCGGGCAGCACCGAGGCCAGCACCGCCATGGCGATGATCAGGACGAGGTACCAGTCGACTTTGACGCGAGAGAATAGCCCTCTCCCCCCTGCGGGGAGAGGGTTGGGAGCGGGGGTGTCAGCGCGGCGCTTCACGGTTCGCACCCCCACCCCAAACCCCTCCCCGCAAGGGGGAGGGGCTCGCTTAAGCTGAGCTTGTCCAAGATTACGCGTCGACCAGGAAGGAGAGCTGGCGTTCGACGAGTTCGTTCCGGCCCTCGGCGATCTCGCGGTCCAGGAGGCGGGTGGGGTAGTCGCCGGTGAAGTAGTGGTCGGTGAAGCTGGGGTTCTGCGGATCGCGAACGGCGTCCATGGCCCAATAGAGGCCGTCGACCGACAGGTAGCCCATGGAATCGACGTTGAGGATCTTGCGGATCTCGTCGACCGAGTGGTTGGCGGCGAGCAGCTTCTCGCGGTCGGGCATGTCGATGCCGTAGTAGTCCGGCCACATCAGCGGCGGCGAGGCTGAGCGCAGGTGCACCTCCTTTGCGCCCGCCTCGCGGACCATGCGCACCACGCGGATCGAGTTGGTGCCACGCACGATCGAGTCGTCGACCAGCAGCACGCGCTTGCCGGCCAGCACCGAGCGGTTGGGCGACAGCTTCATGCGCACCCCGAGCTCGCGCTGGCCTTGTGTCGGCTCGATGAAGGTGCGGCCGACGTAGTGGTTGCGGATGATGCCCATCTCGAAGGGCGCGCCAGCCTCCTGGGCGAAGCCGAGGGCGGCGGGGACGCCGCTGTCCGGCACGGGCACCACCACGTCGATATCGGCCGGCGTCTCCTGGGCCAGGCGCCGGCCCATGCGCTTGCGCACTTCGTAGACCGAGCGGCCGTTCACGACGGAGTCGGGGCGGGCGAAGTAGACGTACTCGAAGATGCAGGGGCGGGCCTGGCGGGCCGGGAAGGGCCTCAGGCTGGTGACGCCGTCCTGATCGATGACCACGATCTCGCCGTGCTCCACGTCGCGTACGAAGCGGGCGCCGATCATGTCGAGCGCGCAGGTCTCCGAGGCCAGCACCGGCTTGCCGTCGAGGTCGCCCAGCACCAGTGGGCGGATGCCCAGCGGATCGCGCACGCCGATCAGCTTCTTGTTGGTCAGCGCCACCAGCGCGTAGCCACCCTCGAGCTGGCGCAGCGCGTCGACGAAACGCTCGATGAAGCGGGCCTGCCGGGAGCGGGCGATGAGATGGAGGATCACCTCGGAGTCCGAGGTCGACTGGAAGATGGCGCCTTCCGAAACGAGCTGTTCGCGGAGCGTCAGGAAGTTGGTCAGGTTGCCGTTGTGGGCCAGCGCGATGCCGCCGGCTTCGAGGTCGGCGAACATGGGCTGGACGTTGCGGATGAAGCTGCCGCCGGCGGTCGAGTAGCGGGTATGGCCGATGGCCGAGTGGCCGGGCAGGCGCTGGCTCAGGTCTCCGCCGCCGAAGGCGTCGCCGACGTGGCCCATGTGGCGTTCGGTGTGGAACCGCTGGCCATCGAAGACCGCGATGCCGCAGGCCTCCTGGCCGCGGTGCTGCAGGGCATGGAGGCCGAGCGCGGTCAGGGCGGCGGCGGAGTCCACGTTGAAGACGCCGAAGACGCCGCACTCGAGGCGCAGGCTGTCGTCGTCGGGGTCCCGCGCCGGCCAGGTGATCCGCTCCTGTCCGCTCATCTGCGCTCCTCGTCCCGCCCGGGCGCCTCGTAGCCCTCCGTCGCCGATCTGTCACCTGACCCGTCGCGGACGGCGCGATCGAAGGCTGGCTTCAGACGTCCCGCGATGTCGAGGCCCTGGGGTGCGAGGCGCTCCAGCAGCCGGCCCATGTTGCGCGCCGTGGGCCAAGTGGTGGAGCCGGTGATCCAGTTGGGCCGCAGGTCCTCCGGCGTCGCCGCAGTGAACAGCAGGAAGAGCGCGCCCAGCACGATCAGGCCGCGGCCGAGGCCGATCAGCAGCCCAAGCGACCGGTCGAGGGTGGAGAGCACGCCGGCCGAATGAACGCTGCGGGCGATCGCCGAGCCGACGAGGCGCAAGGCGACATAGGTGAGGGCGAAGACCAGGACGAGGGCGGCCGCCGTCCCCAGCCAGTCGGGCCGCACGACGGCCCGTACGATCGGAGCGACGACCGGCAGGCCGAAGATCGCCAGGAGCACCGCCGCGACCAGGGCGACGAGAGCGGCGATCTCGCGGATCGCGCCGCGCAGAAACCCGACTCCGGCCGAGATGGCCAGCAGGGCCAGGACGATGATGTCGAACTTCGTCACGGCTCCCAGTCCGCGTCGGAGATGCGCCGCACAGCGTCGGCGAGGCGGCCGACGCCGATCAGGCCTGCGCCGGCGGTATCGGCCGGCCCGAGCGCGCGACGAAACCCCAGCTTCGCGGCTTCCTTGAGGCGGCCGTCCATGCGGCTGACCGGACGGACCTCGCCGGAGAGGCTGATTTCGCCGAAGACGACGCAGTCCTGCGGCAGCGCCTGGTCGAAGGCGGAGGAGGCGAGCGCCGCGGCGGCGGCCAGGTCGGCGGCGGGCTCGGAGATGCGCAGGCCGCCCGCCACGTTGAGGTAGACGTCGCGGTCGCCGAAGGAGAGGCCGCAACGGGCTTCCAGCACCGCCAGCACCATGGCGAGGCGGCCGCTATCCCAACCCACGACCGCCCGGCGCGGCGTGCCGTAGGCGGAGGGGGCGACCAGAGCCTGGATCTCCACGAGCACAGGCCGCGAGCCCTCGATGCCGGCGAAGACCGCCGCGCCGGCGGCCCGGGCGCCTGAGGTGTTGAGGAAGAGGGCGGAGGGGTTCTTCACCTCGGTGAGGCCGGCGTCGCCCATCTCGAAGACGCCGATCTCGTCAGTGGCGCCGAAGCGGTTCTTGGCGCCGCGGAGGATGCGGAACGGATAGCCGCGCTCGCCCTCGAACGAGAAGACCGCATCGACCATGTGCTCGACGACGCGGGGCCCCGCGATCGTGCCTTCCTTGGTCACGTGGCCGACGAGCAGGACGGCGATGCCGCGGCGTTTCGCGAGACGGACGAGCTCGCCGGCGGCGGCGCGGACCTGGGTGACCGAACCGGGGCCGGCCTCGTGGGCGTCGCTCCACAGCGTCTGGATGGAGTCCACGACGACGAGGTCGAAGGGCTCGGCCTTCAGGCCGTCGACGATGGCGCGCAGGCTGGTCTCGGCCGCCAGCTTCACTCGCGCGTCGGCAAGGCCCATGCGGTGGGCGCGGCCGCGGACCTGCTCGATCGCCTCCTCGCCGGAAATGTAGGCGCACCGGGCGCCACGCCGCGCGGCCTCGGCGACCACCTGCAGGAGCAGGGTCGACTTGCCGACGCCGGGGTCGCCGCCGACCAGGATCGCCGAGCCCGGCACCACGCCGCCGCCGCAGACGCGGTCGAACTCGTCCACGCCGGTGACGATGCGCGGCGGGGC
>CAZBXO010000210.1:0-5750 GCA_964495645.1 uncultured Phenylobacterium sp. | reverse complement strand
AACCGGGCCTGGGCCCGCTGGCGCCGGCGGTGACCAACGCCATCTTCGCCGCGACAGGCAGGCGGATTCGCAAGCTCCCGCTGACCCACGCGGACCTGAAGTGGGCGTAGGCGCCGTCGCCCGCTGGGGAGCGATTCCCCTGCGGGTTGAATCATAAGAGCTTTTATCCCCCGGCCGGTGGATTCCGCCGGCCGGAGGGGTGTGCGCATCGTCCAGTCCAACGCCCCCAAAGGGCGCGGTTGGGAGACAGACATGCGTTTTTCGAGTCTTGCGGCGGGGCTCGCCGCGGCTATGGCGCTGGCGCAACCGGCGGCGGCGAACCTGGTCGTCAACGGCGGGTTCGAGACCGGCGACCTGACGGGCTGGACCCTGACGGCGGACGAGCCCCTCTTCACGGGGGTCTACGACGGCCCGCTGACCGGGGTCGTGCCGACCGGCCAGTATCACGCCTACTTCGCGCAGTCCGACACCGTGGCCACGCTGGAGCAGACCATCGCCACCCAGGTGGGCGCGGCCTATCGGGTGAGTTTCACCCTCGGCAATACGGTGACCGGCCACAACAGCTTCCGGGCGACCTTCGGCGACTCGCCGCTCTTGTTCCAGTTCGACGCCGAGGCCTCGCCGGCCACGCCCCACATGTTCGTCGTGACGGCGGACCAGGCCTCGAGCCGGCTGTTCTTCGACGGCTTCAACAACCCGGGAACCTACCTGCTGGATGAGGTGTCGGTCACCCAGCTGGCGCTGGACGAGCCGATCGGTCCGCCGCGCGGCGGACCCGTGCCGGAGCCGGCGACCTGGGCGCTCCTGATCGGCGGCTTCGGCCTGGCCGGCGCCATGCTGCGCCGACGTGGGCAGATGCTGATGGCGACGAGGCGCTAGTGCGGCAGTACGGGAGACTCGTCCTCCCCGTGCAGCCAGTCGGAGACGATCAGGCGGCGATAGCGGTCGCGCTCGGTCTTGAGCGAGACGAAGGCCTCGGAGTCGCCGTCGCGGGCGAGGTCCTGGACGGCGGTTTCGACGGCGCGCTCCAGGGATTCCAGCTGCATGAGCAGGTCGTAGGCCTGGCGCCAGAGTTCGCGGACGCGGGCGCGCGACGGCTCGGTCAGGAAGGGGGCGGCGACGCCGGCGCGGCTGGCGTCGCGGTTGACGCGGGCGATGTCCTCGTCGGAGAGGCCGCGGCTCTTGAGGCGGCGGACCACGGCGTCGAACTCGCCGGCGTCGGCCTCGTAGCGCAACTGCACCAGCTCCTGCGCGATGCGGTCGAGGCGTGCGTCGCCGAAGCCGCGGGCGCCGACCACCTCGATGGAGTCGTCGATGAGCGACGGGTCCTCGAGGGCGGCCTTGGCGAGCGCAGCGGCCAGCGGGCGTGAAGAGCCCTTGAGCTGATGGGCGGCCTCGCGCGCCTCGGGCGTGGCGCCGGCGAGGACGGGCTTGCGCTTGTCCCAGCGCTGGCGCGAAAGCGCGCGGCCGGCGGCGCCCACGGTGTAGATCGGCTCTCGCGTGGGCCAGAGCTGTTCGTAGCGCGCGAGCAGGTCCTCCTTGTAGGCCGCGGCCAGGTCCGGGTCGGCGATGCCCGCGGCGAGCTTGCGCAGGCGCACCTTCAGCGAGGTCTTGCGCTCGGGCGTGTCGAGCTCGCCGGCGTCGTCGCGCTCCCGCCGGAAGAGCGCCTCGACCAGCGGCGTTGTCTTCTCCAGTTGCGCGCGGAGCGCCACGGGACCCTGCTCGCGCAGGACGTCGTCGGGGTCCTTGCCGCCCTCAACCAGGGCGAAGCGAAGGGAGCGGCCAGGGCGCAGCAGCGGCAGGGCGCGATCGATGGCGCGGCCGGCGGCCTGGCGCCCGGCCCGGTCGCCGTCGAAGCAGAGTGTGGGCTCCGGATGGTGGCGCCACAGCACCTCCATCTGCTCCTCGGTCAGCGCCGTGCCCATGGGCGCCACGGCCGGGACGCCTGCGCGCTGACAGGCGATGACGTCCATGTAGCCCTCAACCACCGCCAAGGGCGGCTCGTCGCCCGAGGGGGCGGCGGCGAGGATCCTGCGCGCTTCGGCGAGGCCGTAGAGCTGGGCGCCCTTGTGGAAGACGACGGTCTCGGGGCCATTCAGGTATTTGGCGCGGGCCTGCGGATCCAGCGCCCGCCCGCCGAAGGAGATCACCCGGCCCCGCGCGTCGGTGATCGGGAAGATGATGCGGTCGCGGAAGCGGTCGTAGGGCGCGCCGCCGTCTTCCGGCGCGATCAGGAGGCCGGTCTCGACCAGCTCGGCGGGCCTCGCGCCCTTGGTGACGAGGTAGTCCTTGAGCGCGGTGCGGCCGGGCGGCGAGAAGCCGAGGCGGAAGCGAGCCCACTCGGCCTCGGGCAGGCCGCGGTTCTCCAGGTAGGCGCGGGCGTCGCGGCCGGGGGGTCGGCGCAGCTCGGCCTCGAACCACTGAGCGGCCAGCTCCAGCCAGTCGGCAAGGCCCTGGCGCTTCTGCTCCTGCTCGTAGCCGCGCGGATCGACGGCCGGCAGCGGCACGCCGGCCTCGCCGGCCAGGCGCTCGACGGCCTCGGCGAACGAGAGGCGCTCGGTCTCCTGCAGGAAGGTGATCAGGTCGCCGGTCTTGCCCGAGGAGAAGTCGAAGAACATGCCCTTCTGGTCGTTCACGTAGAAGGACGGGGTCTTCTCCTTGTTGAACGGCGAGAGGCCGACGAACTCGTTCCCCTGCTTGCGCAGCTTCACGGTGCGGCCGATCAGGTCGGAAGGCCGCAGCCTCGACTTGATTTCCTCGATGAACCGCTCGTCGAACCGACCGACCATGGGACCTTGAGTACCATCCGGCGCGTAGCGCCCGTGTGCATGCTTCGCTCGAAGCTGTGGATGATTCTGCAGCGCAGGTGCGACACTTGCGGTCGCGGGATTGGAGCCACAGACCCACACAGACCTGACCTGTGATCCACGGGAGGCGCCCGAGGGAGCAGTCCGTGTGTGTCTGTGCGGGTCTGTGATTCAAACGACTGAGCCTCCCCTGGCGCGGAGGTTCGGGACTAGCCCAGGTGGGTCAGTTTCTCGGGGTTTCTCACCTGGTAGATGCGGGCGACGTGGCCGGTTTCGTCGGGTTCGAAGGCGATGGTCTCGGGGCCGTCGGCGAGGTGGAGGATGAAGCCGGTTGCGCCGTTGATGCGGACCGGTTCGGCGCGTTCGATGTGCGGGACATGGCCGCGCCAGGCCAGGCCCTTCAGGAGACCCACGATGTCGTCGCGGCCGACCATGACCCGCAACGCCGCCGAGCGCCTGCCGCCGCCGTCGGTGACCATGACGGCGTCCTCGGCCAACAGGCTGGTGAGGGTGGTGAAGTCGCCTCGTTTGGCGGCGGTCATGAAGGCGGCCGCGAGCTTCAGCGCCTCGTCGCGGCTGACCGAGAAGCGCGGCCGGGCGTCCTGGACGTGGCTGCGGGCGCGGCTGGCGAGCTGGCGGACGGCGGCTTCCGAGCGGCCGAGGGTCTCGGCGACCGCGGCGTAGTCCTCGTCGAAGACGTCATGCAGCAGGAAGACGGCGCGCTCCAGCGGGCTGAGGCGTTCGAGGGCCAGCAGGAAGGCGACGCTGACGTCCTCGGCGCGCTCGACGGGATCGTCGGTGAGCGGCTCGATCAGCGGCTCGGGAAGCCAGGGGCCGCGGTAGTGGGCGCGCTCGGCCTTGGCGGCGCGCAGGCGGTCGATGCAGAGGCGGGTCGTGGCGCGCACCAGCCAGGCGGCCGGGTCGCCGACGCCCTCCCCGGCCCGCGCCCAGCGCAGCCAGGCGTCCTGCACGGCGTCCTCGGCTTCGGAGACCGAGCCCAGCATGCGGTAGGCCAGCCGCTGCAGGCGCGGCCGGTTGGTCTCGAACGCATCGGTGAGGGCGGCGTCCATGCGGCGAGACTTAAGCGGCCAGGGGGAGCGGCGCCACGTCCTCGCCGCCGACGCGGACCCTGGAACAGGCCTTGCCATAGCCGAGGGCGTACTTGAGCGTCGGGTACATGCGCGCGGTGGTGAGCGCGAAGGCGACGGCGGTGAGGCCGCGCTGGCCCCAGCGGGCGACGATCTCGTCGCGGAGCGGGTCGCAGACCTCCATGTCGCGGGCGAGGCTGGCGCGGGCGAAGCGCCAGGCGAGCGCCGCGTCGCGGCCCATGGCGGCCTCGTCGCCGGCGAGGATGGCGCGCAGGGTCTCGGCCGGGACGCCTGAACGGGCGGCGATGTCGACGCTGATCTGGGTGCAGGGGCCGCAATCCTCGGCGACCGTGCCGACGATGCCGGCGGCGGCGAGCGCGGCGCCCGGCGCGGCGCGGCGGTTGGTCAGGCCGGGCAGGATGGAGAACTTCGCAAACGCGATCGGATCGGCGTTGACGATGTGGCGCATGTAGCTGGCGTCGTAGGACCACTCCTTCTCGAAGCGGTCGATGATGCGGGCGAAGAGGGTGCGGAGCATCAGGCGGTCTCCTTGGGCTTGCGGAAGAGAGCGAGGGCCAGCGGGATGAGGGCCAGGACGTAGACGCCGACGAGATCGCGCTGGACGTCGGCGAGCGCACTCGTCCCGCAGGCGGCGTCGTAGACGTGGATCGCGGCGTGCAGGGTGAGGAAGAGCGCGGCGGCGCAGAGGGCGGGCCAGCCCTGGCGCGGGTTGGCGGCGAACCAGAGGACACCCAGGCCGGCGGTCAGGTAGGCCGCGCCGATGTCCTTCACGAAGTGCGGGTTGAACGGGCCGGTCGCGGGGACGCCGGGGACCGCGTCGTACCAGGGCAGCGATGCGAACAGCATGACGATGCCGTTCGCGGAAACCACGAGACCCGTCAGCCCCGCCAATCCCCGATCCCAGTGCCTGAGCATCTGCCCTCATCCGACCATTCGCGCCTAGGACGGATGGGCGTGGGCGTTTGTGACATCGATCACAATGTTCTTGTAATGTTCTGGCATACAGTTAAGCTCTCGGCATGGACGAAACCAAAGATCCTCCCGACTTCATCTGCGCGGACGAGGCCTTCCGGATCCGCGGCGCCATCTTTGAGGTCAACAAGGTGATGGGCTGTGGCTTCCTGGAAGCCGTCTATCAGGAATGTCTGTCCGTCGAGTTCCAGCGGCGCGAGATCCCGTTCCGGGCGATGCCGTCCCTGAAGCTCGGGTACAAGGGCGTGACCCTGAAGCAGACGTACTGCCCTGACTTCATCTGTTTCGATTCCATCATCATCGAACTCAAGGCAGTGCGCGAGCTGGCGCCCGAACACCGAGCACAGCTCTGCAACTATCTCCGGGCGACCGGCCTTCGTGTCGGACTGCTCGTGAACTTCGGTGGGTCAGGTCGGGCGACCATTGAGCGGATGGTCATCTAGGGAACCACAGACCCACACCGACCCACACAGACACGAGGCGTCGATTCCCAGCCGACACGAACCTGATCGGAGCAAGCCGCGCAGCGCCTGAGCTGTTCGTCTGTGTGGGTCTGCGTGTGTCCGTGGTTCAGATTGTTGAGCCGCCGCCTCGCGGCGTCTCGGGGACGGCGACTACTTCGCCTTGTCCATGAGGGTGGCGAAGCGTTCGAAGAGGTAGAGGCTGTCGGTGGGGCCGGGGCTGGCTTCGGGGTGGTGCTGGACGCTGAAGACCGGACGGTCCTTGAGCGCGATGCCGGCGTTGGTGCCGTCGAAGAGGGAGACGTGGGTCTCCACCACCGGCTCCGGGAGCGTGTCGCGGTCGACGGTGAAGCCGTGGTTCATGGAGACGATCTCGACCTTGCCGGTCGTGAGATCCTTCA
>CAZBXO010000209.1:2583-5771 GCA_964495645.1 uncultured Phenylobacterium sp. | reverse complement strand
GACGGACACGAAGGCGGACGACGCGTGAAGCATATCCTGGAAGAGCTCGAGCGGCGCAGGGAGCAGGCGCGGCTCGGGGGCGGCGAGAAGCGGATCGCGAGCCAGCACGCCAAGGGCAAGCTGACCGCGCGCGAGCGCATCGACCTGCTGCTCGACGAGGGCTCGTTCGAGGAGTTCGACATGTTCGTCGAGCACCGGATCAACGACTTCGGCATGGCCGACCAGAAGATCGCCGGTGACGGGGTGGTCACCGGCTGGGGCCGGGTCAATGGCCGCGTGGTGTTCGTCTTCTCCAAGGATTTCACGGTCTTCGGCGGATCTCTTTCGAGCGCGCATGCGGAGAAGATCCTGAAGGTCCAGCGCCAGGCGATGAAGGTCGGGGCGCCGGTCATCGGCCTCTTCGACGCAGGTGGGGCGCGCATCCAGGAGGGGGTGGCGAGCCTCGGCGGGTACGCAGACATTTTCCTGGAGAACACCCTCGCTTCGGGGGTCATCCCGCAGATCAGCGTGATCATGGGTCCTTGCGCAGGCGGCGACGTCTATTCGCCCGCGATCACCGACTTCATCTTCATGGTGAAGGACACCTCGTACATGTACGTCACCGGCCCCGACGTGGTGAAGACGGTGACGCACGAGGAGGTGAGCCACGAGGAGCTGGGCGGCTACCGCATCCATGCGTTGAAGTCGGGAGTGGCCGACGGCGCCTTCGAGAACGACCTGGAGGCGCTGACCCAGATGCGCCGGCTGATCGACTTCCTGCCGGGCTCGAACCGCGAGAAGCCGCCGGTGCGCGAGAGCTTCGACGAGCCGGCGCGCGAGGAGAAGAGCCTGGACACCCTGGTTCCGGCCAACCCCAACAAGCCCTACGACATGAAGGAGCTGATCCTGAAGGTCGTGGACGAGGCGGACTTCTTCGAGATCAGCCCGGACTTCGCCAAGAACATCATGGTGGGCTTCGGTCGCATGGACGGCCAGCCCGTGGGCATCGTCGCCAACCAGCCGCAGACGCTGGCCGGCGTGCTGGACATCGACGCGTCACGCAAGGGTGCGCGGTTCGTGCGCTTCTGCGACGCCTTCGAGATCCCGATCATCACCTTCGTCGACGTGCCGGGCTTCATGCCGGGGACGCGCCAGGAGCAGGGCGGGCTGATCCGCCATGGCGCGAAGCTGCTGTTCGCCTACGCCGAGGCGACGGTGCCGAAGATCACCATCATCACCCGCAAGGCCTACGGCGGCGCCTACGATGTGATGAGCTCCAAACACATCCGCGGCGACATCAATTACGCTTGGCCCACCGCCGAGATCGCGGTGATGGGCCCCAAGGGGGCGGTGGAGATCATCTTCCGTTCGGAGATCGGGGACTCCGACGCGATCGCCGCGCGCGAGGCCGAGTACAAGGCCAAGTTCGCCAACCCGTTCGTGGCGGCCTCGCGCGGCTACGTGGACGACGTGATCATGCCCCACTCGACGCGGCGACGGATCGTCAACGCGCTGAAGAACCTGAAGGGGAAGTCGCTGACCAACCCCTGGAAGAAGCACGACAACATCCCGCTGTAGGCCTCCAACTCCCGCCGTGGCTGCCGAAACGGGGGAGCTGGCGGCGGGGTGGAACAACCCTCACCCTAGCCGGTTACGCAACTGAGGCGGGGAGACCCGCAAGGCTCAGGAGGAAGACCCATGCCCGGACGGTGGAACGACGAATTCTATGGCGGCGACGACTGGCGGGCCGAGGGCTATGGCGGCCGGGAGCACGCGCGCCAGACGCGGCGCGGGCGGTACGACGAAGGCCGCTCGTTCGGCGACGACCAGGGCCGCTGGGAGAGCGAGGGCCATGACCGGGTGTTCGGCGAGCGGGACACCGGGGTCGGCTACAACCTGCCGGAAACGCCGCGCTACGGGCGGGCGGAAGGGTACGCCCACGGCTACGGCCGCGGGCGACCGGACTGGCAGGACCGCGACTACCAGGGCGTCTCGCCGGCCATGCGGCACGGCGGCTACGAGCTGGAGCGAGAGGCGCGGTATCGGCGGCCCAGGTTCCAGAACCAGGACTACACGCGCGGCGGCCGCTTCTACGGCGACGACGGGCGTGGGCGCATCTACCGCGAGGAATACGGACAGGGCGGCTTCGAGTATGGCCGCAGCCCGCGCGGCTGGGACGAGGGCGGCGGGAGGCGCAGCTATGCGCGGGACTATGAACGCGAGACGCGCCGGCCGCTCTCGGGCGGCACCGGCGGCTACGACTACGAGGAGCGCGGATATGGCGACGGCGGGCGCGACCGCGACGCCGGCCGCGACGCCGGCGATTTCCTGAGCCGGGCGGGCGAGCGGATCTCGAACTGGTTCGGCAACGCGGCGCGCGAGGTGCGGCGCGACCTCTTCGAGGACCACGACCACGGGCACCGCGGGCGCGGACCGAAGGGCTACACGCGGCCGGACGACCGCATCTCCGACGATGCGCACCGGGCGCTGACCGACGATCCCTGGGTCGACGCGAGCCAGATCTCGGTGTCGGTGTCCGGCGGCGAGGTGACGCTTTCGGGCACGGTCGAGAACCGCGAGGCCAAGCACCGGGCCGAACGGGCCGTCGAGGACCTGCCCGGCGTCACCCACGTGCAGAACAACCTGCGGGTCGACCGCGGCAGTTTCTTCACCAGCCCGACCCGCGGCTTCGGCGACAGTGCGGTGGACGCCCAGATGCGCGGCGAGGGCGGCGCGAACGGCGGGACTTCGGTCACACCCGACAGCGCCAGCACGCGGACGACCACGCGGCGGACCTGAACCTCTCTTCGAGGGTAAGGCGCGTCAGCGTCCGGTTGAAGCGCGGAGGACGTTGAGGAGGCCCGGAGGACGCAGGGAGGGCGCGATCCGCCTCTGCGTCGTCTCTGCGCCCCGCGCGGTTTCATAGAACGTCCGTGGCGCCCGCAGGGTCGGGTACTTGACGCGGGAGGTACGGTCGCGAGAGTGCTCGCTGGGTCCTGGGGGCGCTCGGCATACGCGATGGCGGTCGAAGTCGGCGAATTCGCGCAATGGCTCGCCCTCTGGCGGCTGAAGCCCGACGGCGACCCGTTCTTCGGCACCGACGGACGTCTGTTGCCGGTGCGTGTCGGTCGCGACGAAGGCATGCTGAAGCTGCCGGCCAGCGAGGACGAGCGGCGCGGCTCGCGGGTCATGGACTGGTGGGACGGTCA
>CAZBXO010000209.1:0-2483 GCA_964495645.1 uncultured Phenylobacterium sp. | reverse complement strand
GACCCTGGAAGGCGGCGCGCGAGCTGCTCGCCAACCAGAACACGCCGGTGGTGCTGCACGGGGACATCCACCACAACAACGTGCTCGACTTCGGGCCGCGCGGTTGGCTGGCGATCGACCCGTGGGGCTATGTGGGCGAGCGGGCCTACGACTACGCCAACATCTTCAAGAACCCGGACATCTCGTTCATGAGCAAGGCTCACCTGGGGCGGCGGCTCTCGTCGGTGGCGATGAAAGCGCGGCTGGACCGGGACCGGCTGCTGCGCTGGGTCTATGCGCACGCGGGGCTATCGGCGGCCTGGGCGATCGAAGACGACACAGACCCGTCGACGGCTCTGGCGCTGCTGGACGTGGCGGGCGCGGAAATCGGAGCCTAGCTCCGGGCGTGACCAACCTCGAGCGCGAGCTGCTGATCGCCGCCGGCATGGTGGTCCTGACCGTGCTGGTGCACCTGGCCGGGCTTTCGATCCTGATCCGCGTTACCGCCTTGCATCTGCGGCGCTTCACGCTCTGGCTCCCGCTGGATCGGGTGGTGGTGCCGGCGGGCATGGTGCTGGGCATCTTCATGATCCACGGCGTCGAGATCTGGGCCTATGCGCTGCTGTACCACCTGGCCGGGATCACCGAGGACATCGGGGATGCGCTCTACCTGTCGGCCGGCGCCTATTCGACAACCGGATGGGTCGATGTGCACCTCGCCGCCGGATGGCGCGTGTTGGTCAGCCTCGAGGCGGTAAACGGGCTGATCATGCTGGGCTGGTCGACGGCGTTCCTGTTCCAGAACCTGCACCGGCTCATGATCAACGAGGCCGCGCACCCCTTGCCCGAGGGGGCGATCGCCCATCCGGGTCCCGATCGAGGGGCCCCGCGACCGCCAGACTAGGCGGGGACGAGGTGGGCGTTGTCGCCGCGCTGCAGGGGGTCGCGTAGCGGGGCGCCGCTGGGGACGAACTCGAGGCTGACGCTGTTGATGCAGTAGCGCAGACGGGTGGGCGGGGGCCCGTCGGGGAAGACGTGGCCCTGGTGGCTGTCGCAGCGCGCGCAGCGGGTTTCGATGCGGAGCATGCCGTAGGAGCGGTCCTCGACGGCGCGGACGTGGGTCTCGTCAATCGGGGCCCAGAAGGAAGGCCAGCCGGTGCCGCTCTCGAACTTCGTCCTGTGGCGGAACAGCGGCAGGGCGCAGAGGCGGCAGCAGTAGACGCCGTCGTCCTTCTGGTCGAGCAGGCCGCCGCAGAACGGCGCCTCGGTCCCGTGATGCAGGAGGACGTCGGCCTCCTCGCGAGAGAGGCCGGCCTCCAGGCGCTTGCGTTCCTCAGCGGAAGGCGGCGAGAGGTCGAAACCGGTGGGGGAGACCGCTGGCGTGCTCATGGACGTCAATCTAAGGTCCTGGCCCGCCACGCGAAAGGGACGCTCGCAATGATCATTTCCACCACGCCGGAGGTCGCCGAGGGGCGGGTCAGCCAAACCCTTGGCGTCGTCAGCGGCGAGGCCATCATCGGCGCGCACATCTTCCGCGACATCTTCGCGGGCATCACCAACATCATCGGCGGCCGCGCCGGCGGGTACGAACAGGCGCTGCGCCAGGCGCGCGACATCGCCATCTCGGAGATGGCGCAGGAGGCCGAGCGGCTGGGCGCCGATGCGGTGGTGGGCGTGGACATCGACTACGAGACGGTGGGGGCCGACAACGGGATGATGATGGTGACCGCGGCCGGGACGGCCGTGAAGCTGGGCGGCTAACCGCAAGAATGTTCTCGAAGATCCTCATTGCCAACCGGGGCGAGATCGCCGTCCGGATCATCAAGACCTGCCGCCGGATGGGGATCGCCACGGTGGTCGTCTACTCGGAGGCCGACGCCGACTCGATGGCCGTGGAGATGGCCGACGAGGCCGTCTTCATCGGCCCGCCGCCGGCGGCGCAGAGCTACCTGCTGGCCGACAAGATCGTGGAGGCCGTGCGCGCGACGGGAGCGGAGGCGGTGCACCCGGGCTTCGGGTTCCTGTCGGAGAACGCGAGCTTCGCGCGGAGGCTGGCGCAGGAGGGGATCGTCTTCATCGGCCCCAACCCGCACGCCATCGAGGCGATGGGCGACAAGATCGAGTCCAAGAAGTTCGCGGCCAAGGCCAACGTCTCGGTGGTGCCGGGGCACGTGGGCGAGATCGACGACACCAAGCACGCGATGAAGATCTCGGCGGAGATCGGTTATCCGGTGATGATCAAGGCCTCGGCCGGCGGCGGCGGCAAGGGCATCCGCGTCGCCTGGAACGAGAAGGACGTGGAAGAGGGCTTCCCGGCGGTTCGCGCCGAGGCCAAGGCCAGCTTCGGCGACGACCGCATCTTCATCGAGAAGTTCATCGAGAGTCCGCGCCACGTGGAGATCCAGGTGCTGGGCGACAAGCACGGCAACGTGGTCCACCTGTTCGAGCGCGAATGCTCCATCCAGCGGCGCAATCAGAAGGTCGTCGAGGAGGCGCCGAGCCCG
>CAZBXO010000208.1:3200-5837 GCA_964495645.1 uncultured Phenylobacterium sp. | reverse complement strand
TGACCAGGATGTTGCCGTCATAGCCGCGGTGGAAGTTGGTCTCGCCCGCCACGGTCGGGACGCCCACGCAGTTGCCGTACCCGGCGATCCCCGCCACGACCCCGGACACAAGCCGCCGGGTCTTCGGATGGCTCGGGTCCCCGAACCGCAGCGCGTTCAGAAGCGCGATCGGGCGCGCTCCCATCGTGAAGACGTCCCGCATGATCCCGCCCACGCCCGTCGCCGCGCCCTGGTAGGGCTCGATGTAGGAGGGGTGGTTGTGGCTCTCCATCTTGAAGACGCAGGCCTGGCCGTCGCCGATGTCGATGACGCCGGCATTCTCCCCCGGCCCCTGGATCACCTTCGGCCCCTTGGTCGGGAACTTCGCCAGGTGCTTCCGCGAGCTCTTGTAGGAGCAGTGCTCCGACCACATCACCGAGAACACGCCCAGCTCGACGTCGTTGGGCTCCCGGTTCAGCCGCCGCACGATCAGCTCGTATTCGTCGGGCTTCAGCCCGTACTCGGCGGCCTTGTCGGCCATGCTCTTGGAGGCGGCGGCGCTCATGGGCTGCGTCTCTAGCGGGACTCTCCGCCATGCGCACTACTGCGCCGGCGCCTCGGCCATCTCCAGGCGCAGATAGACGCTGTCGCACCAGATTCCGCCCACCTGCCAGGTGTTCTGCGCGCGGCCGGTCTCGCGGAAGCCGGCGCGGGTGAGCAGCGCCAGCGACGCGCCGTTGCGCGGATCCACGTCCGCGGTCAGGAAGGCCGCGCCCGTCGACGCGGCGTGGGCGATGAAGGCTTCGAGCGCCTCGGAGGCGTAGCCCTTGCCCCAGTGCGGCCGGGCGATGAGATAGCCGATCTCCGGTCGCCGCCAGGTACCCATCTTGCCGATCGCCACGCCATCCAGGGTGACGATGAAGTCGTCGCTCTCGGCGGCGGGCGCGGCGATCATCGATTCCAGCCAGACGCGAGTGGTTTCGATGTCCGCGTGCGGCGGCGTCGACCAGAACTGCATCGTCTCAGGATCGGACATGGCCGCGTGCACGGCGGCCAGGTCGTGCGCCTGCGCACGCCGCAGGACGAGCCGTCGGGTTCTCAGCACGCTCATGGCGCGAGGATGCCGGGACTCGAAGGACGGTGCTACGTTCCGGCCCGGGGTCGAGGGGTGGGCGCGCGAAATGGCGGCGAACGAGTATGTCCTGGGCTTGCTCGCGATCGTCTCAGGGCTGGCGATCACCGAGTGGATCGGCAGCTTCTACCGCCTGCTGGCGGCGCGCCGGTCGGTGCGGTGGGACTGGCTCGCCTTCATCGTGGCGATCTTCGCCGTCTACAACATCCTCTACAGCTGGTGGGTGTCCTGGCGATCGTTCGGGCCGCATCCGCAGGTGAGCCTCACCCTTGGGGTGATGGCCATCGATCTGCTCGAGGTGGCGTTCATGTTCATCGCCGCGCGGGCCTCGCTGCCGGAGGCCGTGCCGGAGGGGGGCGTCGACCTGAAGGCGCACTATGCGAGCAACAGCTGGCTGATCTGGGGCGGGATGGCGGCCGGCCCCGGCCTGCTGCTCGCCCAGAACCTCGTCTACGACTGGCACAAGCTGTTCACCTCTTGGCGTCTGGAGCTGGCGATCTTGGCCGCCGTCCTGCTCGCACTGTTCCGGCAGCGTCCGTTCCATCGCCTCCTCGCGCCGGTCGTCGTCGTCGCATGGATCGCGCTGACCGTGGGTTGGCGGATGGGAGCCTGAGCGGCGCGGGCCGCAAAACCCCCCTCTGCGAGAACGCAGTTCGCCTGAAGGGTGAATGCGCTTCCGTTTGTCGGATATCGACATAGGGTCGCCCGACTCTGGATGGGGGGCACCTCCATGAAGTATCGCGCCTTGTTCATCGGCGCCGCGGCCGTCTTCCTCTCGGCCGCCTCGGCGGACGCCGCCACGCTGGTCGCCAGCTACGGCTTCAACAACAGCTTCGCCTCAGGCGTCGGCGGCGCGCCGAACTTGGTGGTGACCGACCCCACCGCGAGCGGGGGCTTCCTGACCGACAACGTCAACGGCACGATCCGCACCGTCTACCAGACCGGCGGAAACTCGGAGAACGCGAGCCAGGGCGGCCTTACGTTCGACTCGACCGGCCTGCTCACCGCCGACAGCTACTCGGTGGCCCTGACCTTCGCCTTCCTCGATGGCGGCGGCGCCTGGCGGCGCATCCTCGACGTCGAGAACCGCCACTCCGACAACGGCTTCTATGTGAACCCGTCCAACAATCTGGACGTCTTCCCAGTGAGCGGCAGCGACGCGGCCTTCACGACGGGCGTCTACCACAACATCGTTCTCACCGTGGATGGCGCGGACGTGAACGCCTACATCGCCGGCGGCTCCAGCCTGCACGCGATCACGGGCATCATGAACATCGCCAACGGCAACAACCCGGACGACCTGATCCACCTGTTCCTCGACAACGTCGAAGCCGGCGGCCAGAACGAGTGGCACACCGCCCGCATCGCCTCGGCGCTGTTCTACGACGGCGTGCTGACCGAAGAAGAGGTCCGCGGGATCGACCAGAATCCCTTCCCGCCGGGCGTCCCGGAGCCCTCGACCTGGGCGATGATGCTGCTGGGCTTCGGCAGTCTGGGCGCCCTGCTGCGCCGCCGCCGCACCGTTC
>CAZBXO010000208.1:0-3100 GCA_964495645.1 uncultured Phenylobacterium sp. | reverse complement strand
TGATCGCGGGCCGGATCTAGCGCGCCACCATATCCCGCTTCAGGAACAGGCAGGTCGCGAGGAAGAAGCTGCCCGACAGGATGTAGGCGCCGGCCGTGGCGATCATCGACAGGCGCAGGCTCTCCGGGTGCGCCACCTCGCAGACCGCCTTCAGCTCCGGCGACAGGGCCGCTTTCGCCGCGCCCTCGCAAGCCTTGCGGGTCAGGTCCGCCGCGCCGAGATCGGCCACCTGCATGTGGAAGATCACGTCGCTCAGTCCCCCGGTGAACAGAGGTCCCAGGCCGTAGCCCAGCAGGTTCACCACGAAGAGGATAAGGGCCACCGACACCGCCCGCGCCTGCGCCGTCACCACCCCCTGGCCGATCGTGTACTGGCCGGTCAGGTACGAGTACTTCAGCGCCCCGCCGATGCAGAGCATGACCACGCAGAGTGTCAGGTTGCCGGTCAGGAAGCCCACCGCGTGCACCGGCGCGCTCAGCAGCAGGCCGACGCCGGGGATCCAGGCGATGGCGTTCGGATGCCGCTTCGAGAGCCGCTCGGCCAGCCAGCCGGTGGCGAAAGTCCCCACCGCGCCCATCAGGCCCACCGGCATGTTGACCATCACCGCCGCGTCGCCGGCGGAGAGGCCGTAGCTGCGGTTCAGGAACAGAGACTGGAACGAATTGATCCCATAGCCGCCGAACGCGGCGAACATCGATCCGGCCGTCACCAGCCAGAACGAGGGCTTCCCGCTCACCTGCTTCAGGGCGGTCCCGAAGGTGGCCTTGGCCTGACGCACCGTCCCCGGGGGGTCGGTGTAGCCCCGCGGCGGCTCCTTCACCGTGAGCACGAGGAGCACCGCCAGCAGCACACCTGGCATGCCCACCACGAAGAAGGCCATGCGCCAGCCGAACGCGTCGGTGACCGGCCCGCCGATCAGGTTGGCCATCACCGTGCCCAGCGTCACGCCCATGGCGTAGTAGCCGAGCGCCGTGGAGCGCTTGGCCGGCGGGTAGTAGTCGGCGATCAGCGAGTTGGCGGGCGGCGTGCAGCCGGCCTCGCCGATCCCCACGCCGACCCGGCAGGCCAGCAGGACCCAGAACCCGCCGATCACGATCCCGCCGATGGTGATGGGCGCCGCCAGCCCGCAGAGCGCCGTCATCACCGACCACAGCGTGATGCAGATCGCCATGATCCAGACGCGGTGACGCCGCTCGGCGACCTGGGCCACCGGGATGCCGACCAGGGTGTAAAGCAGCGCGAACCCGAAGCCGGTGAGCAGCCCGAACGCGGTGTCCGAGATGCCCAGTTCGGGCTTCAGCTTCGGCGCCACGACGCTCAGCAGCGCGCGGTCGATGAAGTTCAGGATGTAGGCGGCGAGCAGCGCCGTCAGGACGTACGAGCGGTACGCCTTGGTCCCGAACCCGTGGATATGGCCGTCGGCCCCGACCGCTGCGCTCACGGATCAGGCCGCCACGGGTTTGGCGACCATGTCGCGCTTCAGCCAGCGCACCGTCAGCAGGTAGAAGAGGCCGCCCACGCCGTAGAAGGCGGCCGTGATCCACAGCGAGTTCTGCAGGCTCTGCGGGTGGGCGATCTTGCAGACCGCCTGCAGGTCGACCGACAACGCCGCCCGCGCCGCGCCCTCGCAGGCCTTGCGGGTCAGGTCCGCCGCGCCCAGGTCGGCCACCTGCATGGCGAAGATGGCGTCCGACAGCGCCCCGATGAACAGCGGCCCAAGGCCGTAGCCGAGCAGGTTGATCACGAACAGCATGATCGCGGTCGACACCGCCCGGAACTGGGCGCGCACCACGCCCTGGCCGATCGTGTACTGCGCCGCCAGGTAGCCGTACTTCGAGAAGGCGGCGATGCAGAGCGCCACCAGGCAGACCGTCACGCTGCCCGTCGAGAAGGCCACCAGGTAGAACGGCACCGAGATGATCATCCCGAAGCCCGGCAGCCAGGCGATGGCGCTGGGGTACCTGCGCGACAGCCGCTCGGCCATCCAGCCGGTCACCAGCGCGCCCAGCGAGCCCGCGATCGCGGCCGGCGCATTGACGTAGACCGCCGCCTCGCCGGCGGTCAGCCCGAACGTGCGGTTCAGGAACAGGGACTGGAACGAGCCGATGCCATAGCCGCAGAACGAGGCGATCGTGGCGGCGATGGTGTTGGTCCAGAACGAGGTCTTGCCCGACAGTTCCTTCATGCTGTCCACGAAGGTCGGCCGATCCAGGCGCACCGTGCCCGGCGGGTCGGTGTGGCCGCGCGGCGGCTCCTTCACCGTCAGCTTGAAGACCACCGCCATGATGAGGCCGGGCGCGCCCAGCACGAAGAAGGCGGTGCGCCAGCCGAAGGCGTCGGTGATCGGCCCGCCGATGACATTGGCCAGCATCCCGCCCAGCGTCACGCCCATCGCGTAGTAGCCGAGCGCCGTCGAACGGCTCTTGGGCGGGTAGTAGTCGGCGATCAGGGAGTTGGCGGGCGGCGTGCAACCGGCCTCGCCGATCCCCACCCCCACGCGGCAGGCCAGCAGGATCCAGAAGGCGCCCACGGTCAGGCCGCCGATCACCACCTCCTGCGCCAGACCGCAGAGCGCGGTCATCAAGGACCAAAGGGCCACGCACACGGTCATGATCCAGACCCGGTGCTTACGCTCGGCGAACTGCGCGAGAGGGATGCCGACCACCGTGTAGAGCAGCGCGAAGCCGAAGCCGGTGAGGAGGCCGAACGCAGTGTCCGAGATGCCCAGTTCCGGCTTCATCTGCGGCGCGACGACCGACAGCAGGCCGCGGTCGATGAAGTTCAGGATGTAGATGATCAGGAGCGCCGTCAGGACGTACGACCGGTAGGCCTTCGTCCCGAACCCCACGACATGCCCCTCGGCCGTCCCCGCGGCTGCGCTCATCCCGTCTCACTCCCAGGTGATTTTGGAAGGGACGGTATAGGGGCGCTGCGTTTGCCGCTAGAGCCGCGGGATCGATGCCTGCACGTGGGCGAAGGGTCCCCGCACTTCGATCAGCCCCGGATAGAGGTCGTCCCAGTGCGGATTGGTTCGCTCGATCAGGTTGATCTTCCACTCGCGCCGCCACCGCTTGATCGACGTCTCACGCTGTATGGCGTC
>CAZBXO010000207.1:0-5857 GCA_964495645.1 uncultured Phenylobacterium sp. | reverse complement strand
TCGCGGAGCGTGGTGCCGTTCTTGTGGGCCGCCTTGGCGATCTTGGCGCAGTTGTCGTAGCCGAGCTTGCCGTTCAGCGCCGTCACCAGCATCAGCGAGCGCTCGAGGTTGGCCTTGATGTTGTCCTCGCGGGCCTCGGTGCCGGCCACCATGTTGTCGGTGAAGCTCACCGCGCCGTCCGCGAGCAGCCGGCAGGACTGCAGGAAGTTGTAGGCCATCACCGGGTTGAAGACGTTCAGCTCGAAGTGGCCCTGGCTGCCGGCGAACGCCATCGCCGTCTGGTTGCCCATGATGTGGGCGCAGACCATCGTCAGCGCCTCGGCCTGTGTCGGGTTGACCTTGCCCGGCATGATCGACGAGCCCGGCTCGTTCTCCGGCAGCGCCAGCTCGCCCAGGCCCGCGCGCGGGCCCGAGCCCAGGAAGCGCAGGTCGTTGGCGATCTTGAAGAGGGCGCCTGCCGCCGCCGTCAGCGCCCCGTGGCTGAACACCATCGCGTCGTGCGCCGCCAGCGCCTCGAACTTGTTGGGCGCGGTCACGAACGGCAGCTTGGTGATGCCGGCGATCTTCTCGGCCACCTTCTCGGCGAAGCCGACCGGGGCGTTCAGCCCGGTGCCCACCGCCGTGCCGCCCTGCGCCAGCTCGTAGAGCCCGTAGAGCGTCTCCTTGATCCGCCGCACTGACATGGCGACCTGGTGCGCGTAACCGCCGAACTCCTGGCCCAGCGTCAGGGGGGTGGCGTCCTGGGTGTGGGTGCGGCCGATCTTGATGATGTGGTCGAACTGGGCCGCCTTGGCCTTCAGGGCTGCGTGCAGGTGCTCCAGCGCCGGCATCACCGAGCGCGCCACCTCCTCGGCCGCGGCGATGTGCATCGCCGTCGGGTAGGTGTCGTTCGACGACTGGCTCATGTTGACGTGGTCGTTGGGGTGGATCGGCTTCTTCGAGCCCATCTCGCCGCCCAGCATCTCGATCGCCCGGTTCGAGATCACCTCGTTGGCGTTCATGTTGGACTGGGTGCCCGATCCGGTCTGCCAGACCACCAGCGGGAAGTGATCGTCCAGCTTGCCGTCGATCACCTCCTGGGCGGCCGCGACGATCGCCTGGCAGATCTGCGGGTCGAGCTTGCCGAGCTCCATGTTGGCCTCGGCGGCGGCGCGCTTGACGATGCCCAGCGCGCGGATCACCGGCTTCGGCTGCTTCTCCCAGCCGATCTTGAAGTTGCCGAGCGAGCGCTGGGTTTGCGCGCCCCAATACCGGTCGGAAGCGACCTCGATGGGCCCGAAGGTGTCGGTCTCGGTGCGCGTGCCAGCCATCGTCTCCCCCAATGCCATCAGCCCTTCCCGTTTACCGAGACGAACGGGCGGAGGAAAGCGATTGCGCCGGAGCCGCAGGGTCTCCATATAGCCAGATACCTAGCCAGGAAGAACTCAATGCGTGTCGGTGTCCTCGAAGCCAAGAACCGCCTCTCCGAGCTTCTCGAAGCGGCGCGACGCGGCGAGGAAGTGGTCATCACCAAGCGGGGTCAGCCCGTGGCGACTCTCAATGCGGTTCGAACGGGACTGTCGCCTGCGGAAGTCGATGAACTGATGCGTCGCAACCGCGAACGGCGCGCGGCGCTCGGTTTCACCACCACGTGGGCCGAAATGAAGAAGGACCGGGACGAGGGGCGGCCTTGAGTCTGGTTGTCGATTCGTCGGTCGCGATTTCGTGGCTGATGCCTGACGAGGTCTCCAGGCTGGCCGATCGCGCGATCGCCGAGGCTTTCCTGAACGGTGCGGACGCGCCGACGCTGTTCCACAGCGAGGTGGCCAATGGCGTCCTGATGGGCGTGAGACGCCGACGCGTCGCATTCACTGAGATCGCGCCGGGCCTGGCCGATCTGCGCCGCATGCCAATTCGGCACGATAGCCAGGGCTACGGCGCCGCCCTCGATGCGGTGCTGGACTTGGCGATGCGGCATGGTCTCAGTGTTTACGACGCGACCTACCTTGAGCTGGCGCGCCGTCTGCGGCGCCCCCTGGCAACCCTGGACCAAGAGCTCCGCGACGCCGCGATCGCCGAGGGCGCGGAACTCTTCACAGCTTGACGGACGCCTGGACCCAGCACGGCAAGGTGCGCGCCCGCGAGGCGGACGGTGTCCTGGAGGTCACCGTCGACGGCCTGACCACCCAGGCGAAATACTACAAGCCGCTGATCTACGAGTTCTTCCGTAAGGCCTGGCGAGGTTCGCGGCCCGCCTGGGGGGACTTCGCCGTCGAGATCGCCATGGAGTACGTAGGCGACCCACCCTGGCTCGACCTGGACAACCTGGCCAAGGCCATCCTCGACGCCATCAAGGGCTACGCCTTCCACGACGACGCCCAGGTCGCCCGCCTGCTCGTCGAGCGCCGGCCGGGCGAGCGGGAGCGGATCAGCGTGACGGTCCGACGTTTACCCTGAGGCCAAAGCAAAACCGGCCGCGCCCGGAGGGGATGGGCGCGGCCGGCGCTGTCGCGAACCGGTCTGGGGGAAGAGACGGCTCAGCGGTACTGTTGCAGCCGCGTGGTCCGCAGGCCCGCCATGCCGTGGCGGTCGATGGACCGCTGCCAGGACAGGAACTCGTCGCTGGTCAGGGTGTAGCGTTCGAGGGCGTCCTCGAGCGAGATCAGCCCGCCGCGCACCGCCGCCACGACTTCCGCCTTACGGCGGATCACCCAGCGCCCGGTGTTGGGCGGCGGCAGGTCGCGGAGCGTCAACGGCGCGCCGGTCGGCCCGATCACATAGGCCTCGCCGCGGTTGTTCGTACGCAGCTGTTGTTGTTGCAACATGGGTTACGGTCCCACCATCACTGTTGGTAGGAACGTACGCGCCACGGAGCTAACGCGCGCTGAATCGTCTTAGTGAATAATCCGCTAATCATCTCTTCCCCTCTGTACCAATTTAGTACATCGCTACCCAATCTGAGGGCTTAACCAATACTAACCAGTGTTATCACCGCTTAATATTGATCAGTTCCTCCAGCATCTGGTCGGCGGTCGTGATGATCTTCGAAGAAGCCGAGTAGGCCTTCTGGGTCTGGATCAGCCCGGTGAACTCCGCCGAGAGGTCGACGGTCGAGGCCTCGAGGCTCGAGGGCGAGATCTTGCCGGCCCCCCCGACGCCCGCTTCCTTGACCAGCATCACGCCCGCCTCGAGTGAGGCGCGGTAGGCGTTGCCGCTCACCTGCTGCAGGCCGTCCGGGTTCGGGAAGGTGGCGATGCCGATCTTGGCCACCTTGCGGATCTGGCTGTTGTCGTAGATCGCCGAGACGATCCCGTCCTCGTCCACTTCGACGGCCACGATGTTGCCGACGCCGGCGCCGTTGGAGGCGATGGAGTTGACCGTCGAGGAGGCCGCGTATTGGCTGATCCGGGTCAGGTCGAGGTCGATGGTCTGCGCCGCGACGCCCAAGCTGTCGTCCCACTTCGGGGCCGCGCCGCCGGAGGCGTCGAGGACCAGGGTGGCGGGATCGCCGGCCGCGCCGAACAGGGTGGTGTTGGCCAGGTCGATCGAGCCGTCCTGGTTGAAGGTCACGAGACCCTGCGCGAGTTGTCCGGGCCGGCCGGCTGCTGCAACGTCCGAGGCCGGAATGGCGTAGATTTCCGCGTGCCACTGGTTGGGGTTGGCCGCGTCGTCCTTGAGGAACGCCATGGCCAGCTTGCGCGACCCGCCGGTCGAGTCGATCACGTTCATCTCGATCGTGAAGTCGGGCCGCGTGCCGGTGGTCGGATCGTCCGCGTAGTCGGCCATCGAGGCGGCGGTGGCGCCGTTGTAGGTGGCCTCACCGGTGGAGACGAGACCGGCCTTGTCCAGGTTGGCGGAGATCTCGATGTCCGTGGTCGGCGCGACGGCGGCGCCGAGGTTCTTCACGTTGATCGAGTTCATTGCCGCGAGGTCGGACGGGTTGATGTTGAACCCGCCGGCCGCGGTCACCGGCCAGCCCTGCAGGTAGAGGTTGGCGTCGTTCTTCAGGAAGCCGTCGGCGTCGACGCTGAACGAGCCCTGGCGCGTGAACTTGCGCGCGTCGGCGGCCGTCAGGCCCGCGCCCTTGTCCGAAACCACGAAGAAGCCGTCGCCGGAGATGGCCAGGTCCGTGGCGTTGCCGCTGGACTGGATCAGGCCCTGCTGGCTGACGAACTGGCGGGTCACGCCCTGCACGCCGCCGGCCGAGTACTTGCCTTGCACGGCCTGGGCGGTGACGACGTTGCCGAAGTTCACCTGGTTGCGCTTGTAGGCGACGGTGTTGACGTTGGCGATGTTGTCGGAAATCGCCGCCAGGGCGGAGGAGTTGGCGACCAACCCCGAAACGCCGGCGAGCATGGCCGAATTGATGCTCATGACTTAGGTCCGTTCTCTCCGTTGTCCCCGCGTTCGCGGAGGGCTGGCGCTCAGGCCGCCGCTGGAGACGACGTTTTGTCGTCCGGGTTGTCGTTGTCGCCGTCCGCGGTTTCCTCCGCGGGCGGCTGGTTGATGCGGGTGATCTTGTCCCAGGGCACTCGGGCGCCTGCGATGGTGATCAGGGTCTGGCCGTCCACCTGCTCCACGCCGGTGACGATGCCGTCGATGAAGACGGTGTTGGCGACCTGGGTCCCCTCGGAGTCCTTGGCCGTGACGCGCAGGGTGTAGGCGCCGTCGGCGAGGACCTTGCCGTTCAGGTCCTTGCCGTCCCAGGTCAGCTTGTGCTCGCCGGCCTTGTTGTCGGTGGGCGCAAAGACCTTCACGACCTTGCCCTTGGCGTCGACGATCTCGAGCTTCACGTCCGAGGCGGCTCGGTCGAGCTTGTAGGTCCACTCGGCCTTGCCGTCCTTGAGCGCGCCCTCGCCCGACGCGGCGCGCACCTCCTTGCCGATCAGGCTCACGGCGGTGGAGACGCCCGAGGCGGTGTTGCCGACCAGCTTCTTCAGAAGGTCGTTGGTCAGCAGCTGCTGCTCCACGCCGGTCATCGAGACCAGCTGCTGGGTGAACTGGTTGGAATCGAGCGGCGACAGCGGGTCCTGGTTCTTCAACTGGGTGGTGAGCAGCGCCAGGAAGGTGTCGAAGTTCTCCGCCAGCCGCGCGCGGCCCAGCGCGCCTGTGTCGGTGGCGGGCTTGGCGGCCGTTGCGGCGGTGGTGGCGGCGATCGCGTCGGCCATGCTCAGATCCTCACGTCCACGCCGCGCGCCAGCCCGCGGCGCAGGCGCACCGCGCCCGAGATCGCCGTGTCGAGGGCCTCGCCGGCGTTGGCCAGCGCATCGCGGAAGGCGTCGCCGCGGAAGCCGCGCCCGCCGCCCTGTTCCATCATCTCCTGCCAGGCCTGGCGGCCCTGGCCGCGGTCCTGGGCCACGTCGAACGATAGGCCGCCGTTCAGCTGGAAGCCGGCCTGTTCGAGCGCGCGCTGCAGCTCGTTGGCCCTCGCCTTCAGCTCCTGCGCCGCCTGCGGGCTGTCGAAGGTCAGCGCCGCGGTCAGCTGGCCGGCCGCGCCGATCTCGACACGCACGTCCACCTTGCCGAGGCCGGCCGGGTCGAGCTGCAGGTCGAAGCGGGTGGAGCGCTGCTCCAGCTTCTTGACGATCTGGGCGGCCAGGTTGGCCACTGTCTCGGGCGCGCCGCGGATCGCGTGCGCGGCATGCGCCGAAGGACCCGGGGCTTGGACCTGGGCGGCGGTCTCGCTGTGGGCGGGGCCGGCGTCCGGCGTGTCTGCACCTCGGGAGGCGGCCTCCGCGATCTCCGGCTCCCCCGCCGCCGCGGCGGCGGCCTCGGGCGCGGGCGCCGGCGCCGCGGCCTTGCGCGCGGGCGCAGCGGCCCTCGCGGCGCCCGGGGGCGCGTCGATGGCCTCGCGGCCGCGCTCGGCCTTGGCCGGCTG
>CAZBXO010000206.1:4465-5938 GCA_964495645.1 uncultured Phenylobacterium sp. | reverse complement strand
ACGGAGACGCCCGACAGCTTCGCCACCTGCTTGACCGTGTAGTCGCTCACCGATCGATTCCCTTGCCTGCCGAGGGTCTCCGGTCTCACGCCGCGTGAGGGTCAAGCGGGCTGGAAGCGAAGAAAATGCACCTTCGCCGCGCCGTAGTCGCGGATGTCCAGCGGCTCGTATCGCTCCACCGCGAAGTCTGGCTCCCCAGCCCCCCGCTCGAACACCACCGTCGCGCCCGGCGCCAGCCAGCCGCCCGCGGCAAGGCGGGTGAGCGCCTGCTCGCCGAGGCCCTTGGCGTAGGGTGGGTCGACGAAGGCGAGGTCGAAGGCCGGGCCGTCGGCGCCGGGGCGGACGCCGAGGTCGATGGCGCTCCTGCGATGCACGCGGGTCTGCCCGAACAGACCCATGGCGTCGACGTTCTCGCGGATCGCGCCGCGGGCCGCCTCGTCGGTCTCCACGAACAGGCAGAAGGCCGCGCCGCGCGACAGGGCCTCGAAGCCCAGCGCGCCGGAGCCCGCGAAGAGGTCGATGACCCGCCGCTCGCGCACGCCCGCCGACCAGGGCGCGTGCTCCAGGATGTTGAAGATCGCCTGCCGCGCGCGGTCGGAGGTCGGCCGCGTGGCCTCGCCCTTGGGCGCGATCAGCGCCTTGCCGCGAAAGTCGCCGGAGACGATGCGCAAGCCGCTGCGCTCCTTGTGGCCGTCCGCCTCCCGTTCCAAGGTTTCGCGCGACTTTTCAAGCGGAGCGGCCATGGGCCTCGTGACGGTGACGCGCCAGGGCGCAACGGCGGTGATGACCTACGCCAACCCGCCGTGGGGCACGATGACGGCCGCGGGGTCGCAGGAGATGCTCGACCTGTTCCGGCCGCTGGCCCGCGATCCGGAGGTGCGCGCCGTGGTGATCACCGGCGGCCTGCCGGGAATCTTCATCCGCCACTACGACGTCGACGAGCTGTCGGTGATGAGCGACCGGCTGGCCGAGGCCCCGCCCCCGCTGCCCTCGGGTGCGCGGCCGGAACAGGGGTTCCTGGCGCTGACCGACGAGATCTTCGAGGCCGGGAAGCCGGTGGTGGCGGCGATCAATGGTCTCTGCATGGGCGGCGGCTTCGAGTTGTCGCTGGCCTGCGACCTGCGCATCGCCGCGCCGGACGTGGCCGCCATCGGCCTGCCGGAGACCCGCATCGGCATCTTCCCCGGCGGCGGCGGCACCCAGCGGCTGCCGCGGGTGGTCGGCGAGGCCAGGGCGCTGGAGATCATACTGCGCGGCCTGACCTTCACCGGCGCCGAGGCGCACGCCATCGGCATGGTGCACGAGCTGGCCGACGACCCGCTGGCGCGGGCGCTGGAGATCTGTGGCGAGTGGGAGGCGCGCGGGGCGGAGGGCATCGCCCACGCCAAGCGGCTCACCCGCGCGGCTTTGGACCGCGGGATCTGGGAGGGCCTGGCCGACGAGCGGGCTTCGTTCCTGGACGTGATGCAGCGG
>CAZBXO010000206.1:0-4365 GCA_964495645.1 uncultured Phenylobacterium sp. | reverse complement strand
CCGTAGGCGAGCCGCAGCAGGCGGTTGACCTTCAGGCCGACGGCCTCCAGCACCCGGCGGACCTCGCGGTTCTTGCCCTCGTGCAGGGTGACGGTGAGCCAGAGGTTGGCGCCCTGCGGCCCCTCCTTGCCCTTGTCGATCCGGGCTTCGATAGGGCCGTAACGGACGCCCTGGACGGTGATCCCGTCCTTCAGTTTGTCGAGCTTGTCCTGGGTGATCCGCCCATGCGCTCGGGCGCGGTAGCGGCGCACGATCCCGGTCGACGGCAGCTCCAGCGATCGCGCCAGCCCGCCGTCGTTGGTGAGCAGCAGGAGACCCTCGGAGTTGAGGTCGAGGCGCCCCACTGAGATCAGCCGCGGCAGTCCCGGCGGCAGCGCCTCGAACACCGTCGGCCGTCCCTGGGGGTCCTTGTGCGTCGTCACCAGGCCCACTGGCTTGTGGTAGCGGAACACCCGCACCGGCTCCGGCTCGCCCACCACCTCGCCGTCGAAGGTCAGGATGTCGCCGGGCTCGATCTTCACGGCGGGCGTCGTCAGCACCCGGCCGTTCAGCGCGATCCGGCCCTCTGCGATCAGCCGCTCCACGTCGCGCCGCGAGCCCACGCCGGCGCGGGCCAGCGCCTTGGCGACGCGTTCGCCTTCGCCGCCGTCCTCTTGACCGTCGGGCCGGCGCTCGCTTGCTAGGGGGTCGTGGACCATGAAGACCGCACCATGCGCATCGCGCTCGAAGCCGCGCAAGCCGCGGCCGCCGCCGGCGAGACGCCGGTCGGCGCGGTCATCGTCGACCCGGCGACGGGCGAGGTCGTCGCCGTGGGCGCCAACCAGCCGATCGGCTCGAGCGACCCGACGGCGCACGCCGAGATCGTGGCGATCCGCGCCGCCGCCGCGAAGCTGGGCAACTACCGCCTGACCGGCCTGGAGCTGTTCGTCACCCTGGAGCCCTGCGCCATGTGCGCCGGCGCCATCAGCCATGCGCGGATCGGCCGGGTGGTGTTCGCCGCCGAGGACCCCAAGGGCGGGGCTGTGGTCAACGGCCCCCGATTCTTCGACCAGCCCACCTGTCACTGGCGGCCCGAGGTGTCGGGCGGGCTGATGGCCGAAGAGGCCGGCGATCTGCTGCGCGGCTTCTTCCGCGCCCGGCGCAAGGGGTGAGGTACGAGGAGCACCCTCCGCCGCCCGTCCTGGCGCCCTACGTCCACTGCCTCTGGACGTTCGAGGGCGAGGACGCCGCCGAGCCGCAGCGCATCGTTCCCGACGGCCGCAGCGAGCTCATCCTCCACTGGCGCACGCCCTACCTGGAGCGTGACGGCGAGGGCTGGATCGCCCAGCCGCGCGCCTTGTTCGCCGGCCAGCTGACCCGCCCGCTGCACCTGCTCGCCGAGGCGCCCGCCGGCGTGGTCGGCGTCCGTTTCCGCACCGCCGGCGCGCGCGCCTTCACCCACGATCCGCTGGACAGTTTCACCGACCGCCGGGTCCCCATGGCCGACGCGCCGGATCTCGCCGCCTGCCCGCTGGCTGCCGCCGTCGCATACGTCACGGGCCGCCTCGATCCGAGGCGCCATGACACCGCGGTGGCCCGCGCCGTGGCCGCTCTGCGCGCGTCCGAGGGCCGCCTCCCGCTCGCCGACCTCTGCGACATCGCCCGCCTCGGGCCCCGCGTCCTGCAGCGGCGGTTCCTCGAAGCGGTCGGCGTCTCGCCGCGAACTCTGGCCTCGGTGATCCGCTTCCGCCGCGTGTTCGACGCCGTGCAGGACCCTTCCGTCACCAGCTGGACCGACGCGGCCCAGGCCGCCGGCTACTTCGACCATCCGCAGCTGGCCCGCGACTTCAGGCGCTTCGTCGGCTGCACCCCCAGCGCCTTCCTGGCCGGCCGCCCCGGCCTGGCCGCCAGCCTCGTGGAAGCCTGACGCAAAGCTACAAGCGGCGCCGTGGCGGTCCTGCTAGGTCTGCGGGGTCGGAGGACCTTCATGCGCATCGCCCTTGCCCTCGCCACGGCCCTCGCCGTCACGGCCGCCCACGCCGCTCCTGCCGACGACGTCGCCAAGCTCGGCTGGATGGCCGGCAGCTGGATCCACGAGAAGGACGGTGTCACGACCCGCGAGACCTGGCTGCCGCCGCTGGGCGGCGTGATGGCCGGCGCCGGCCAGACCAACACTCCAGGCCGGCGGCCCTTCGTGTCGCACTACAAGATCACCCCTGAGGCCGCCGGCGCGACGCTGACGGCCATCCTGCCGGGCCAGCCGCCGACGCCCTTCGTCCTCCTGCCCGGCAAGGACGGCGAGGCGGTGTTCGAGAACAAGGCGCACGACTTCCCGCAGCGGGTCATCTTCCGCCGCTGCGACGACACCCTCTGCGCCCGCATCGAGGGAACCATACAGGGCAAGGCCGAAGCCGAGGAATGGCGCTACCGCCGTCTCCCCTAAAGTATAAAGATATATTATTGCAAAAACCGACGAACCGGGATACTTCTTCGCTCGTTGGAGTCCCGCATGTCGAAGTACACGCTCCTGAATCACTTCCTGAAGAACCGATCGGGCGACGAGGTCCCGATGACCTTCGCCGAGGTGGAAGCCGTCCTGGGCTTCACCCTGCCGGATTCGGCGCGAAAGTGGCCGGCCTGGTGGTCCAACAACCCTGGGACGCATGTCGGGGTGCGCGCCTGGCGCGATGCCGGCTGGCGAACCGCGCGGGTCGATATCCCCAGTGAACGGGTCACGTTCGTGCGGGAAGCGGAAGCGCCCGGCGTCGCTGAAGCGTCTGCCGTGTTCGAGGCGGCGACGGTCCCGTTGTCGCAACTTTCCAGATCGGCCTTGGCGATGATCGACGACTACGCAGAAGCGGCCGGCAAGGATCGGGCGGGCGCCATCGCGGCGATCCTCGAAGCCAGCGCGGCCGAACGGCGGCGGCAAATGCTGGCGGCGTTGCCGGTCGCGCGCATGCCCGACGGGTACGATTCGACCTCGCTGATCCGCGAGGATCGCGATGCCCGCTGAGCGAGGCGTCTTGGACGCCTCCGTCGCGGTGAAGTGCCTGCTGATCGAGGCGGGGTCGGACGCGGCCCGGGAGGCCGTCGCCGCACGGCGATCCTGGATCGCGCCCGACCTGATCCTGATGGAGATCGTCAGCGTGGCGGTGAAGTCTGTGCGGCGGAACCTGATCGATCGTACCCAGGGCGCGGCGATGGTCGAGACCGTCGGGCTCCTGCTCGACGAGACGGTGGAGGCCGCCAGGTTGAAGGATGGCGCCTACCAGTTGGCCCTCGACCACGGGCTCTCGGCCTACGACGCGGCCTATCTGGCCTTGGCGCAGTCCGAAGGCCTGGCCGTGCTGACGGCCGACATGAAGTTTGCGGCGAAGGCCCGCGACGCGGGCATGGGCGACCTGATCGAGACTCTCGACGCCTGACCCTTGCCTCCATCCCGTCGCGGCCGTTTGATGCTTCCCAAAATTCGAAACGGGAGGATGGAATGGGCCTGCTAGACGGGAAGGTCGCGATCATCACCGGAGCCGGCGGCGGTCTCGGTGAGGCTTACGCCAAGCTGTTCGCCAAGGAAGGTGCGGCGGTGGTCGTCAACGACCTGGGCGGCGCGCGCGACGGCTCCGGGACCGGGACCAGCGCCGCTTCCGAGGCGGTCGTCGCGGCGATCAAGGCCGCCGGCGGTCAGGCGGTCGCCAACGGCGACGACGTCTCCACCATGCAGGGCGGCGAGAACATCCTGAAGGCCGCGCTCGACGCCTTCGGCAGGGTCGACATCCTCGTCTGCAACGCCGGCATCCTGCGCGACAAGACCTTCGCCAACACCTCCGAGGAGGACTGGGACAAGGTCATCAAGGTCCACCTCAAGGGGACCTACTGCGTGGCCCTGCCGGTCTGGAAGTGGATGAAGGACAACGGCGGCGGGTCGATGGTGCTGACCTCGTCCACCTCCGGCCTCTACGGCAACTTCGGCCAGACCAACTACGGCGCCGCCAAGGCCGGCATCTACGGCATGGTCCGGGTGATGGCGATCGAGGGGCGCAAGTACAACATCCGGGTCATGGGCCTGGCGCCCGGCGCCTACACGCGGATGACCTCCGACCTGCCCGGCCGCAAGGACCGCGAGCCCGACCCGCTGTCGCTGCCGGAGAATGTGGCCCCCGGCGTGCTGTACATGGTCTCGGACCTGGCCGCCGACCACTCCGGCAAGATCCTCGGCGTCTCCTCCCGCGGCGTGCGTGAGATCAAGATGCTGGAGACCGAAGGCTTCGCGCCCGGGCGTCCCTACACCGCCGAGGAAGTGGCCGCGAACGCCGACGCCGTCTTCTTCCCGACGCCGGAGTCGCGCCGCGTCGAGGCCATCCGCCTCGCCCAGCCGGCCCAGCGCGC
>CAZBXO010000205.1:0-5963 GCA_964495645.1 uncultured Phenylobacterium sp. | reverse complement strand
TCACCTGCGCCTGGCCGCCCAGCTTGCCTTCCGTGCCCACTTCGCGGGCCACGCGGGTCACTTCGGCGGCGAACGAGCCCAGCTGGCCCACCATGGTGTTCACCACGCGGCCGATCCGCAGGAATTCGCCGCGCAGCGGCCGCTCCTCGTTCTCCAGGTCCATGGTCTGGCTCAGGTCGCCCTTGGCCACCGCGCCGATCACGCGGGCCATTTCGGCGGTGGGGTGGACCATGTCGGTGATCAGGGTGTTCACCGCGTCGACCGAGGCCGCCCACGACCCCTGCGCGCCCGGCAGCTTGGCCCGGTGGCTGATCTTGCCCTGGCGGCCCACGGTGTCTCCCAGCCGCTCGAATTCCTTGGTCATGCGGTCGTTCAGCTCGACCACGTCGTTGAAAGCCTCTGCGATCTCGCCCGCCGTACCGGTCATGCCGCGGGGCAGGCGGACCGAGAAGTCGCCGCGCCGGAAGGCCCTGAGCGCCGCCAGCAATTGGGCGGTGTCCATCGTCGGACGTTCGGCGGGCGGCCTCTTGCGCGCGCGGGCGGCGGTCCTGGTCTTCTCGGCGACGGTGGCTGGCATCTAGGTCCCCCCAGGGGCGAAGCGGTTGCACGTTCGGGCGGGAGAACCGCCTCGTGCGCCTGGCCTTTCCGATCAGGCCGGCGACAAGGCACACCCCCGCGCTACCGGCTGAAACGCGGCGTTCTCGGGGCGGGTTCCGAGGGAACCGAATTTTCTTTGGGGCCTCTGCGAAGGCCGGCAGCCGGAGCGTCGCAGGGGAATCTTACCTAGTCCTGCGTCAGGAAAATGTCGAACCTTCACAACAGCCAAGCGGAAGCCAGGAACTGGCCTGCGGACCCGCCGTTACGGCGGGCGATGTCGCAAGCCCATGACACTTCGGCCTTCGAGCCGCCCCCCGACGCCGAAGCCTTCTATGCCGAGAGCCTGCGGCTTCTGAACGAGTCCGGCATTCCTTTCCTGCTGTCCGGGACCTACGCTGTCTGCGCCTACACCGGCATCGTGAGGCCGACCAAGGACCTCGACGTCTTCTGCAAGGCGGGCGATTTCCCGAAGATCCTGGCCTTCTTCCAGGACCGCGGCTACCGGACCGACGTCGAGGACGAGCGCTGGATCGCCAAGGTCTGGGAGGACAACCGCTTCTTCGACGTGATCTTCGCCATGTCGAACGGCGCGGCCCCGGTCACTGACGCCTGGTTTCGGGACAACGACACCATCGAGGTCTACGGCGCGCAGGCGAAGATCACGCCGCCCACCGAGCTCCTGGTCTCCAAGATGTTCATCCAGGACCGTTATCGCTACGACGGCGCCGACGTCGTCCACGTCCTGCTGAGACAGCACGACCGCATCGATTGGGCCCGGCTGGTCAGCTACATGGAGCCCTACTGGGAGGTGCTGTTGATGCACCTCCTGAACTTCCGCTTCGTCTATCCGACCGAACGGGACCTGATCCCGGCGTGGGTGTTCAAGGAGCTGACCGACCGGCTCGCGGCGCAAGCCGGCCTGCCGCCCGCGCGTGTGAAGGTCTGTCGGGGTCGCATGTTCAGCCCTCGCGACTACGTCATCGACATCAGCGAATGGGGCTACGCCGACGTCGTGGGCAAGGGCCTGGAGGAACGCCATGACCCCGTCGACTGAGCCCCGCGTCAACGGCGCGATCCGCGTGGCGGCCATCGGCGACCTGCACGTCGGCGAGAACATGAGCGCGCCCTACCGCGAGCTCTTCCAGCGGGTGAGCCAGGAGGCCGACGTGCTCGCGCTCTGCGGCGATCTCACGAACTTCGGCAAGACCCCGGAGGCGGAGATCCTCGCCGAGGACATGGCCCACTGCTCCATCCCGATCGTGGGCGTGCTGGGCAACCACGACTTCGAGTGCGGACAACCGGACGAGGTCGCGCGCATCCTGCACCAGGCCGGCATGCACGTACTGGACGGCGAGGCGGTCGAGACGCATGGCGTCGGCTTCGCCGGCTGCAAGGGCTTCATCGGCGGCTACGGCCGCTACATGCTCTCCGCGTTCGGCGAGCCGGCGATCAAGGCCTTCGTGCAGGCGGCGGTCGACGAGAATCTGAAGCTCGAATCCTCGCTGCAGATGTTGCGCACCGAGAAGATCGTGGTCGTGACCCACTACTCGCCTGTGCTGGAGACGGTGGAGGGCGAGCCGCCGGAGATCTTCCCGTTCCTGGGCTCGGCGCGCATGGGCGAGACCATCGACCGCTTCGAGGGCGTGAACCTGGCGCTGCACGGCCACGCGCACCGCGGCGCGTACGAAGGCCGCACGGCTCGTGGCGTGCCGGTCTACAACGTCGCCCGCCCGGTCCTGAACCGCGACGTCGGCGTGGAGTTCGCGGTGTTCGACGTCTAGAAAAATGGCCGCGCCAACCGGCGCGGCCAAAGTCATAGGGAGGAAACGCCCATAAGGGCGAGTCCTCTCTGCTCTCTTGCTGCACTGCACGCAAGCCGCGCGGCGGCGGCGCGACGTCACAGATCGTGACGGCCTGCTACGTAGGCGGGATGCTCAATCCTTGGGCGCCCGGACGCGCCTGCGCCGCGGGCACGTTGGCTATGACGCCGGCTTCGTTGCCGGCTTCGCCGGAGGGGATCAGCTCGTAGAACCCCGCCAGCCGCAGCTTCACGATGACGGCGTCGTCGCCGGAATTCGAGAACTGCCAGCCCTGTATCCCGTCGAACGGCGCGGTGAGGGCGCCCTGAGCCTTCAGCCCGAACCCCTTCTTGTAGCTGGCCACGGTCATGCCCTCGCCCGGCTTGGGGCGGGTGTGGCCGTGGAAGTCGAACTGGAAATCCCGCTCGGACTTCGCGCCCACCACTTCCCAAGAGTAGATCAATGTCGCCTCAGACTTCATCCGCACCTTGTATTCGAGCTCGGAGTTCTCGGCGCCGGCGAGAAAGCCGCCCAGGGGGATCTCGATGACGTCGGTTCGGAAGGGCGCGTCATAGAAGTGCGCGCGGGCGGCCTGGCCCTTGCCAATGTCGACGGTCCTGTCGTCGGGCGCCCAGAGACGGGAAAGGCCCGAGAACTTGCCGACGCCAAGCGGGTCGAGGTTGAACTCCGCCGGCAGGATCGCGCCCAGCACCACGAGCACCGCCACGACCAGCGCGCCGAGCGTCGCGGCTATCAGCCGGCCGCGCGGCATCGGGCGGGTGGGGGCATCGTTCGTGGAGGTCATCGCACCGCTCCGCCATAGACGTAGCCGGCGATCTGCTCGCCGGCGAGGATGAAGCCGGCCAGCATCAGGAGGACATTGGCCCAGGCCGCCGTCGGCTCGAAGGCGCGCGTACGCCGCCAAAGCGTCATCGCCATCAGGATCACGCTGAGCGCCAGCACCTGGCCGATCTCGACGCCGATGTTGAACGAGACGAGGTTCACCAGCAGGCCCTCTGGGTTGAGGTTCAGCGCCTGCAGCTTGGTGGCCAGGCCGAAGCCGTGGATCAACCCGAAGCCGAACACCGCCGCGCGGGCGTCCGGCTGTCGGCCGATGAGCGTTCTGAAGCCCGAAAGATTGTCGAAGGCTTTGTAGGCGACCGAGAGGCCGATCACCGCGTCCACGAGGTGAGGGTCCACGTGCAGGCGGAAGAAGACGCCGGCCAACAGGGTGATCGAGTGGCCCAGCGAGAAGAGGCTGACGTAGAGCGCGATCTGGCGCAGCCGGAACAGGAAGAAGATGACGCCGGTCAGGAACAGCAGGTGGTCATATCCGGTGACCATATGCTTGGCCCCGAGGTAGGCGAACGGGATCGGGTCAGGGCCGCGGGTCGCTGCGACGAAGGCTGCGTCAGTGCCGCCGATGTTGTGCGCCCCGGCGGCAGACGCCCACATCGTGAAGACGAACGCCAGTATCCAGATCGGCGCGCAGCGCGACTTCACTGTTCTGCGCTCCGCGCCATACCGGCTTTTCGGCGATCCGCAGCGAGGTGTCGAGGGGTCAGGGCGGCGCGCGGCCCATTCGCCGCCAGGCGTGACGGACCACCGGCGTCGGCGTCCGGGCGGCGACCGCGGCCAGGCTGCGCAGGACCGTCCGCGCGACGCGTCTGCGGCCGGCTCGAACAGGCAGCTGTAAGCGGACTTGAAGGTCGGCCGGCAGCAGGTCCATGGCCCCTTCGACGACCAGGGGCTGCAGCGCCCGGCCCGCCAGACCGAGCGGCGATGTGCGCGCGACGATGCCGAGAAACTCGTCGATCACCGGATGCGGCCCCAGCAACGGCGCCGTCCGCGCAAACAGCGCCAGGACTTCGGCGACAGAGGCCGGCGGCGCGTCGGCGCCGAAAGCGCGTCCGACCCGCCCGCCCTCGGCGAAATAGCGGTCCTTGTCGGCCGGCCTCAGCGGGCGGACGTAGCGGTCGTAGGCGGTGAGGAAGCCCCAGCCGGCGGTCGCATGCACCCACGTCGCCAGTTCCGGATCGCGCGCCGAGTAGGCCTGTCCCTCCGGCGTCACGCCGGAAATCCGGTCGTGCATTCGCGTGACCATGTCGATCCGCGCCTGCGCAGCTTCGGCCGGTGCGTAGGTGGTGATCAGCGTCGCCTCGCCGGTGCGCTGCATGCGGGCCAGGGGGTCGGTCGGGAACATCGAGTGTCCCCAGACGCCGGCCCGCACCCTCGGTTCCGCCAATTCGAGGATCACCGCGGCGACGCCGCCGATCGCCAGCGTCACAGGGTTCGCGTGCACCCGCCAAGCCATGGAGTCGGGACCGAAGAAGCCGGGGTCGCCCACAGGCTGCAGGTAGTCGACCCGCCCGCCCCTCAGCGCGACCGCGAGGGCGTTCATCAGAGCCCGAGCACCACGCGAGCAATGATGTCGCGCTGAATCTCGTTGGACCCGCCGTAGATCGAGGCGGCGCGATTGTTCAGGTAACGCGGCATGGCCGTCAGGCTCTCGTCCGGTCCGACCGGCTCGGCGTTGGAGCCAGGCTCCCGCGCCGCCGGCTGATCGACGTTGGCGTAGGGCCCAGCAGCCTCGATGCAGAGCTCGTCCAGGCGCTGCACGGCTTCCGTGCCGTTGATCTTCAGCATCGACGACGCCGGACCGGGCCGGCCGCCCGCCGCCAATTCCGACAGGACGCGCCGCTCCGACATGTCGATGGCGGTCACCGCGATCTCCGCCTCTGCGCGCCGCCGGCGCCAGGCGCCCTCGTCGGCGGCGACCGCACCGGCGATCCCGTCGATTCGCCCCAGCGATACCTGCAGGCCCGGCGCGGAGCCGCCGCCCCGCTCGAACTCCAGCAGGTACTTCGCCACGGCCCAGCCGCCGTTCTCGGGGCCGACGCGGCCTGACTTGGGGACGCGTACGTTGTCGAAGAACACCTGGTTGACCTCATGCTCGCCGGCCAGGGTGATGATCGGCTTAACGGTGATCCCCGGCGTCGTCATGTCGAGCAGCAGGAAGGTGATCCCCTGCTGCGGCTTGCGCGACGCGTCCGTGCGCACCAGGCAGAACATGCGATTCGCGAACTGGGCATGGGTCGTCCAGATCTTCGAGCCGTTGAGGATGTAATGGTCATCGTCGCTGTCGGCGCGCAATTGCAGGCTGGCGAGGTCCGAGCCCGAGCCCGGCTCGGAGTAGCCCTGGCACCAGTAGTCCTCGCCCGAGAGGATCCGCGGCAGGTAATGCGCCTTCTGCTCCGGTGTGCCGTGGCCCATCAGCACCGGGCCGCACATCCGCAAGCCCATGGGGGCCAGGCCGGGAGCCCCGGCGCGCGCCGACTCCGCGGCGAAGATCGCTCGTTGCGTCTCGCTCCACCCGGGGCCGCCGTACGCCCGCGGCCAGGACGGCGCCGCCCAGCCCTTGGCGTGCAGGATGCGCTGCCAGGGCAGGCTGTGGCGCGGATGGCAGAAGGCGCTCGTGGTGCGCCGCCCCGCCTCGCGCAGCTCCGGAGTCAGGCTCTCATCCAGGAACGCGCGCACTTCGTCGCGGAAGGCCAGGTCTTCAGACGA
>CAZBXO010000204.1:3341-5980 GCA_964495645.1 uncultured Phenylobacterium sp. | reverse complement strand
GCGGCCGAGGCCGCGGCCTTCGACGATGCCGCAGGCGATGGCCAGCACGTTCTTCACCGCGCCGCCGGCCTCGGCGCCGATCAGGTCGGTGGCCAGGTAGGGCCGGAACGTGGGGGTGGCGATGGCCTCGGCCAGGTCGCGGGCGCAGCCCTCCTCGGCGCAGGCCAGGGTGACCGCGGTGGGCAGGCCGCGGGCCACCTCGCCGGCGAAGCTGGGGCCGGAGAGCACGGCCGGCCGGCCTTGCGGAACGGTCTCCTCGAGCACCTCGGTCATCAGCTTCAGCGTGCCCTGCTCGACGCCCTTGGAGCAGAGGACGATGGGCAGCCCGTCGTGAGCGTGGGGGCCGAAGGCGGTGAGGGTGGCGCGCAGGTGCTGGGCCGGCGCAACGGCGAGGATCAGGTCGCTGCGGGCCAGGTCGACGAAGTCGCCGGTGGCGCGGATCGCGCCGTCCAGCTCGATTCCGGGCAGGAAGAGGGCGTTTTGGCGGTCCGAGTTGACGCTCTCCACCACTTCCGGCTCGCGGGCCCAGAGCACGACCTCGCATCCGGCCCGGGCGCAGACCTGCGCCAGCGCCGTGCCCCAGGCGCCGCCGCCGATGACGCCGGCGCGCCTCATGCCTTGGCGCCCTTGCGGCCCGGGACGTGGGTTGGCGCAGCGACCGCAGCCGCCTCGTCCAGCGGCCAGCGGGGCCGGGCCGCGGCGTCCAGCGCATCGGACTGCCCGAGCGCCAGGCGTTCCGCGCCCGCCAGGGCGATCATCGCGGCGTTGTCGGTGCAGTAGGCCAGCGGCGGGGCGGTGAAGCTGAAGCCGCGCTGGGACGCGACGTCGGTCAGGCGCGCGCGGACGGTCGCGTTGGCGGCGACCCCGCCCGCCACGACGAAGCGGCGGTCGCGCCCCTGATGCTCGCGGGCATAGGCGTCCATCGCCCGGCCGCTGCGTTCGGCCAGCTGGTCGGCGATCGCGGCCTGGACGGCGGCGGCGAGGTCGGCCCGGTCGGCGGCGGTCGAGAGCCCTTCGGCGATGCGGGCGGCGGCGGTCTTCAGGCCGGAGAAGGAGAAGGCCAGGTCCTTGCGGCCCAGCAGCATGCGCGGCAGCGGAAAGCGCGCCGGATCGCCCTTGGCCGCCAGCCTCTCCAGCGCCGGGCCGCCGGGGTAGGGCAGGCTGAGCGTCTTGGCGATCTTGTCGAAGGCCTCGCCGGCCGCGTCGTCGATGGTGGAGCCGAGCCGGGTGACGGCGCCCACGCCCTCCACGTCCAGGAGCTGGCAGTGGCCGCCGCTGACCAGCAGCAGCAGGAAGGGGTAGGGCAGGTCGGCCGCCAGCCGCGCCGAGACCGCATGGCCCTCCAGGTGGTTCACGGCGACCAACGGCAGGCCGCGCGCGAGCGCCACCGCCTTGCCGAACGACAGGCCCACCATTACGCCCCCCACCAGCCCGGGACCGGCGGTGGCCGCGACGCCCGTGAGGTCGCCGTAGCCGATGCCGGCCTCGGCCAGCGCACGCTCCGCGATGGCGTCGATGCTCTCCACGTGCGCCCGCGCGGCGATCTCCGGCACCACGCCGCCGAACGGGGCATGCTCGGCGATCTGCGAGCCGACGATCGACGACTTGACCTCGACCCGGCCGTCCGCGCGCCGGCGCACGACCGCCGCGGCAGTCTCGTCGCAGCTGGTTTCCAGGCCGAGGACGGTGTGGGTGTCGGTTGCCGCCATGGGGCGGCTCCTGTAGCACGCGCCTTCCAATCCCGCCGCAGCTAGATCGACCTTCGTGCCCACGCAACAGCCCGTCCGGATCGGCGCCCGAGGCTCCAAGCTGAGCCTGGCCCAGGCCGGCCACATGCAGCGCCGCATCGCGGCCCTGCTGGGCGCGGACCCGACAGACGCCGCCGAGGTGGAGCGCGTCGCTCCGCTGATCGTGATCACCACCAGCGGCGACCGTATCCAGGACCGCCGGCTCCTGGACATCGGCGGCAAGGGCCTCTTCACCAAGGAAATCGAGGAGGCGCTGCTGGAGGGCCGCATCGACTGCGCCGTGCACTCGATGAAGGACATGCCGGCGGCGTTGCCGGAGGGCCTCTGCATCGCGGCCGTCCCGGAGCGCGAAGACCCGCGCGACGCCTTCCTCGGCCGCCATGTCGAGCGGCTGGAGGACCTGGCGCTGGCCTCGACCCTGGGGACGGCCAGCCTGCGCCGCCAGGCGCAGTCGCTGCACCGCCGGCCGGACCTCAACGTGCAGATGCTCCGAGGCAACGTGGACACGCGCCTCGCCAAGCTGGCGGCCGGCGAGGCGGACGCGATCCTGCTGGCCTATGCGGGCCTGAAGCGCCTGGGTCTCGCGGACCGGGCGTCGAGCCTTATCGACCCCAGGGCGTGCCCGCCGGCGCCCGGTCAGGGCGCGCTCGCCATCGAGACCCGCGCGGGCGACCGGGACCTGCCGTGGGTCGCGGGCCTCAGGTGCGAGACGACCACCCTCTGCGTCGCCGCCGAGCGCGGCGCCCTGACCGCGCTCGAAGGTTCCTGCCGCACGCCGATCGGGGCGCATGCCTGGCTGGAAGCCGGCGTCGTGCGCCTGATCGTCGAGGCCCTGTCGCCGGACGGCAAGGACCGATTCCGCCGCCAGGGCGAGAGCGAGATCAGCCAGCT
>CAZBXO010000204.1:0-3241 GCA_964495645.1 uncultured Phenylobacterium sp. | reverse complement strand
CGGCCTCACCCTCGTTTGCGAATGCTGAAGGGGTTCCGGAGCTAGATCGCCGGATGGCGGGCCGCCGACAACGGATCTGGATCACCCGCGCCCAGCCCGGCGCGGACGTCACCGCCGAGCGCGTGCGTGCGTTGGGCCACGACGCCGTGGTCGCCCCCCTGCTGGCCGTCAAGCCGCTGCCGGACATCCGGGTCGACCTGGCGGGCGTCGCCGCGCTCGCCTTCACCAGCGCCAACGGCGTGCGGGCCTTCGCCGACGCCAGCGGAGAACGCGAGCTGAAGGTGTTCGCGGTCGGCGCGGCCACCGCCCAGGCCGCGCGGGCGGCCGGCTTCAAATCCGTGCTGTCGGCCGACGGCGACGTCGAGGCGCTGGCCGAGGGCATCGCCGCCCGACGGGGCGAGCTGCGGGGCGCGGTGCTGCATCCGGGCGCCGCCGAGCCGGCCGGCGACCTGGCCGGAGCGCTGGAGAAGCACGGGGTCAACGCCCGTCGCCTGGTCCTCTACGAAACGGCGCCGGTGACGCTGGCCGAAGCGGAGGCCGAACAGCTCACCCGTTGCGACGCCGTCCTGCTACACTCGCCGAAGGCCGCCCAGGTGTTCGCCAAGGTGCTCAAAGCCCACCCGGCGCCGGCGATGCGCGCGCTGGGCCTGTCGAAGGCGGTGGTGGGACCGCTGTCGCGCACCAAGCTGGCCGCCAAGGCCTATCCGCCGTTCCCACTGGAGGCCGCCCTCCTCAACCTGATCGACCGCCGGCCATGACTGCGCCCGCCCCGCCCGACCTGCCGCGCGACCCCGCCGAGTACCGGCCCCGCCGGACGTTCGGCCTGGGATTCCTCGCCGCGCTGCTGCTCTGCTTCGTTCTGACGATGGCCGGCCTCGGCGTCTTCTACTACGGCCCCAAGCTCCTGCCGCCGAAGCCGTCCGCCGCGCCGATGCCGCGGCCGCTGGCGCCCCGCTCCGCGGAGCCCGACGCCACCCTGACGCCGGTCCCGGCCACCGCCGCCGCGGAGCCCGACGACCTCGCCCGCCTGCAGGCGCGCATCGCCGACCTTGAGAGCCAGGGCCAGCGCTCGACCCAGGCCGCCGCCGCCGCGCTCGCCGCCGCCTCGGTGATCGAAGCCTCGCGCGCCTCGCGTCCCTTCGTGCACGAGGTGGAGGCGCTGCGTCAGGCGTCGCCCAACCTGCCGGAACTGGCCGCCCTGATGCGGCTGGCCGAGACCGGCGCGCCCAGCCGCGCAGCGCTGGCGGCCAGCTTCCCCGACTACGCAGCGCGCGCAGCCGTCCGGGCGCGCAAGCCCCGCGATGACGCCGGTTTCGGCGACCGGATTGTCTACGCGGTTTCCAAGGTCGTGCAGATGCGCCGCGTCGACGACCTGGAGGGCGAAAGCTCCGACGCCCTGATCGCCCGCGCCGAACTGGCGCTGGAGGATGGCGACGTGGCCACGGCGCTGCGGCTTCTCGCCCGCCTGCCGCCCGGCGCGCAGATGGCCCTGGAACCCTGGCGCTCTGGCGCCGAGCGTCGCGCCGAGATCGACCGCGAGGCCGCCGCGCTGCGTACGCGGGCCATGCAGGCGCTGGTTCCTGCCGGAGGCGGCGCATGATCCGCGCCGGCATCGTCTTCTTCCTGCTGGTCGCGGTCGCCGTGGCGGTGCTGGCGCTGACCGGCGATCCAGGCCAGGCGACGCTGATCTGGCTCGGCTGGCGCGCCGACACCACGGCCTCGGCGGCGGTGCTGATCGCGGTGGTCTTCGGGCTGCTGACCGCGGTGATCTGGCGCACGGTCCTGTGGATCCTGGCCGCCCCGCGCCGCGCCGAGCAGGCCCGCGCCGAAGCAAGGCGCCGGCAGGCTGTGGACGTACTCTCCCGCGGCTTCCTGGCCGCCGCCGCCGGCGATGGCGCAGAGGCCAAGCGGCTGTCGCGCAGGGCCGCCGAGCTCGCACCGGAAGCGCCAGGCCTGGCGCGCGTTCTGGCCGCCCAGGCTGCGGAGGCTGCCGGCGACATCGCACAGGCGCAGGCCGCCTACACCGCCATGCTGGGCTTCCCGGAGATGCGTCTCGCCGGCCACAAGGGGCTGATGCAGCTGGCGCTCGCCCAGGGCGCGCGCGAGACGGCGCTGCGCCACGCGCAGGAGGCCTACGGCGAGACCCGCACCGCCCGATGGGCCTGGCGGGCGCTTCTGGAATCGCGCCTCGACCAGGGCGACTGGGCCGGCGCCATGGAACTTGTGAAGAGCGCGCTCGACCGCAAGATCGTGCCGCCGGTGGTGGCTGATCGCGCCCGCGCGGGCCTGCTCGCAGCGTCCGCGGCGCAGCTGGAGAACGCGCCCGATCCGAAGGCTCGCGCCCAGGCGCTGGACCAGGCGGTGGAGGCCGCCAAGCTCCAGCCCGGCTTCGCGCCGGGCGTGGTGATGGCGGCTCGCCTGCTGGCCGCGGACGGCAGGATCGGACGCGCCGCGGCCACGGTCGAGACCGCCTGGCGCGCGGCCCCGCATCCGGCGCTGTGGCTGGCCTACCGCGACATCCGCACCGACGAGACGCCGCGTGAGCGGGCGGCCCGCGTGGCCGAGCTGGCGGCGGTCAACCCGACCCACCGGGAGAGCCTGTTCCTCTACGTCGAGCAGGCGCTGATCGCCGGCGACCCGGCCGGCGCCCGGCGCGCCGCGCAGGCTCTGGAGCCGTTGCCGGTCACGGCCCGCATCGCCGGCCTGATGGCGCGGGTCGCCTTCGCCGCCGGCGACGCCGACGAGGCCCGCGTCTGGCTGGCGCAGGGCATCTCCGCGCCGCACGAACCGGACTGGAGCGACCTCGACCCCGAGGGCCGCGCCTTCGCCTACCATGCCTCGGACTGGGCGCGCCTGGCGCTGACCTTCGCCGAGACCGGCGAGCTGATCCATCCGCGCTGGGAGCGGCGGGAATCGACCCTTCGGGTCCTCCCGGAGCTGCCGCTGGCCTACGCCGCCGACCATCAGCCGATGCTGGCCCAGCCGGACTTCTATGCGGTCGGCGATGACGACTACGCCGAAGTGGAGGCTCCGCGCGACGACCCGCCGCTGCCGGCCCCCGGCGACCGCCGCGCTGGCTCCCGTCGCCGCCCGCGCGCGGCCAAGTAGCGCGCGGGGTTGGCTCCCAAGACGTTCCCGAGTATGTACCCGGCCTCCGGAAACGGGCCGCCTTAGCTCAGCCGGTAGAGCGGCGCATTCGTAATGCGTAGGTCGGGTGTTCGAGTCACCCAGGCGGCACCAT
>CAZBXO010000203.1:0-6016 GCA_964495645.1 uncultured Phenylobacterium sp. | reverse complement strand
CGCAGAAAGGCAGCATCGCGAACGGGTCGCGGCGCAGCTCGCCGATCTTGCCCTCGGCCGCGGCGGTGCCTTCCGAAGCCACGTTGGAGGCCATGAAGACGCCGTGCTTCCAGTCGCGGGCCTCGGTGACAAGCGGCACGGCCGAGGCGCGGCGGCCGCCGAACAGGATGGCCGAAATCGGCACGCCGGCCGGGTCTTCCCACTCGTCGGCGACGACCGGACACTGGCTGGCCGGGACGGTGAAGCGGGCGTTGGGATGGGCGGCCGGCGCCGGGCTGGCTGGCGTCCAGTCGTTGCCTTGCCAGTCGATCAGGTGAGCCGGCGCCTCGGGCGTCAGGCCTTCCCACCAGACATCGCCGTCGTCGGTCAGCGCAACGTTGGTGAAGATGCAGTTGGCGTGCAGCGCCTCGACGGCGTTCCGGTTGGTCTCGATGCCGGTGCCGGGCGCCACGCCGAAGAAGCCGGCTTCCGGGTTGACGGCGTAGAGCCGCCCGTCGTCACCGAAGCGCATCCAGGCGATGTCGTCACCGACCGTCTCGGCCTTCCAGCCCGCGAGGGTCGGCTGGAGCATGGCGAGGTTGGTCTTGCCGCATGCGCTCGGGAAGGCGGCGGTGACGTAGCGGACGTGCCCTTCCGGCGAGGTCAGCTTGAGGATCAGCATGTGCTCGGCCAGCCAGCCTTCGTCGCGGGCCATCACCGAGGCGATGCGCAGGGCGAAGCACTTCTTTCCGAGGAGGGCGTTGCCGCCGTAGCCGGAGCCGTAGGACCAGATCTCCCGGGTCTCCGGGAAGTGGACGATGTACTTGATCTCGTTGCAGGGCCACGGGACGTCCTTGGCGCCGTCCACCAGCGGCATGCCGACCGTGTGCACGGCCGGAACGAAGAAGCCGTCCTCGCCAAGCTGGTCGAGGGCGGCTTTGCCCATGCGGGTCATGATCCGCATCGATACGGCCACGTAGGCGGAATCGGTCAACTCGACGCCGATGGCGCTGATCTTCGAGCCCAGCGGGCCCATGCAGAACGGAACGACGTAAAGGGTGCGGCCGCGCATCGCGCCGCGGAACAGCTGGTTGAGGTCCGCGCGCATCTCGGCAGGGTCGAGCCAGTTGTTGGTGGGGCCGGCGTCCTCGGCCTTCTCGGAGCAGATGAAGGTGCGGCTCTCGACGCGGGCGACGTCCTTGGGGTCGGAAGCGGCGTAGAAGGAATTCGGGCGCTTGGCGGGGTTCAGCCGTTTGAGCGTGCCGGCGGCGACCAGCTCGTCGGTCAGCCGTTTCCACTCGGCCTCCGAACCATCGCACCAGACGACGCGGTCGGGCTGGGCCAGCTCGACGAAGTCACGCACCCACTGGATCAGCTTCGCGTGTTTCGTCGGCGCGGGCTCGAGTCCCGGGACGGTCGTGTGGCTCATTACGAAACTCCTTGGCCCCAAAACGAAACACGACCCCTATGGGATCGTCCGCGCCCAACCGGTGGGCCTCTCATAAATGCAGAAATCGCGCCTGCATACCGCAGCCCCGGGCGCTGTGGGACTGCGCCGTAGCGTCAACGCAGGAGTTCACCGCTGGATCAAGGGTTTCACAAAGGATTGCGTCGTTCCGCCACCGCCCGCTTGAGGTGCGCCAGCTGAATCGGATGGACGCAATGCCGGTTTCCGAGTCGTTCATGCGACGCCTATAGGACGCCTTGGACGATCAGCAGGGGATATCCAATCCTTGACAGTCATGGTCACCGGTTCCGCCGGCTTCATCGGTTTCTCGCTATCGCGACGGCTGCTGGCGATGGGGCGGCCTGTCGTCGGCGTGGACAACCTGAACGCCTACTATGATCCGACCTTGAAGGCGGCGCGCCTGGCGATCCTGGAGAACATGCCGGGCTATCGCCACGCCCGTATCGACCTCGCCGACCGGCCGCAGATGGCGGCGCTGTTCGAGGCGGTGCAGCCGCAGGCCGTGGTCAACCTCGCCGCCCAGGCCGGCGTCCGCTACTCGCTGGAGAAGCCCGAAGCCTACGTCGACGCCAACGTCGTGGGCTTCCTCAACGTCCTGGAGGGCTGCCGGGCGACGAAGCCGGAACACCTCGTCTTCGCCTCGACAAGTTCGGCCTATGGGGCGAACGGCAAGCTGCCCTTCAGCATCCACGACGCGGCCACCCACCCGATCACACTCTACGCGGCGACCAAGCTGGCCAACGAATCGATGGCGCACGCCTACGCGCACCTGTTCGGATTCCCCTGCACGGGTTTCCGGTTCTTCACCGTCTACGGACCCTGGGGCCGCCCTGACATGGCGCTCTTCAAGTTCACCGCAGCGATCCTCGCCGGCCAACCGATCGACGTCTACGGCCAGGGGCAGATGCAGCGCGACTTCACCTATATCGACGACATCGTCGACGGCCTGATCGCCGCCATCGATCGTCCGGCGGCCCCCGACCCGTCCTGGGACCCGGTCCAGCCCGACCCGGCCAGCAGCGGGGTGGCGCCGTGGCGGATGCTGAACCTGGGGGCCAGCCGGCCGGTCGAGCTGATGCGCTACATCGGCGTGCTGGAAGAGAAGCTGGGCCGCAAGGCCGAGATCAATTTCATGCCCATGCAGGCTGGTGACGTGGCGCGCACCGAGGCCGACGTGGCCACCACTCGCGAAGCCCTCGGCTATCAACCGAAGGTGTCCGTCGAGGAAGGCGTGGGCCGCTTCGTCGAGTGGTACCGCGAGTACTACAGAGCCTAACCCCGCCTTTGCGCCTAGACCGGCTCGGCCAATGACTTGGGCGGGACGGAGAACCACTTCGGGCCGGTCTCGGTCATGTGGAAGCAGTCCTCGAGGCGGATGCCAAACTCGCCGGGGATGTAGATGCCCGGCTCATCGGAGAAGCACATGCCGGGCGCGAGCGGCGTGGTCTCGCCGTGCACCAGGTTGACCGGCTCGTGGCCGTCCAGGCCGATGCCGTGGCCGGTACGGTGCGACGTGCCGGGCAGCTTGTAGCGCGGGCCGTAGCCGAGTCCCTCGTAGTAGCGGCGCACGGCGTCGTCGACGGCGCCGGCCGGCGTCCCGAGCTGGGCGGTCTCGAAGGCGATCTGCTGGCCGCGGTGCATATGGCCCCAGACGGCGCGCTGGCGGGCCGAGGGCTCGCCGTAGACAAGGGTGCGCGAGATGTCGGACTGGTAGCCCTGGAAGGTGCAGCCGCAGTCCATCAGCACCACCTCGCCGGGCGTCACCTTCTGCGGTTTGCCCGAGCCGTGCGGATAGGCGGCGGCCTCGCCCAGCAGGATCAGGTTGAACTCCGGCGTCCCGCCCAGCGCGACCGTGGCGTCGCTCATGATCGCGCCGATGTCGGCCGGGCTCATGCCGGCCCGGATCTGCGGGACCGTGTGGCGATAGGCGGCGATCGTGATGTCCGAGGCGTGCTGCATCAGTGCGATCTCGGCGGCCGACTTGATCATCCGGCAGCCACGAACGACCGAGGCGCCTGAGCGGACGGTCGCCTGCCGGAGGTTCTTCTGCAGGCCCTCGACGGCGAAGTAGCGGACGGTCTCCTCCACGCCGATCACGCCGGACGCCAGCTTGCGGTCGCGAAGCCAGCCGGCGACCAGGGCCAGCGGATCCTCGTCCTCCTGCCAGGTGCGCACCTCGGCCTCGACAGCCAGGCTCTCGCGGACCGACGGCTCCTCGAAGAAGGGCGTCACGACGCCGATCGGTCCCTCGGCGGGGATGACCGCCGCGGTAAGCCGCTCGGAGCGGCTCCAGCGGACACCGGTGAAGTAGACGAGGCTGGCTCCCGGCTCGACCAGGATGGCCGATATCCCCTGCCGCCGCATCAGACGCTGGGCCTTGGCGATGCGCTGAGCCCGCTCGGACCTAGCGATCGGCGGTGGAGCGTTGGGCAAACGGGCAGGCAGGTCCCCGGCGTGACCCAGGGCGGGCGCGACAAGCGCCGCGCCCGCCAGCATCAGGAACTTGCGGCGGTCCATCACTTCTTCTTCGCCGCCTGCACCTCGATCTCCACGAGCGCGCCGGGCCTGGCCAGCGCGACGCTTTGGGACGTGATGCGCGCGGGCTTCTGCAAGGGGCCGTAGAACTGCAGGTAGGCCTCGTTCATCCCGGTGAAGTCCATGGCGCCGCCCTTGGCAGGGTCGCCAACCAGGATCACGCGCATCATCACCGTGTCGGAGAGCGCATAGCCCTCCGCCTTCAGGATGGCTTCGATCTTCTTCATGATGCTGACCGTCTGGGTCCTGGTGTCGCCCAGCTCGTTGGAGCCGGCGGCCACTGGGTCGGCGAGCTGGCCAGAGACGTAGACCGTCTCGGCGCCGGCCGGGACCTTCACCGCCGAGGCGATGAAACTGTTGGCCGGGTTGATGTGGACATTCTGCGCTTGGGCGGCGCCGGCGGCCGTTGCGGCGGCGAACACCAGGGCGAGCGTTGCGCGCATGGAAACCCCTCTCCTCGATTGCCGTCAGGATCGCGCCACGCGGGCCGCGATCAAGTCCACGGTGCGATGGGCGTGCAGGACCGCGCCTTCCTGCCAATCCGGCAGCTGAGAAAGCTGGGCGCCGGAGAGGTAGATGCGGCCCTGCGGTTCGTTCAGCAGGGTGTAGGCGGGGTCGGTCATGTGGCCCTCGTAACCAGTCCGATAGTTGGCCCATGCGCCTTCGCTGAAGGGAACCTTGTGCCAGTTGACCACCGCCGGCCGGGCCAGGTCGCGGCCATGGCCGGGATGCAGGCGCTCCACGACGGCGCGGGCGATCTCAACCTGCTGCGTCAAGGGCTTGGCGGCGAAGCCGCGGGCCAGCGCTGTCGCGCCGTAGCACGCGAGCAGCACGCCGCGCTCCGACTGGAGCCCGGCCGAGGGGTACCAGACGAGGCTGGTCTCGCCGCCCACGAAGGAGATGCCGCCGTAGATGCCCTGCGCCTCCCAAAAGCGCGGGGCCTCGAAGCCGATCTTGTTGGCGAACGCGCCACCGACGGTGGCGATGGCCGCCTTCACCTGCCGGTCGAAGGGGGTGTCGAGGCGCGCCAGAATGTTGAGCGGGAGGGTGACGACGGCGAAGTCCGCGCTCGTCGTGCGGCTCTCGCCCGCGACACGGTCGCGCCAGGCGACCGTGACGCCCGCCGAATCCTGGCGGATCAGACGGACCTCCGCGTTCTTGACGACCGGCGTCTTCAGCGCCCGCTCGAAGGCGGCCGGGATGCGGTCCATGCCGCCCACCGGCTCCAGCATGGTGGCCTGGTAGTAGATGATATCCTCGAAGAGGCTGGTCCAGAGGTTGTCGTTGCCGAGCAGCTCGCTGAGCGGCACGGGTGGACGCGGCACGGCGGTGTCGGCCATGACGCCTGGGCGGCGGGCGAAGCCGGACCGCTCGGTGCCCTTGAAGGCGCCCCTGGCATCGAGGTCGCCGTAGAAGCGCAGGAACGGCAGCAGGCGCTCGCGGTCGGCCTTGGAGAGGTCCTGGTCGAGGGCGCCCTTCGAGATCGCCTTGCCGAGAAGCTCGGCGATGTAGCCGCGGGTGTCGTTCTGGCCCTGGCGCATCTCGATCGGCTTGCCGCCCGAGGAGTTGGCGATGAAGGCGCTGCGGGCGGCGTTGATCTCCACCTGCAGCGGCACGCCCAGGTGGCGGCAGTAACCCAGCAGCGTCTCGTGGTGGGCCGGGATGCGGGCCGGACCCGCGTTCATGTAGAGTCCTTCGGAGAAGACGACGGTCTGATCGGGCTCGCCGATCATCTCGATCCTCGACCCGTTGCGCAGGGTCCAGTTGCGGCCGCCCACCCTGTCCCGGGCTTCCAGGACCGTCACCGAGAAGCCGGCGCGCTCCAGTTCGTAGGCGGTGGCCAGTCCGGCGAGGCCTGCGCCCAGGATGACCACCGAGCGGCCGCGGCCGTGGTCCGGCGCCCACGCTGGCGCGGCGTGGCCCGCCGGCGGCACGGCCATCAGCCCCAGCGTGACCATCGCCGAATAGGTCATGCCGTAGCCGGCGGCGAGGCCCAGGCGGGTCAGAAAGGCGCGGCGGCTGAGAGCCATGGCC
>CAZBXO010000202.1:1334-6095 GCA_964495645.1 uncultured Phenylobacterium sp. | reverse complement strand
CTCACCGATCCGAAGTCGATCGTTTCGGCGGCGAACCCGAACGCGCGGCCCGTGCCGGTGGCGGACCTCTACTTCACACGCGGCGCCGGCGACGCGGCCTGGGCGCCGGACGGCAAGTCGGTCGTCATCTCCACCAACCTGACCGGCCGGTTCAACCTCTGGCGGCTCGACGCGGCGGGCGGCTTCCCGGTGCAGCTCACCGTCTCCGACGACCGCCACGCCGGCATCACCATCTCGCCGGACGGCAAGTGGGTGGTGTTCCAGGCCGACCGCGGCGGCGACGAGATGTACGACCTCTTCGCCGTGCCGCTGGCGGGCGGCGACGTCGTCAATCTGACCAACACGCCGCAGGTGTCGGAGACCGGCGCTCACTTCTCGCCCGACGGGCGGCGGCTGGCGCTGATCGCCAAGCCCAAGGCGCAGGCCGGCGGCGACGTGGCGGTCATGGACATGGCCAGCCGCAAGGTGACGCCCCTGACCCGCGAGGCGGCCTTCGACTACCGCTGGAGCGTCGCGGGCTGGGCCGGGAGCGACGCCATCGTCGCCAATCGCGGCAACGCGCTCTCGACGCTGGGCGCAGTCTATCGCTTGCCGGTCGCGGGCGGCGCAGCCAGGGCGATCACCGACCCGAAGGCCGAGGCGCGCGTCACCGCTGCCGGGGTCTCGGCCGACGGGGCCTGGATCTCGATCACCTCCAACGAGAAGACCGGGCAGAACCAGGCCGGCGTGATGCCGGTCGCCGGCGGGCCCGTGCGCTGGGCGCCCACCACCGTCTGGGACCAGAACGCCGGCAGCTTCACGCCGGACGGCAAGAGCTACCTGGTGCGCACCAACACCGACGGGCGCTCGGCGCTGACCCTGGTGGACGTCGCGACGGGCCGGGCGCGGCCCCTGGGAGGCGTGCCCCCCGGCTTCAACAACGAGGTCTCGAACAACGACGCCGGCATGTCGCGCGACGGGCGCGTTCTGGTCAGCCACCAGGCCTCGAATGCGCCGGCCGATATCTGGATCGCCGACACCCGCGCCGGGACCGCGCGCAAGCTCACGTCGTTGGCGGTCGCCTCGCTGGACTCCTCGCGGATCCCAACCTCGCAGATCGTCCACTATCCGAGCGAGGACGGGACGGTGATCAGCGCCGTACTGCTGGTCCCCTTCAACCTCAAGCGCGACGGCTCCAATCCGGCGATCGTGCTTCCGCACGGCGGTCCGACCGGCCAGACCGTGGACACCTTCAACCGCACGGCCGTGGCGCTGGCGTCGCGCGGCTACGTGGTGATCCTGCCGAACGTCCGGGGCTCCACCGGCTACGGCAAGGCCTTCCAGGCGGCCAACATCAAGGACCTGGGCGGGATGGACCTGGTCGACGAGGTCTACGCCGCCAGGTGGCTGGTGCAGACCGGCTACGTGGATGCGAAGAAGATCGGGATCACCGGGGGGTCCTACGGCGGCTTCATGACCCTGATGGCGATCGGCAAGACGCCGGACGTCTGGGCCGCGGCGGTCAGTCAGTACGGCATCATCAACTGGTATGAGATGCTGAAGCACGAGGACGCGGCGCTGCAGGCCTACCAGCGCTCGCTGATCGGCGACCCGGTGACCGACAAGGAGGTCTACGACCGCGTCTCGCCGATGACCTACATCAAGAAGACCAGGGCGCCGCTGCTGGTGCTGCAGGGCGACAACGACATCCGCGTGCCGCGCGGCCAGGCCGAGGAGGTGGTGGCGACCCTGAAGGGCGTGGGCGCCACGGTGGACGCCGTCTACTACCCCGCCGAGGGCCACGGCTTCGTCAAACGCGAGAACCAGATCGACGCCATGCAGCGGACCGTGGACTGGTTCGAGAAGTATCTGAAGAATGCCCGGTGACTCCTCTCCCTCTCGGCGCTACGCGCCGGGAAGAGGAGCGGCTACGGCTCCACCGACGACACGTGGTTCAAGGCGATAACCCAGCGGCCGGCGACCTTCCGCATCAGCCGGGTGTTGATGCCGTGCTGTGAGGCGCCTTCGGTGCGGATGAGCTCGTAGTTGCTGATCAGCTGGGCGGCGTCGGCGCTGAGAATCTCGACCTTGATGTTCGAGAAGCGGAGCTGGCCCCGTCGTCCGGGCGCGCCGCCGTAGTCGCGGATGTAGTGGTCGAGCGTGCCCTGCCAGCCGTCCTGGAACCTGCCGCGCGAGACGAACACCACGCCGGGGTTCTGAAAGCCCGCCATGTAGCCCCGGAAGTCGCCGCGGTTCCAAGCGGCCTCCATGTCGGCGATCACCTTGCGGATCGCGGCCTCGTCGGCGGGGGATGACGGCGCGGCGGCGGCGGGTGTGACCGCCAGGGTGAGCGCGACAGCAAGGGCGCGGATCACGGCATCCTCCACAACAGGACGTCATGGCCGGGCTTGTCCCGGCCAACCATGGTCGTGCTGTACGGCGTTCGAGGGCTAACGGCCACGCCTGAACGGCTCGCCGATGGGTGGCCGGCACAGGGCCGGCCATGACGTTCAGAATTTGGGTGAAACTCGCCCTAGCCCGGGTGATAGATGAAGCTGTCGTCGCCGTAGGTCCCGACGATGTCCACCGCGAACGGGGCGTTGTTGACCGCGACGTCGGCCAGGAAGGCTTCGTTGGCCAGGGCGTACATGCCGAGGTCCGCCTTGACCGCTTCGGCCAGCAGGAAGCCGACCATGGCGGCCTTGGTCCCCTGCCCGTTCGGCCCGTCGCCGCCGTAGGCCGCGAAGTAGGCGGCGCGTGTGAAGGTCTGGCCGCCGAGGGTGATCGAGGGGTCGAGCAGGGCGTGCAGCTTGGCGTCGGAGGGCGCCTCGCCGAAGATCTCCGCGTAGGCCTTGCGGGTCGCCTCGAAGAGCGAGAGCTGGCCGTAGCCTTCCTTGAACGCGTCGCGGCCGGCGCCGTCGCGGCCCAGGTTCACCGCGAAGTTGATGTAGCGGTTCTCCAGATTGAAGGACTGGTAATAGGCCGAGTTGAGGCTGTTGGGGTTGGGCCCGCCCAGGGCCACCAGGTAGTCCATGCCGCCGGCGCCCGGGGCCCGGCCGGTGAAGAACTGATAGGCAAGGGTCGCGACCGAGCTGGTGGCGTCGGCGGCGTCGACGATCTGGTCCACCGCCGAGGTGGGCATGGTGGTCCAGCCGGCCGCCTGGGCAACCAGGCTGTCATGCAGGGCCTTGTGACCGGCGGTGGGCGTCGTTTCGCGCAGCACCTTGGAGAAGGCGATCTCGACGGCCTCCAGCGGGCTGGCGGGCCCCAGCACCACGTCGCCGTCGAGGAAGCTGAGCGTCTGGACATGGCGCAGTTGATCGGTCCCGTCCGGACTGCCGCCACGCAGGTCGACGACGGTGATCGAACCGTCCGCCGCCCTGGTGACCTGATAGTCGGCCTCAGCGCCTTCGTACGCCGCGGTGTTCCAGCCGCCGCCGAGGTCGATGCTGTCATTGCCGCCGGAGCCGAACGCGTAGTCGTCGCCCCCGCCGCCCGTGATCTGGTCGGCGAACTCGGAGCCCACGACGTTCTGGATCGAGGAGAAGTTGACGGTGCTGTTGATCCCCGTCGCCTTCCCGGCCGCCATGTCGACGTTCACCGCCGCGGGCTGGGAGGCGAAGGTGAGGGTGTTGACGCCGAGTCCGCCTTGAAGGCTGACGGCGCCGCCCTGCACCTCGAAGACGTCGTCGCCGGCGCCTCCGGTGATGCTCGCCGTCCCGGACCGGACCAGCACCGCTTCGCCACCCTGGCCCAGGGTCGCCTGCCCGCCGCTGCCGCCGATCACCAGCACGCCCGCCAGCGTCCCGGCCGCACCCAGGTAATTCCCGAGGCTGTGGTTGATCTCGACACGGCCGGTGATCACACCGGAGTTGGTGACCACGGCCATGCCCTGGCCGAGCGAGATGTCGCCGACGATGACCCCGGTGTTGTCGATGTACACCGGGCTCCAGGCGCCGGCGGCGTCCACGAACTGGAAGAAGGCGTAGTCGCCGCCGATGATCGTGCCGAAGTTGCGGTAGTGGAGGTCGCGCGTGCCCTTGCTGATCGCCACCGCGATGCTGACGGCGCCGTCACTGTGGGCCAGGATCGTGCCGGTGTTGAGGAAGCTCTCGGGATCGAGCACCGCCGTCGCCACCGACAGCGACCCGTCGGGCGCCGCGTCCACCGAGACGTCGATCGTCCCGGCGTTGTCGATCAGGCCGGTCACCACGCCTTCGGCCGCGCCGACGCCATGGACACGCAGCGTCCCGTCCGCGCCCTGCACGAAGGTCTCGTTGCGCTCCGCGCTGATCACCCCCACCGCCTCGTCCCTGGAGGTGACCTGGATCAGCCCGTCGTTGGTCAGGCGCGCCCCGGAGACCAGCCGCGCGCCATAGGCGTCGCCCAGTCCGGTCACATAGACCTTGCCGCTGGTCAGGATGGCGATCGTCGGCGTCGGGCTCACCCCGTGCACCGTGATGCCGGTGACGAGCGTCGTGGTCGTGGACTCCGCCCAGTAGGTCCCGGCGATGGAGGCACTTAGCTGGGCGCCCCCCACGGACTCCAAGCGGATACCGCCGCCGCCCGTCGGGTCCTTGACGTAGAGCCCCTGGCCGGCCGCGAGCGCATAGCTGCCGCCGACGTTGACGCGGGGCGAGGGCGCGACGGTGGGGGCAGGCGTGGCGGGCGCGGGCATGGTGTACTCGGACTGGCGGCGATCCTAACCGCAAGACGCACGGGGCAGCGCTGATATTCCCCGCGCGGGCGAGTGGCGATGTGACCAGAGGAAGCTTGGGCGCG
>CAZBXO010000202.1:0-1234 GCA_964495645.1 uncultured Phenylobacterium sp. | reverse complement strand
CGCACGGGTTGGGGTGTGATCGCCTGTGAGGGTGCGCGGATCGTACACGTGGCGCACGGGGTGATCGTGCCCGACGACAAGGCCGCCTTTTCGGACCGGCTCCTGGCGCTGTTCGACGCGATTTCGGCCGTGATCTCACACCACGCCCCGCACGAGGCGGCGGTCGAGGAGACGTTCATGAACAACAACGCCGCCTCGGCGCTGAAGCTGGGCCATGCGCGGGCGATGGCGCTGGTCGCGCCGGCGCGGGCGGGGCTGCCGGTGGCGGAGTACGCCGCCACGGTGGTCAAGAAGGCGCTGGTCGGAACCGGCGGGGCGGACAAGACGCAGGTGAGCTGGATGGTCGCCCGCCTGCTGCCCACGGCGGGCAAGACCACCGCCGATGCGGCCGACGCCCTGGCGGTGGCCATCGCCCATGCGCATGCGCGCACGGCGCGCGGGCTCGGGCGGGTGGCGTAGGGGCCCGGCTCAGCGTACCTCTGCGGAACGCATGGGAAACGTGATTCGCGAGCCATGATCGGGCGCCTGCGCGGAGCCGTGGCCGAGGTCGGCGAAGAGGACGCGCTCATCGACGTGATGGGCGTGGGCTACGTCGTGCGTTGCGGATCGCGGACGCTGTCGCGGCTGCCGGAGGTGGGCGGCGAGGCGCTGCTGCATGTCGAGACGGCCTGGGCCGAGCAGACCGGGATGACGCTCTACGGCTTCCTGAGCCGCGACGAGCAGGCGGCCTTCGTCCAGCTGCGGGCGATCCAGGGGGTGGGGCCGAAGGCGGCGCTGGCGGTGCTGGACGTGCTGGCGCCGGGCGAGCTGGCGGCGGCGGTGGCGCGGGAGGACAAGGCCTCGGTCGCGCGGGCGAACGGGGTGGGGCCCAAGCTCGCCCTGCGCATCGTCACCGAGCTGAAGGGCAAGCCGCTGGGCGGCGGGCCGGTCGCTGCTTTCCACGCCCAGGTCGCCCCTGCCCGGCAGGCGCCGTCCGCCAGCGGCGAAGCGGTCGCCGCCCTCATGGGCCTCGGCGTCGCCGAGCCGGCAGCACGTCGTGTGGTCGAGGCCGCGGCGGTGCGGCTGGGCGAGGAGGCCGAACCCGGCGCGCTGATCAAGGCCGCGCTCCAGGAGCTGGGACGGTGAGGCCGGGCGGTCGAGCAGACCTTTCCTCCCCCCTTGGGGGAGGGGGACCGCCGAAGGCGGTGGAGGGGGCCAGAAACGGCCGCCGCGACCGGCATCGTCCCCCCTCCAC
>CAZBXO010000201.1:0-6151 GCA_964495645.1 uncultured Phenylobacterium sp. | reverse complement strand
CGCACCTCGACGCCGGCGGCGCCGTGGGTGTGCGTCCGCTCCGACCACAAGAAGCGCGCCCGCCTGGCCATCCTCAGCCACCTGGCGCACGTGCTCGCTCCGCCGAGCGTCGCCGACGACGTCCCACCGCCCGATCCTGATGTGCTGTTCCCGTTCGAAATCGCCGCCCTTTCGGACGGGCGTCTCGAGACCTAGATCGGGGATCTGGTCTTCCTCTACGGGCCCCCTGCCGTGGGGAAGCTGACCGTCGGGCGCGAACTCGCGGCGCTCACCGGCCTGCCGCTGTTCCACAACCACCTCGTGGTCGACGCGGTGCTGACGGTGTTTCCCTTCCACTCGCCGTCGGCCGCGACGCTGCGCGAGCAGATCTGGCTCATGACCTTCGCCGAGGCAGCGCGCGTGGACCGCTCGCTGATCTTCACCTTCAACCCGGAACGGACCATCCGCGACGCCTTCATCGCCGAGACCGTCGCGGCGGTGGCGGGCCATGGCGGCGCGGTGCGGTTCGTCGCGCTCACTTGTCCCGAGACCGAGCAGGACCGCCGCGTCGAGGCCGAGTCGCGGGCGGCGTTCGGCAAGCTCCGCTCCACGGCGGTGCTGCGCCAGATCCGCGCCGATGGGGCGCTGGACTTCGGCCCTATCCCGGCCGAACTCACGATCGACACCACCGACCTGCCGCCGGCCCAGGCCGCGCGCCGCATCGCCGACGGCCTCGGATTGCCTGTTCTGACGGCCGGGTGACACAGCCAAGGTCCCTGCGACCGCCTGCCGCAACGAGTCCGGAAATGTTCCGCGGCCGCTCTCGGTAAGGTCACGCTTGTTAACCATTCGTTGACGGATGCTTGTTCGATCTTTGTTCGATCGATAGCCTCTCCAGCGAGTCGCCGAACGGAGCGCCCGATGAAGGATGTCCTGACGCCCGGCGAGGCTCGCCGCATCGCGCTGGCGGCGCAAGGGTTCGGGCCGCGACCGACGGGCGAGGTCGGTCGCCGCCAGCTGCTGAAGCTGATCGAGCGGCTGGGCGTGATCCAGATCGACTCGGTCAACGTGCTGTCGCGCACCCACTACCTGCCGGCCTTCTCGCGGCTGGGCGCCTATCCGCGGACCCTGCTGGAGGAGCTGGCCTGGGCGAAGAAGCGGCCGCTGTTCGAGTACTGGGCGCATGAGGCGTCGCTACTGCCGGTCACCGCCCAGCCCCTGTTCCGCTGGCGCATGCAGGACGCCCATGACGGCGCCGGCGTCTGGAAGGGGATCGCCCGGTTCCTGCGCGAGCGGCGGGACTTCTGCGATCGGGTGCTGGCCGAGATCCGCGACCGCGGGCCGATGTCGGCCGGCGAGATCGAGGGCGGCCACAAGGGCGAGGGCGGCTGGTGGGGCTGGTCGGAGGCCAAGCGCGCCGTCGAGGGCTTGTTCTGGACCGGGGAGCTCACCACCGCCACGCGGCGCGGGACGTTCGAGCGGGTCTACGGCCTGCCGGAGAGGGTGCTCCCGAAGGCGATCCATGGCGCGCCGACGCCGCCCCGCGACGCGGCCCAGCGAGAGCTGCTGAAGATCGCGGCCCGGGCCATGGGCGTCGGGACCGAATTCGACCTTCGCGACTACTTCCGCATGCCGGTGGCCGACGCCAAGGCGCGCATCGCCGAACTGGTCGATGCCGGCGACGTCATCCCGGTGAAGGTGAAGGGCTGGCGCGAACAGGCCTACCTCGATCCGGGCGCGCGCTGGGCGCGGAAGATCGAGGCGCAGGCGCTGCTCTCGCCGTTCGACAACCTGATCTGGTACCGCGAGCGCACCGAGCGGATGTTCGGCGTGCGCTTCCGCATCGAGATCTACGTCCCCGCCGAGAAGCGCCAGCACGGCTACTACGTCCTGCCGTTCCTGGAGGGCGACGCGCTGACCGCCCGCGTCGACCTCAAGGCCGACCGCAAGGCCGGCGCCCTCTTGGTGCAGTCCGCCCACGCCGAGCCCTGGGCCTCGGCCGCGACGCCGGAGCGGCTGGCGGAGGAGCTCAAGCTGATGGCCGCCTGGCTAGGCCTGGAGACGGTGAAGGTGCAACGGCGCGGCGACCTCGCCGAAGCGCTGGCGGGCGCCGTCTAACCTCCTCTCCCGGTCCTCAGGCCCAGCCCTCCGTCACCGCATGCAGCCGGGCGTAGGCGCCGCCCTTCTCCACCAGCTCGGCGTGGCGGCCCTCCTCGACGATGCGGCCGTCCTCGAAGACGAGGATGCGGTCGGCGCCGCGGATGGTCGACAGGCGGTGGGCGATGACGATGGTGGTGCGGCCCACCATCAGCTCCTCCATCGCCGCCTGCACGTTGCGCTCGGTCTCCACGTCGAGCGACGAGGTGGCCTCGTCCAGCACCAGGATCGGCGCGTCGGCGAGGAAGGCGCGTGCGATCGCCACCCGCTGCCGTTCGCCGCCCGAGAGCTTCACGCCCCGCTCGCCGACCAGCGTGTCGTAGCCCTTGGGCAGGCGGGCGATGAAGTCGTGCGCACGCGCCCGCCTCGCCGCCAGCTGGATCTCGTCCATGGTCGCGTCCGGCCGGGCGTACTTGATGTTCTCGGCCAGGGTGCGGTGGAAGAGCGCCGGGTCCTGCGGCACCACGGCGATGGCGCGCCGCAGCGACCCCTGGGTCACCTCCGCCACGTCCTGGCCGTCGATGACGATGCGACCGCCCTGCACGTCGTAGAGCCGCTGGATCAGCTTCACGAAGGTGGACTTGCCGGCCCCCGTGGGCCCGACCAGCGCCACCCGCTCGCCCGGCCGGATGGTGAGCGAGAAGTCGTCGTAGAGGGCGTTCTCCGCCGACTTGTAGGCGAAGGTCACCCGCTCGAAGCGGATCTCGCCCAGGTCGGGCACGAACGCCGGGGCTTCCGGCGCGTCCAGCACCTGGGGGTCGGTCATGGCGTACTTGGCCACGTCCTCCGAGTCGTCCAGCGCCCGCTGGGCCATGCGGATGTTGTCGCCGAGGTTCCGCAGGTAGCCGCTCATCAGCATGAAGGCGGTGATCGAGAAGGCCACGTCGCCGGGCGAGGCCTCGCCGCGGCTCCACAGCCAGACCGTCAGGCCGGAGAGCCCCGCCTGCAGGATGACCAAGGCCACGTTCTGCATCAGCCAGATGTCCGTGAACCGGTTCCAGCTCCTGATCGCCGCGTCGCGCCAGGCGGCGGTGATCCCGCCGACGCGATCGCTCTCACGGGCCTCGGCGCCGAAAGACTTCACCGTGGCGTTAGATGAGATCGAGTCCGACAGCGCCCCGCCGATGCGGCTGTCCAGACCCACTGCCTTCTGGTTGACGGGCCGCGCATAGCGCTCGGTCAGCAGCACGTTCAGGACGACGTAGAGCACCACGACGACGGTCGCGAAGGCGCCCACGATGGGCCAGCGCAGCGCCATCATCACGCACAGACCGATCAGCACGATGGCCGCCGGTCCCAGCCAGATCAGCGCCGCGTCGCTGACGGTGTCGTAGCCCCACATGGCGCGGCTGATCTTGCGCACCGTCGCGCCGGCAAAGGCGTCGGCGTGCCAATCGGCGGAGAAGGCCTGCACCTTGCCGAACGCCTCGTCGACCATCTCCTTCATGTTGCGCGCCGCCAGCGGGATCCAGGTCCGCATGGCGAAGTTGCGCAGCATCAGAGAGGCGAAATAGACGCCGACGAACAGCGTCCAGGCCTGCACGGCGGGGTCTGTCCCGGTGGCCCGGTCGGCGACGGCGTCCACGAGCTTGCCGGCCGCCCAGGGCACCATCAGGTCGAAGATGATGCCGGCCAGCACCATCACCAGGCTGGCGGTCATCAGCCACGGGCGGCGCCACCAGAAGGCGGCGATGAAGCCGAGCACCTGGCTGTTCTTGAGCGATCGCTCCGTGTGTTCGTCTGAGTCCTCGTAGTGGTCGGTCATGACGGTTCTCGAAACGGGGCGCCGGACGGGGCCGCAACCTGAAACGGGCGGCGCGCGCGATCCGGCGCGAGGAAATGAAATGGGCGGCTCGGGTGGAGCGGAGGCCGGAGGGCCGCGGGCATGCGGGATCGCCTCGCGAAGTCCCGCGACGGGAACCTGCGAAGCGGTTCGGGCGAGTTACCGGTGCGGCGGCGGCCCGAGGCGCAGTCGGAAGATCAGATAAGCAGACGCCATGCTGACTCCCTTTCCAGCGCTTCGGAGACTGCGGAAGCTAGGCGCGGTCGCCGAGAGGGTCAACCGGCCCGCCGAACGCCGTTGTGGATGGTTGCGCCGCGGCCACAGGCGCGGCTGAGTGGAGTCATGTCCGAACCCCTCTCCGCCGTCCGCCGCCGCTACGCCGAGCACGTCATGGCCGTGGCCGAGGTCGACTGGCCGGCGCTGGAGCGGGCGTTCGGGGTGGTTCCGCGGGAGCGGTTCGTGGGGCCGGGACCGTGGACGATCATCGGCGCGGGCCTGCAGCGGGAGACGACGCCGGACGCCGATCCGCGCCACGTCTACCGCAACGTCCTGATCGCGCTGGACGACGTCAAGCAGCTCAACAACGGCCAGCCGCAGTTCTGGGCCACGATGTTCGATCGGCTGCGGCCGACGCCGGGCGAGCGGGCGGTCCACGTCGGCGCCGGCGGCGGCTACTACACGGCCATCCTGGCCGAGCTCGTGGAATGGAACGGCTGGGTCACCGGCATCGAGTACGAGCCGGAGCTGGCGGCCGCGGCGGCGAAGGCGCTGGCGGACCGACCGAATGTCGAGGTCCTCCAGGGCGACGCCCATGCGCTCCTGACCGGCCCGGCCGACATCATCGTCGCCAGCTGCGGCTTCGACGCGATCCCCGTGGCTTGGGTGCGCGCGCTGAAGGACGGCGGCCGGCTGATGCTGCCGCTGACCGCCGGGTCGTCGATGCCCGGTATCGGCGCCGGCGCGGTGCTACTGGTCACCCGCCGCGGCGAGGCCTTCGACGCGGCCTTCGTCAGCGGCACGATGATCTACCACGACAAGAGCGGCCGGTCGGATGCGGCCGGGCAACGCCTGGAGGCGGCGTTCGGCCCCCGCAACGTTTGGGTCGCGGGCCTGCCGCCGGTCGCCTCCCTACGTGTGAGCGGTGACCCCGACTCCACCTGCTGGCTGGCCGGCGACGGCTGGTGGCTGTCGACGATGCGCCATCCCTAGGCAGGGGGTCTCCACCGCAAGCGCGGTTGACCGAAATCAGGGTACAAAATAAGAACTTCGTGAGTGTCCACAGACGAGGGAGCCCATGCCACCCACCGCCGCGCAAGTCGTCGCCGATGCCGAAGCGCGGGTGCGGCCCTGTGTGCGGCTTGCGCCGGGCGGGGATGGCCGGTCGCGCCTTGGCGGCATCCCGAACATGGTCTCGGAGTGGCCTCGCAATGACGGCCGCTCCCTCGGGTGCATCGCCCAGCTGGACCTCGAAGCCGTCCGCGCGGCAGCCGGACCCGAGTGGCTCCCGGCCGAGGGCCGCCTCATGTTCTTCTACGACTTCGAACTCTGGAGCTCGGGCCTCAGCGCAGAGGATGCCGGCAGCTTCGCAGTGATCTAGAGACCGCGGACGCGGACGCCTTGGTCGAACCTGACGATCTCTGCCCTGACGCGCGATTCCCGCCCTACCCGGTCTCATTCATCCGAGGCGCGTCATACCCCAGCGGCGAACGCCTAGGGGTCGACTGGGCGGAACCGGAGGACGAAGAAGCGGACAAGATACTGGCTGCTCTGAAAGAGTTGGCTGCGGCGGCTCCTGCACATCAGATCGGCGGCTACCCCGAGCTGGTCCAGAACGACACCATGGAGCTCGAGTGCGAGATCATCGCGAGCGGTCGAGGTCGCTACTTCAGCCCTGAGAACATGGACGCTGCGCGGGCAGATTGGCGACTGCTCCTGCAACTCGACACCGACTATGACGCGGGAATGATGTGGGGCGACTGCGGGACAATCTATTTCTGGATCCGCGAACAGGACGCCCGCGCACGCGACTTCTCGAAAGTCTGGATGATCCTCCAGAGCAACTGAGGCGACGGTGGCCAAGGGCCAGGAGCGCTCGTTCTAGGCGCTCAGGCCGGCCGCCGTCCGCGTCGAGGCGCGACACCGCCTCACCAGACCTTCACCCGCTTCTCGGGCGGCAGGTACATCTTGTTCCCCGGCTTCACGTCGAAGGCGGCGTACCAGGCGTCCATGTTG
>CAZBXO010000200.1:0-6175 GCA_964495645.1 uncultured Phenylobacterium sp. | reverse complement strand
GCGTTGACCTCGGGCACCTGCTTCAGGGCGTGGATCACCGCCTTCACGAAGAAGGACATGAAGCCCAGTTTCACGCCGTGGCGCTTCTCGAAGGCGTCCTTGTATTGGGTGCGCAGCGCCATCACCGCCGTCATGTCCACCTCGTTGAAGGTGGTCAGCATGGCCGCGGCGTTCTGGGCCTCCTTCAGCCGGCGCGCGATGGTCTGGCGCAGGCGGGTCATCTTCACCCGCTCCTCGCGGGCGTGGACCTCACGGGGCGCGGCGGGCGCGGGTGCGGCTGGCGGGGCCTTCGAGCGGGCCTCCAGCGCGGCCAGGGCGTCGCCCTTCGTCACCCGGCCGTCCTTGCCCGTGCCGGCGATGGCCGCGGGGTCCAGCTTGTTCTCGGCGGCAATGCGCTGGGCCGACGGCGCCAGAACCGGTTCTGCCGCCGGCTTGGCGGCGGGCGCGGCCTTCGGCTCCGGCTTGGCCTCGGCCTTGGGCGCCGGCGCTTCGGCCTTGGCGCCGCCGTTGACCTTGGGTGCGGCGGCTGCGCCGTCGCTGATCTTGCCCAGCACCGAGCCGGGCTCGACGGTGGCGCCTTCCTCCGCGGAGATCTCCGAGAGCACGCCGTCAGACGGCGCGGCGACCTCGAGGCTCACCTTGTCGGTCTCCAGCTCCACCAGGATCTCGTCCTTGCGGACCGCGTCCCCCGCCTTCTTGGTCCAGCGGGCGACCGTCGCCTCGGTGACGGATTCCCCCAGCGCCGGGGTCATGATGTCGGCCATCTTCGGACCGGCTCCTTCCTAGGTCATCACACACAAACGAGTTCAGGTCAGGCGAACGCTTCCGTCAGGAACGCGTCGAGTTCCTTCATGTGCCGGCTCATGATGCCGGCGGCCGTGGAGGCCGAGGCCGGGCGGCCGACATAGCGCGCCCGCTTGGCCTTCACCTTGAGGCGGTCCAGCGTCAGCTCCAGCCAAGGGTCGACGAACATCCAGCCGCCCATGTTCTTGGGCTCCTCCTGGCACCAGACCAGCTCGGCGTTCTTGAAGCGCTTCAGCTCGCCCGTGATCGACTTCAGCGGCCACGGATAGAACTGCTCCAGGCGCAGGATGTAGACGTCGTCGCGGCCGGTCTTGGCGCGTTGCTCCACGAGGTCGAAGTAGACCTTGCCCGAGCAGGCGATCACCCGGGTGATCTCGTCATCGGGGCGCAGCGTAATGCCGCCCACCTCGCAGCCGGCCTCGGCGCCGTCGATCATCACCCGGTGGAAGCCGGTGCCCTCGGCCAGGTCGGAGAGGTTCGACACCGCCCGCTTGTGGCGCAGCAGGCTCTTGGGCGTCATCACGATCAGCGGCTTGCGATACTCGCGAAGCAGCTGGCGGCGCAGGACGTGGAAGTAGTTGGCCGGCGTCGTGCAGTTGACGACCTGCAGGTTGTCCTCGGCGCAGAGTTGCAGGAAGCGCTCCAGGCGCGCGGACGAGTGCTCCGGCCCCTGTCCCTCGTAGCCGTGCGGCAGGAGCATGACGAGGCCGCTCATCCGCAGCCACTTGCGCTCGCCCGACGAGATGAACTGGTCGATGACCACCTGGGCGCCGTTCACGAAGTCCCCGAACTGGGCCTCCCACATGGTCAGCGTGTCCGGGTCGGTCAGCGAGAAGCCGTACTCGAAGCCCAGCACCGCCTCTTCCGACAGCGCCGAGTCCAGCACCTCGAAGTGCGCCTGGCCGGGGCCGAGGTTTCGCAAGGGGAAATAGACCTCCTCGGTCTTCTGGTCGATGATCCCCGAGTGCCGCTGGCTGAACGTGCCGCGCACGCTGTCCTGCCCCGATAGCCGCACCGGAAAGCCCTGGTCCATCAGGGTGGCGAAGGCCAGATGCTCGGCGGTCGCCCAGTCGATGCCTTCGCCCGCCTCGATCGCCTCGCGGCGGCCGGCGATCACCCGCTCCACGGTCTTGTGGACGTTGATCCGCTCGGGGATGGAGGTGATCTTGCGCCCGAGGTCCAGCAGCTTGGTTTTCGGCACCCCGGTCGCGTAGCGTTCCTCGCCGGACGCCAGCTTCACGTTCGACCACTTGCCGTCCAGCCAGTCGGCCTTGTTGGCGTGGTAGGCCTTGCCGCCCTCGAACTCCTCGTCGAGAAACTTGTCGAACTCGGCGATCCAGCCTTGGACTTCGGCCTCCGTGGCCACGCCTTCACCCACCAGGCGCTGGGCATAGAGGTCGCGCACCGACGGGTGGCCCTTGATCTTCTGGTACATCAGGGGCTGGGTCATCGTCGGGTCGTCGCCCTCGTTGTGACCGAACCGCCGGTAGCAGAACATGTCGACCACCACGTCCTTGCCGAACAGCTGGCGGTATTCCGTGGCCACCTTGGCCGCGAAGGTCACCGCTTCCGGGTCGTCGCCGTTCACATGGAAGATCGGCGTCTCGACCATCAGCGCCACGTCGGTCGGGTAGGGCGACGAACGCGAATTCTTCGGGCTGGTGGTGAAGCCGATCTGGTTGTTGACCACGAAGTGCATGGTCCCGCCGACGCCGTAGCCGCGCAGGCCGGATAGCGCGAAGCACTCGGCGACCACGCCCTGGCCGGCGAAGGCCGCGTCGCCGTGCAGCAACAACGGCATCACGTGGCCGCGGCCGGCGGAGGGCTGCTCGCGCAGGGTGAAGGCCTGCTTGGCCCGCGCCTTGCCGATCACCACCGGGTTGACGATCTCCAGGTGGCTGGGATTGGCGGTCAGCGAGAGGTGCACCTCGTTGCCGTCGAACTCGCGGTCCGACGAGGCGCCCAGGTGGTACTTCACGTCGCCCGACCCCTCGACGTCGGAGGGCAGGCTCGAGCCGCCTTGGAACTCGTGGAAGATCACGTGATAGGGCTTGCCCATGACCGCGGCGAGCACGTTCAGGCGCCCCCGGTGCGGCATGCCGATGACGATGTCCTTCACCCCCATCGCGCCGCCGCGCTTGATGATCTGCTCCAGCGCCGGGACCATCGACTCGCCGCCGTCGAGGCCGAAGCGCTTAGTGCCGGGGAAGCGGCGGTGGAGGAAGCCTTCGAAGCCTTGCGTCTCGATAAGCTTCTTCAGGATGGCGATCTTGCCCTCCTTGGTGAAGACGATCTCCTTGTCGCGGCCCTCGATCCGCTCCTGCAGCCAGGCCTTCTCCTTGGGATCGGAGATGTGCATGTACTGCACGCCGACGTTGCCGCAGTAGGTGCGCCGCAGGATCGCCAGGATCTCGCGGATCGTCGCGGTCTCCAGCCCGAGCACGTAGTCCAGGAAGATCGGCCGGTCGAAGTCGGTCTCGGAGAAGCCGTATGTGGCCGGGTCCAGCTCGGACGCATCGCCCGGCGTGGTGGCGATGCCCAGCGGGTCGAGGTTGGCCTTCAGGTGCCCGCGCATTCGGTAGGCGCGGATCATCATGATGGCGCGCAGCGAATCCAGCGTGCCGGCGCGGACCTCGTCCACCGTGGCGGCGGGCTTCTTCTCCTCGATGCCCTTGGCCAGCTTGGCCTCGACCGCCGGCCACAACCCGTCGATCGCCGACAGCCACTCCGGCCGCGGCTGCGGCGTCGAGGGCCTGGTCCAGGACGGTTGCGCGGCGGCCCGCGTCACTTCCTCGGTGCGATCGGCCAGCGAGGCGAAGAACGCCTGCCACGACGGCGCGACGGAGCCGGGCTCCTTCGCCCACTTCGCGTACAGCTGCTCCACGAACTCGGCGTTGCCGCCGTAGAGGAAAGAGGTCTCGGCCAGGATCTCGTTGATCAGGCCCGCGTCGTCCGCCATGTCCTTCGCCTTCCGGGAGCGGACCCCGCGGACTTCGAAATGAAGGAGCCGAGCGGGGACCGCCCTAGTCGATCCGTTGCCTCGTCAAGCGCCCTTGAGCACGTCCAGCAGGGTCTCGCCGAGCTTCGCGGGCGAGGGTGAGACGCGGATGCCCGCCGCCTCCATCGCTGCGATCTTGGTCTCGGCTCCGCCCTTGCCGCCGGAGATGATGGCGCCAGCGTGACCCATGCGCCGACCAGGCGGCGCGGTGCGTCCCGCGATGAAGCCCACCATTGGCTTCTTGTTTGGTGAATTCCTGATGAACTCGGCGGCATCTTCCTCGGAGGAGCCGCCGATCTCGCCGATCATGATGATCGACTCGGTCTCGCCGTCCTTCAGGAACATGTCGAGCACGTCGATGAAGTCGGTGCCCTTCACCGGGTCGCCGCCGATGCCCACGGCCGTCGTCTGGCCGAGGCCCACTTGCGTCGTCTGGAACACGGCCTCGTAGGTAAGCGTGCCGGAGCGGGAAACAACGCCCACGCTGCCCTTCTTGAAGATGTTGCCCGGCATGATGCCGATCTTGCACTGGTCCGGCGTCAGCACGCCCGGGCAGTTGGGCCCGATCAGCCGCGACTTCGAGCCCGACAGAGAGCGCTTGACCTTGACCATGTCGGCCACCGGGATGCCCTCGGTGATGCAGATGATCAGCGGGATCTCCGCGTCGATGGCTTCCAGAATCGAATCCGCGGCGAACGCCGGCGGCACGTAGATCGCCGAGGCGTCCGCGCCGGTCGCCTTCACCGCCTCGCCGACGGTGTCGAACACCGGCAGGTCCAGGTGCTTCGTCCCGCCTTTGCCCGGCGTGACGCCCGCGACCATCTTCGTCCCGTAGGCGATCGCCTGCTCGGTATGGAACGTCCCCTGGCTGCCGGTGATGCCCTGGCAGATGACGCGGGTGTTCTTATCGATCAGGACGGACATTCAGGGAGGGCTCATTTCGGGAGCGAGGAGGAAGATGATCGTCATGTTGGAAGCGCTTCCGAGGGCTATCGCCGTGACGCCCGCGTTGGACTTCGCCTTCTCAAACTCGTCAGCGTTCAGACCCAGTCGACCATTGGGACCTTCGCGCCAGGCAAACGCGACAGTGTCACCATCCTTCACCGCCGGCACCTTGGCATAGCCTGCCGCGGCGGCCTGCAAGCCGACCGCGTCGCCTCCAGGCGCGGCGATGGCGCAAACGCGCCCGGCGACTGTCACGTCCTTCTCCAACGACGCCATTCTGGCGACCACCAGGGCCATTGGCGGTGATGGCGAAAGTCGTCCCTGGACGTGTTCAACCTTCATTCCGCCTTGCGGCAGGGGCAGTGACGCGAGTTGCGCCTGGGTCAATGGCTGCCACTTCAGTTCGTCCGCGACGGCCAGCGCTCGCTCCGCGCTTGCGGCTGTCGCCAGACAGGTCTTCTCGAACGCGTCGAAGATCGGTTCGCCGCGCGCGGCTCCAGGCGCGGCGAAAAGTGTACAGGCAGCGGTAAGGGCAACCCTCACGCCACCCCCCGCACAGCCGCGACGATCTTCTCGGCGCCGTCGGCCAGGTCGTTGGCTGGGATCACGTTGAGGCCCGAGTCGCGGATGATCTGCTTGCCGAGCTCGGCGTTGGTGCCTTCCAGGCGCACCACCAGGGGGACCTTCAGGCCCACGTCCTTGACCGCCGCGATGACGCCTTCCGCCAGCACGTCGCAGCGGGCGATGCCGCCGAAGATGTTGACCAGGATGCCCTTCACGTTGGGGTCGGCGATGATGATCTTGAAGGCCGCCGTCACCTTTTCGCGGGAGGCGCCGCCGCCCACGTCCAGGAAGTTGGCGGGCTCGGCGCCGTAGAGCTTGATGATGTCCATGGTGGCCATGGCCAGGCCCGCGCCGTTGACCATGCAGCCGATCTCGCCGTCGAGGGCGATGTAGCTAAGGTCGTGCTTGTGGGCCTCGATCTCCTTGGCGTCCTCCTCGGTCTCGTCGCGCAGCGCCGCGATGTCGGCGTGGCGGAAGAGGGCGTTGTCGTCGAACGAGATCTTGGCGTCGAGGACCCTGAGCTGCCCGTCGCCTGTGACGATCAGCGGGTTCACCTCCAGCATCGCCATGTCCTTGCCGACGAAGGCGGCATAGAGTTGGCCGAGCAGCGTCCGGGCCTGCTTGGCGAGGTCGCCCTTCAGGCCCAGCGCCGTGGCCAGGTGCAGGCCGTGGTGGGGCCAGACCCCCGTCGCCGGGTCGATGGTGAAGGTGGTGATCTTCTCCGGCGTCTCGTGGGCGACGTCCTCGATGTTCATGCCGCCTTCGGTGGAGGCGACGACGGAGACGCGGGACGTTTCGCGGTCGACCAGCAGCGAGAGGTAGAACTCCTTCTCGATGGCCGCGCCTTCCTCGATGTAGAGGCGG
>CAZBXO010000199.1:0-6192 GCA_964495645.1 uncultured Phenylobacterium sp. | reverse complement strand
CCGGTACGGGGCGTAGCGCAGCCTGGTAGCGCACTTGACTGGGGGTCAAGGGGTCGTGGGTTCGAATCCCGCCGCCCCGACCATCGGTCGGCCGGCGAGCGATCTCAGCCCTTCAACAGTGCGTCCAGCCGCGCCTTGGCGGCCTGCAGGTCAGCCAGCGCGCCGGCGAGGCCGCCTTCTTGAGGCGGGGCGGGCGTGACGCTTCCGCCCTCCCCGGCCGCGACCAGTCGCTTGATGCCCTGTTCGCGGTGCAGCTTCTGGACGCCCTTGATGGTGTAGCCCTCGTCGTGAAGCAGGCGGCGCACGCCGCGCAGCACCGCGATGTCGGAGGGACGATAGAACCGCCGGCCCCCGGCGCGCTTCATCGGCTTGATGAAGTGGAAGCGGGTCTCCCAGAAGCGCAGCACATGCTGGGGCACGTGAAGCTCGTCCGCCGCTTCGGAGATCGTGCGGAAGGCTTCGGGCCCCTTGGCCACGATGACCTACAAGGTCCTCACCGCGACAATGCGCGGTCGACGCGCGCCTTCATGACCTGGGAGGCGCGAAAACCGATGACCCGCCGTGGCTCGATCGCCGCCGGCTCGCCGGTCTTGGGGTTGCGGCCCATGCGGGCCCGCTTGGAACGCACCTGGAAGACGCCGAAGCCCGAAAGCTTCACCTGTTCGCCCCGCTCGAGCGCGGCGCACATCAGCTCGAGCACACGTTCGACGAGCTCGGAGCAATCCTGGCGGGTGAGACCGACCTGCTCATGGACCGCCTCGCAGAGGTCCGCCCGGGTCACCGTAGCGCCCTTCATGATCGCCCTCGTCCCCGCCGCGACGTCATTCATCGTCCTTGATTGCCCTTTCGGCTCAAAGACTTCAAGTCACGCTTTGTCAGATTGGCGACTTAGAGCCGAACCACGCAGGCGCCCCAGGTCAGGCCGCCGCCCATGGCTTCCAACAGGAGCATCTGCCCCGGCTTGATCCGACCGTCGCGCACGCCCTGGTCAAGCGCCAGCGGGATTGAGGCCGCCGAGGTGTTGGCGTGTTCGGCGACGGTGGAGATCACCTTGCTCTCCTCGATGCCCAGGCGGCGCGCGACGCCCTCGAGGATCCGCTGGTTGGCCTGATGGGGGATGAACCAGTCCACGTCGGCCATGCCGATGCCCGCATCCGCGGCCGCGGCGATCACCGCCTCGGAGATGTTGACCACCGCATGGCGGAAGACCTGGTTGCCCTGCATGCGCAGGTAGCCGGTCTGGCGGTTGGTGGATACGCCGCCGTCGACGTAGAGGAGATCCTGCTTGGTCCCGTCAGCGCGCAGCGCAAAGCCCAGCAGGCCGCGGTCGGCCGTGGTCCCCTGCCCTTCGCCCGGCTCCAGCACCACGGCCCCGGCCCCGTCGCCGAACAGCACGCAGGTGCCGCGGTCGGTCCAGTCCATCAGCCGGGTCATGGTCTCCGCGCCGATGACGAGGCAGCACTTCGACCGGCCCCGCGCGACGAAGCCGTCCGCCACCGAGAGGGCATAGACGAAGCCCGAGCAAACCGCCTGGACGTCGAAGGCGATGCCCACGGGGCAGCCCAGCTTGCGTTGCACGATGGTGGCGGTGGCTGGAAAGGTCAGGTCCGGCGTGGTGGTGGCGACCACGATCAGATCGACCTGTTCCGGCGTGCGACCGGCGGCGGCCAGCGCCCGCTTCGCCGCCTCGACCGCGAGGTCCGACACCGGGGTGTCGTCATCGGCCTTTCGACGTACGCGGATGCCGCTGCGCTCGCGGATCCACTCGTCGGAGGTATCGACGATCTTGGCCAGGTCGTCGTTCGTGACGACCCTTTCGGGAAGGAAGCCGCCGACCCCGGTGACGACGCTACGGGTGACGTTCGGCAAGTCAGGCGGCTCCATCCGCTTCGGCGGGCCCGGCCTCGGCCAGGGCGGCGGGAAGCCGCGTCATATTCCGTTCGATCTCGGAGGCAAACCCGCTTCGCGCAATGCCCGCCGCCGCGCGGATGGCCTTGGCGAAGTCGCGTTCGTTGGCGCTGCCGTGGCACTTGAGGACCAGGCCGTTCAGCCCCAGCAGGGGTGCGGCAGGCGGCGGGCTCATCCGCTCGCGGAACCGAAGCAGCGACGAACGTGCGAGCAGCGCACCCACGCTGGCCATGGCTCCGCCGGTCAGCGCGGTGCGCAGTTCGCCCTGCACGAACCGAGCGACGCCCTCCATCGCCTTCAGCGCCACATTCCCCGTGAAACCGTCGGTCACCACGACGTCGACGGCGCCGGAGGTGATGTCGTCGCCTTCGACGAAGCCCTTGTAGTCAAGGTCGATCCTGCCTTCGCGCAGGATGCGGGCGGCGGCGCGGACCTCCTCGTGGCCTTTCATCTCTTCGGAGCCGACGTTCAGCAGGCCCACGGTGGGACGCGCCACGCCGTGGGCGGCCCGGTGGTAGGCCTCGCCCATGATCGCGAACTCGACCAGTTGGTTCGCGTCGCAGTCCACATTGGCCCCAACGTCGAGGAAGGTCGTTATGCCCTTGGCGTGCGGCAACGAGGCGGTGAGCGCGGGGCGCTCGAGGTCGCCGATCATACGCAGGATGAGCCGGGATATAGCCCACAGGGCGCCCGTGTTGCCGGCCGATACGGCGACCTGCGCCTCGCCTTCGCGGATCGCCTCCACGGCGTTCCACATGGACGTGCCCTTGCCGCGCCGCAGCGCCTGGCCCGGCTTCTCGTCCATCGCGACCGCGCGGTCGGTGTGGCGGACGTCCGCGCGCGCGGCGACGCCGGAGGCGCGGCCGAGCTCGGCGCGGATCGCCGCTTCGTCGCCGTGGAGCAACAGTCGAACGTCGGGCAGTTCCTGAAGCGCGCGCGCGGCCGCCGGGATCACCACGGACGGCCCGAAGTCCCCGCCCATGGCGTCGATGGAGATCACCAGCGGCTGGGTCAAATGTCCTTACCGTCCCATGACGGCCAGGCCGTCGATTCCGCCGCGACCATACGCGGCGACCTTCCCCGTGGGAACCGCCACTCGGTCAGGTCTTCGGTTCCTTGAGCGCCTTCAGGGCCGCGAATGGCGAGGCTTCTTCCGACGGAGCCTGGTACTCGAACGCAACGCCGGGCTTGCGGGGGAACGGATCGATCTCCAACGCCAGGTGCTCGACCACGTATCCCGCAAGATCGACGACATCGCCGTCCAGCGTGTCGGGCGGATCCGGTGCGTCAAGGTCGAGCTCGAGTTCTCCCTTGGTCTCGATGGATGCGTGTGGGCTGCCGGCGGGCACAGCCTGAACGAACACTTCCCCCTCGAGCGGTTGTTCGAACGGGTCGAGGCTGACCCCGCAGACCTGACCGACCACGGCCCGGAAGGTCCCGGAGACCTCGGCCCCGTCGAGCCACGGCTTGACAGTAAGGTCAGCGCTGAGCGCCGGCAGGCTTTCCAGTCCCAGCTGTTTGGCGATGCCGGCCCGTTCGGCCTCGCCTGGCTCCAGACGCACCCGCAACGGCCCGCGCGCCAGCTCGTGAAGCTTCAGGGGCTTGTCCCAGGCGCGGTTCACGTCGCCGCCCAACTCGCTTCGCCGGCCAGGAGCGTCTCCGTGGAAACCCCCGCCAGATGCGTCCGTTGGGTGAGGACATAGTCGGCGAGCCGCGGATCGGCGTCAGCGTCCGCGTAGACCGTGCGGTCGATCAGGGCTTCCAGCGGCCCCCGGTCCGGCATTGCCGCGAGCGCCTCTTCGTACGCTTTGACGCGGCCGTACCAGGCCTCCCCCAGCTTGCGCATCTTCTTGCCCACCGAGAGATCGCCGACGCCCATCTCCCGCAGCGCGTCGTCCAGAGCCTTCAAATATGTGTCGAAGAGGGCCTGCGCGGCCTCCGCCGCGGCCGCACCCTGCCCCTTCAGCCGCTCCAGCAACAGGTAGACGTGCAGACTGTAGAGCTCGAAGCGGCCCTCCACCGTGTCCGGCGCACCCAGCTCGGCGTAGAGCGCCGGGGTGCGCGCCTGGCCCACGGCGGCGAGGTAGAGCCGCTTGCCCGCACGCTCCGCGGGCCGCTGCCGGAACAGTCGCTTGAGCATATGGGCCTCGTTTTCGCCCCAGACCTGAGGCTAAAGGCGGCATTGAACTAGTGGGCTGCGGGCGATAGGTCAAAGCCTCCGCCGCCCCAGGCCCGAAGACTCGAAGAGACCGCATGGCCCGCAGCTTCCTCCCCGCCGTCCTCGCCGCCAGCCTCGCGGCCGGTGCGCTCTCGGCCTGCTCGCCGATCAGCACCTATTCCGGCTTCCAGGCGATCGACTCCCAGCCGAAGGACGTGAAGGTCGGGACCGACACCAAATCGACCGTGCGCGCCAAGCTGGGCTCGCCCTCGGCCACGTCGACCTTCGATCCGAACGTCTGGTTCTACATGGACCAGGTGAAGCAGCGGATCGCCTTCCAGCGCCCGAAGGTCACCTCGCGCAACGTGACCGCGATCCGCTTCAACAAGGAGAACGAGCAGGTCGAAAAGGTGGACGTGTACACCCTCAAGGACGGCAAGGTGATCGCCTACAACAACCGCGAGACGCCGACCCGTGGCCGCGAGATGACCGTGCTCGAGCAGCTGCTGGGCAGCGTCGGCCGCGGCGGCCTGTTGCCGCAGCAGGACACAGGCGTCCCGGGCCAACGCCCCGGCGACCGGCGCTAATCCACCGCGAGATCAAAGAGAAACGCCCCGGAGATCGCTCTCCGGGGCGTCTTCGTTCGGCCGGGGACGGGGGGCTTATGCCGCCGTGCCGTGGGCCAGGATCGCCAGCAGCAGCAGGGCTACGATGTTGGTGATCTTGATCATGGGGTTCACGGCGGGGCCCGCCGTGTCCTTGTAGGGGTCGCCGACAGTGTCGCCGGTGACGGCGGCCTTGTGAGCGTCGGAGCCCTTGCCGCCGTAGTGGCCCTCTTCGATCAGCTTCTTGGCGTTGTCCCAGGCGCCGCCGCCGCTGGTCATCGAGATCGCGACGAACAGGCCCGTCACGATAACGCCCATCAGCATCGCGCCCAGGGAAGCGAAGCCGTTGGCCTTGCCGGCGATGGCGTTGATCGCGAAGAAGAGCACGACAGGCGAAGCCACCGGCAGCAGCGACGGCACGATCATCTCGCGGATGGCCGCGGTGGTCAGGATGCCGACGGCCCTGCCGTACTCGGGCTTCACCTCCCCGGTCATGATCCCGGGGTTCTCCTTGAACTGGCGACGCACCTCGGCGACGACCGATTCGGCGGCGCGGCCCACGGCCGTCATGGACATGCCGCCGAACAGGAAGGGCAGCAGCCCCCCGAACAGCAGGCCGACCACCACGTAGGGGTTCGACAGGTCGAAAGCCACGTCGCCCAGCCCGTCGAAGAACGAGCCCGGCGCGGCGTTGGCGGAGAAGTACTTCAGGTCCTCTGTGTAGGCGGCGAACAGCACCAGGGCGCCCAGGCCGGCCGAACCGATGGCGTAGCCCTTGGTGACCGCCTTGGTGGTGTTGCCGACCGCGTCCAGGGCGTCGGTGGTGACGCGGACTTCCGGCGGCAGGCCCGCCATCTCGGCGATGCCCCCGGCGTTGTCGGTGACCGGGCCAAAGGCGTCGAGCGCCACAATGAAGCCCGCCAGCGACAGCATGGCCGTCACCGCGATGGCGATGCCGAAGAGGCCCGCCAGGCTGTAGGTGGCGATGATGCCGACGATGATCACGAGGGCCGGAGCCGCCGTGGACTCCAGGCTCATGGCCAGACCCTGGATGACGTTGGTGCCGTGACCGGAGACCGAGGCCTTGGCCACCGACTTCACCGGCCGGAAGCCCGTGCCCGTGTAGTACTCGGTGATCACCACGATCGCGGCGGTCACCACCAGGCCAAGGAGGCCGCAATAGAACAGCTCGTTGGCGCCGAAGGTCTTGTCGCCGACGGTCACGTCGGTGGTCACCAGCGCGTTCACCACCCACCAGATGGCGGGGATCGAGAGCACGCCGGTGACGATGAGGCCCTGGTAGAGGGCGCCCATGATGTTGTTGGACTTGCCCAGGCGCACCGCGAAGGTGCCGAGGATCGAGGTCACGATGCAGACGCCGCAGATGGCCAGCGGCAGCAGCATCATCGGCCCCACGAGGTCGAACGAGTCGCGGAAGAAGATGGCCGCGAGCACCATGGTGGCGACGGTGGTCACCGCATAGGTCTCGAAGAGGTCGGCGGCCATGCCGGCGCAGTCGCC
>CAZBXO010000198.1:0-6275 GCA_964495645.1 uncultured Phenylobacterium sp. | reverse complement strand
ACACCCACGTCGGCGGCCACACCACCACGCTCAGGGACGTCGCGCGCCGCGTGCAATGGAACTGCCCGGCCTGCAGCCGCATGCGCTGGGCCATGCAGTTCGCCTGGCCGCCCAAACTCGACCCCGCCGAAGCGCGGCGCCTGATGAACCTCTACCGCAACTGAGCTCGAGGCTCAGATGAAGGGGATGTTCAGCTTCTTCTTCTTTTTCACGGGCTTGGCCGGCGCCGCCGCGGTCGTGGCCGCATCGGACGCGGGCGCCGCCGCCGCCGTTGCGGGGGTCGCGTCCGCCACCTTCTCGGTGTTCGCCGGCGGCTTCACTGTCTTGCCCTTGTCCTTGGAGAAGGGCAGCCGCATGAAGCTGCGTCCGCCCGCCTTTGGCTCCACCGCCGGCCGCAGGCCCTTCGAGGTAAGCAGCTTGTAGGCGTCGCCGTACCAGGGATCGCCCGGATAGTTGTAACCCAGGACCGCCCCGTTGCGCTTGGCCTCCTCGAGCAGGCCCAGCGTCAGGTAGCTCTCCACCAGCCGGTAGAGCGCCTCGGGCGTGTGGGTGGTCGTCTGGTAGCGGTCGATCACCGTCTTGAACCGGTTCACCGCCGCCAGTGTGTCGCCCTGGCGCAGGTAGTAGCGACCGATGGTCATCTCCTTGCCGGCCAGCTGGTCGTTGACCATGTCGATCTTCAGCCGCGCGTCGGCGGCGTATTCGCTGGTCGGATAGCGCTGCACCACCTCGCGCAGGTTCTCCAGCGCCTGGCCGGTCGCGGCCTGGTCGCGGTTCACGTCCACGATCTGCTCGAAGTAGCAAATGGCGCGGATGTAGTGGGCGTAGGCCGCCGTCGGATTGCCCGGATAGAGCTGGATGAACCGCTCGGCGTCGGCCACCGCCTCGACGTAGTCGTTCGACTGGTAGTGGGCGTAGGCCTGCATCAGGATCGAGCGGCGCGACCACTCCGAATAGGGGTGCTGGCGCTCGACTTCCTGGAAGTAGTTCACCGCCTGGTTCCACAGCCGCCGGTCAAGGCGGTTGGCCCCGGTGGCGTAGAGCAGCTCGACCGGCCGCTCCTCATACACCAGCCGCGGCTTTTTCTTGGCCTGGCCCGCACAGGCGCTGAGCGCCAGCGCGCACGCCGAAATCACCAGCACCGAACGAGCGGAGTTGCGAACCAAAGACACCATCACCTCGACCGACCACCCCGGAACGGAGTTGCGCTTCTATACCACGCATTGTGGCGCGCAAACGGCGCGCCGGGGTCGCAGGCGCCTAGCGCGGGAACAGCTTGAGGGCGGCGTACTGCAGCAGCAGGATCGTCTTGGCGTCGCAGATGCGGCCGTCGTCGATCATCGACAGCGCCTCGCCGAGCGGCAACTCGATCACCTCGATGTCCTCGCCCTCCTCGGCCTGCCCGCCGCCGGCGCCCACCCGCATCGAGGGCTCATACGGCGCCACGAAGAAGTGCAGCGTCTCGGTGACCGCCCCGGGGCTCATGAAGGCGTCGAAGACGTGGGTCACCTCGCCGATCCGGTAGCCGCTCTCCTCCTCCGCCTCCAGGCGGATGCGGTCCTCGGGATGGGCGTCGTCCAGCAGGCCGGCGATGGCCTCGATCAGCAGGTCGTCATGGCCGTTGAGGTAGGCCGGCAGCCGGAACTGGCGGATCAACACCACGGTCCCGCGTTTCAGGTCGTAGGGCAGCAGCACCGCCCCGTCGCCACGGTCGAACACCTCGCGCGTCTGCGCCTGCCAGGCGCCGTCCGAGCGCAACCAGTCGAGCGAGGCCCGCCGCAGCACATAGTGCGCGTCCGACAGCACCTCGACGCCCTTGATCCGCACGCGGTCCTTCAGGGACATGGCTTCTGATACAACCGCAGCTCAGCCAGGAGCCAGAGGCTTCCCCGCCAACGCGAACCCGCCTTCCCCGCTCGCGGGGGCAGTGGCCCGGTGCGCGAAGCGCGAGGGCTCGCGTCGCTCACGCGACTTGTGATATTTCCCCCCGAGCGGGGAAAAGATCGCTAGACGGCTTCCGCCAAGTCCTCGATCAGGGTGACCATCCGCCAGGCGTCCGGCTGGGCCAGCAGGGCGCGGATCAGCGCGTTGTTGATCTCGTGGCCAGCCAGCACACCCTCGAAGCGGCCAACGATCGGGGCCCCCAGCACGTAGAGGTCGCCGATGGCGTCCAGCGCCTTGTGGCGCACGAATTCGTCCGGCCGCCGCAGGCCCTCGGGATTGAGCAACCGGTCGCCGTCGATGACGAGCGCATTCTCCAGGCTGCCGCCGCGAGCCAGACCCATGGCCCGCAGCGCCTCCACCTCGTGCAGGAAGCCGAATGTGCGGCACTCGGCGATCTCCCCGCGGAACGTGGCCTCGTCCATGGCCAGGTCGATCGCCTGGCGGCCGATCGCGGCGGTCGGGAAGCGGATTTCGAAGGCGACCTCGAAACGCTCGGCGGGCTTCAGCGCCGCGCGCTTGTCGCCGACCGCGACCTCGATCGTCTCCAGGATCTCGATGAACCGCCGCGGCGCGCCCTGCTGGCGCTTGCCGGCGCGGTCGAGGCCGGCGACGAACGGCCCGGCCGAGCCGTCCAGGATCGGCATCTCAGGCCCGTCGATCTCCACGCGGGCGTTGTCGATCCCAAGCATGGCGAGCGCCGCCATCAGGTGTTCGATTGTCGCCACCTCGACGCCGGCGACGTTGCCGATCACGGTGCCCAACTGGGTGCGCACGACCGCCAGGCCCAGAGCCGGCACGACGTTGTCGCGGTCGGTGACGTCGGTGCGCACGAAGACCACGCCGTGATCCACCGGCGCCGGCTTCACGGTCACGTTGGCGATGACGCCCGTGTGCACGCCCACGCCCGCAAAGTGCGCGGGTCCGCGGACAGTGTGCTGGAAGGCGGAGTGGGGGAATCCCGGTGCGGCCAAGTCAGTCCTCACGCGTGCGCCCGGCCACCGGCCAGGCTGATCCCCGTCCCCAACGCTGCAGCTAAGGTGCTTGATGCATTGCAGCAAAACACATGGTGTTTCGCTCTGTTACTCGCCCGTCAGGGGAATTCACGCGGCGGGGTAGTGCGACGTGCCGATCAGGTTGTGGGATCGGTCCTGGATGCGCACCTGGGCGTCGCGGCCGAGGTCGGCCAGGCACGACGCCAGCTTCTTCGCCTGCTCCTCGGCCCGGCGGCCGGAGCGGAAGACGAGCGGCTCCAGCTCTGCGCAGCGCACGGTCCAGCCGTCCGCCAGCGGCGAAACCCAGATCACGCGATGGATGCTCATGGCGGCCCTCCCGCGGCGACCCACGGGAGGCACCATAGACCCCTGATGTGACGGCGCCTTAGCCTATGTAAGGCGCTCTTATGGCAACTTCAGTTGGCCAGCCGGCGCAGGAAGGACGGGATCTCCAGGTCCTCGGCCTCGTCGGTCTCGTCCAGCGCCATCGGCGCCTCCAGCGGCTGGGCGCCGCCGCGGACCGGAGCCGGCGTCGGGGCCACAGGGGCGGACGCGCGAGGGGCGGCCGCCTGCGGCTGGGCCTCATAGCGCGGACGCCCGCCGAAGATCGACAGGAACCCGCCGCGCGGCTTCTTGGGCTCGTAGGCCGGCGCGAACAGCGGCGCGTCCTCCACATCGCCGTCCTCGGCCGCGGCCGGGTCGACGATGCGGGTGACCGGCTGGACGATGTGCGGCTCGCCCGCCAGTTCCTTGGCCGCGGCGGTGAAGATGTCGGGCTGCTCCTCGGCCACCGGCTCCAGGGTGAGCGGAGCCTCCTGCTCGGGCTCGACGGCAGCCAGCGCGGCGACGGGCTCCGGCTCGGCCTCCAGCGTCGCCGGTTCCAGTTCGGGCTCGACCGTCGGCAGGGTCGCGCGCAGCGGCTCGACCGCCAGCGGCCGGCGCTGGACCTTCGGCTCGATGGCCGCGATCGAGGCGCCGTCCATGCCGGTGGCCACCACCGACACGCGGATCATCCCCTCCAGCGTCGGGTCGAACGCCGCGCCGAAGATGATGTTGGCTTCCGGGTCCACCTGCTCGGAGATGGCGTTGGCGGCCTCGTCGACCTCCAGCAGCGTCATGTCCAGGCCGCCGGTGACGTTGACCAGCACCGCCTTGGCGCCCTTCAGCGAGACCTCGTCGAGCAGCGGGTTCTGGATGGCGTTCTGGGCGGCCATCAGCGCGCGGTCGTCACCGGTCGCCTCGCCCGTGCCCATCATCGCCTTGCCCATCTCGGTCATCACCGTGCGCACGTCGGCGAAGTCGAGGTTGATGAGGCCCGGCAGCACCATCAGGTCCGTGATCGAACGCACGCCCGAGTGCAGCACCTGGTCGGCCATGCCGAAGGCTTCCGCGAATGTGGTCCGCTCGTTGGCCACGCGGAAGAGGTTCTGGTTCGGAATGACGATCAGGGTGTCGACGTAGCGCTGCAGCTCGCCGATGCCGGCGTCCGCCAGGCGCATCCGGTGGCGGCCCTCGAAGTGGAACGGCTTCGTCACCACGCCGACGGTCAGGATGCCCCGCTCGCGCGCGCACTTGGCGATGATCGGGGCCGCCCCGGTGCCGGTGCCGCCGCCCATGCCGGCGGTGATGAACACCATGTGCGCGCCATCCAGGATGTCGCCGATTTCGGGAATGCTCTCCTCGGCCGCGCTCATGCCCACTTCCGGGTGCGCGCCGGCGCCGAGGCCTTGCGTGACCGTCACGCCCAGCTGGATCCGCCGATCGGTCTTGGCGAACTGCAGCTGCTGGGCGTCGGTGTTCGCGACCACGAACTCGACCCCTTCCAGGCCCGCCTCGATCATGTTGTTGACCGCATTGCCGCCGGCCCCGCCGACGCCGAACACGACGATACGCGGCTTCAGCTCTGTGGCCTTCGGCGCGGAGAGCGAAATGGTCATCGACCTGGCATCCTTCCCATGCGGTCCGCTGCGCGGGACCCCGGGCCCGCGAAGCACCCCTCTTAAGAATGGGTTTACTGTCCGACCGACATCCTTAATCGAGCGTTAAGGGGCCATAGCCGGATTCGCGATTCGCGCGAGGCGTCGGCTGGGTGAAAATTCTCCTTGCGACACAAGGACTCAGGGGAGCCGTCGTGCCTGCCGCCGTCCTCGGATTCAGACCGCACACGTACTGGACCGCGGCGGTCGCGGTCATCGGCGACGCCGGCGCGCCGCAGGTGGTCCACCGGCGGCGGATCGAGTTCGTCGAGGAGCGCCTGCGCTTCGCCTACCACCGCGCCGAGGAGGCGCCGGATCGCGCGGAAGCCGTGATCGCCAAGGCCCGCGCCGGACAGCTCGCCGCCGCCACCGCAGAGATCGCCCGCCTGGTCGCAGACCTGAAGACCCAAGGCTTCAATGTCTCAGCCGCCGCGACCGCCGCCTCGACCACCAGGCTGCCGGCCCGCCTGGAAGACATCCTCGCCTCCCACGCCCGCATCCACGCCGCCGAAGGCGTCTTCGCCCGTGACATCATCGCCGACGCCTGCGCGGCCGCGGGCCTGCGCGTGGTCCGCGTCGAGGAACGTGAGCTCCACGCCCTCGTCGGCGACCTGATCGGCGGCGGGCCGACGACCGCCAAGGCCCGGCTCGCCGACATGGGCGGGAAGCTCGGCCCACCTTGGAGCGAGGATTACAGGCTGGCGACCTTGGCCGCATGGCTGGCGCTGTAAACGCCTCTTGTCAGTAGTGGTACCGGCATTGGGCGACCTCCAACCGCTGGTTGGGCGCCTTGCCGGCGACGCGATACACGAGCCGGTGCTCGGTCGTGATCCGGCGGGACCACCAGCCAGAGAGTTCGCCCTTCAGCGGCTCCGGCTTTCCGAGTCCGGAAAATGGCGACCGAACACAGTCCTTGATCAGGGCGTTGACGCGCTCGAGGACATCGCGGTCGGTGGCCTGCCAATGCAGGTAGTCTTCCCAAGCGCCCGCCGCGAAGACGAGCTTCACGGATCAATCAATTCGCGCGCCTCGCCGCTGCCAGCGTCTAGCTCGGCGACGGCATTCTTGAGCCTGGCGGCGTTCGCCGGACTGGCCACGAGGTGGACCGTAGCCTCCATGGCGTTCCAGTCGGCCAACGAGACCATCACGACCGCCTCGCCTCTCTTACGCGTCACGATGACCGGCGCGCGGTCCTCGGTCACCCGGTCCATGACCTCCTTCAGATTGGCGCGGGTGGTCGAATAGCTGACAACATCCATGGCGAACCTCCGACGCCTATATGTACATTTAATTGTACGTATTCAAGTCGCCACCAGCGCGAACAGCGACCCCTCTGTGTCGGAGAGCCGCCAGCCGCGATGGA
>CAZBXO010000197.1:1409-6295 GCA_964495645.1 uncultured Phenylobacterium sp. | reverse complement strand
CGGGAAACCACATGAAATCCAAGCTGATGGCCGCCGCGGCGGCCGCCGTCCTCCTCGCCGGACCAGCCGTGGCGCAAGCCCCGGCGAAGCCCGCCGCCAAGCCCGGGGCCGCCCGCGCCACGCCGGCCCAGGCCAAGGCGTTCATCGAACGCGCGGAGAAGCAGCTCGCGGAGATGAGCGAGCTGGCCAACCGCGCCTCGTGGATCCGCGCCACCTACATCAACGACGATTCCGAGTGGCTCGAAGCGCGCGTCTCCGGCGAGCAGAAGGAGCTGGTCACGAAGCTCGCCAAGGAGGCCGCGAAGTTCAACGGCGTGGCGGTCGACCCTGTGACCGGCCGCAAGCTGATGCTGCTGAAGCTCTACCTGTCGCTGCCTGCGCCTGACAAGCCGGGCGCGGCGGCCGAGGTGGCGCGGCTGAACACCCGCCTGGATTCGATCTATTCCACCGGCAAGTTCCAGTTCAAGGGCAAGACCCTCACCCTGAACGACGCCGAGGACGTCCTCGCCGACTCCCGCGACCCGGCCGACCTGAAGGCGGTCTGGGAGGGCTGGCACAGCGTCTCGCCGCAGATGAAGTCCGACTGGACCAAGCTCGCCGGGCTCCTGAACGAGGGCGCTCGCGGCCTCGGTTACAAGGATGTCGGCGCGCTCTGGCGGGCCGGCTACGACATGAGCCCCGACGCCTTCGCGGCGGAGGAAGATCGGCTCTGGAGGCAGGTCGAGCCGTTCTACAAAAATCTGCACTGCTACGTGCGCGCCCGCCTCAGCGAGAAGTACGGCGCCGGCGTCCAGCCGCGCACCGGCCCGATCCGCGCCGACCTCCTGGGCAACATGTGGGCCCAGCAATGGGGCAACATCTACGACGTGGTGGCCCCGAAGGGCGTGCAGTCGAGCTACGACCTCACCAAGCTGCTGGTCGCCAAGGGCTACGACGCGCGCAAGATGGTGAAGACCGGCGAAGACTTCTATGTCTCGGTCGGCCTCCCGCCCTTGCCGGACACATTCTGGAAGCGCTCTCTGATTACCCGGCCGCAGGACCGCGAGGTCGTCTGCCACGCCTCGGCCTGGGACATCGACGACAAGAACGACATCCGCATCAAGATGTGCACCAAGGTGAACGCGGAGGACTTCTACACCGTCCACCACGAGCTCGGGCACAACTACTATCAGCGCGCGTACTCGGGCCAGCCGTTCCTGTTCCGCAACGGGGCGAACGAGGGTTTCCACGAGGCGATCGGCGACTTCGCCGGCCTCTCGGCCCTGACGCCGACCTACCTGAAGCAGATCGGCTTGCTCGACACCGTACCCGGCCCCGAGGAGGACATCCCCTTCCTGCTCAAAATGGCGCTCGACAAGATCGCCTTCCTGCCGTTCGGCCTGATGGTCGACAAGTGGCGCTGGCAGGCGTTCGACGGCTCGGTCCAGCCTGCCCAGTACAACGACGCCTGGTGGAAGCTGCGCCTGCAGTACCAAGGGCTCGTCCCGCCAGGCCCGCGCCCGGCCGGCGCCTTCGACCCCGGTGCGAAGTACCACGTGGCCGCCGGCGTGCCCTACGCCCGCTACTTCATGGCCCACATCTACCAGTTCCAGTTCTACCGGGCCGCCTGCAAGCAGGCGGGCTGGAAGGGTCCGCTGCACCGCTGCTCGGTCTATGGCGACAAGGCCATGGGCGAGAAGTTCGAGCGCCTGCTGGCGCTCGGCCAGTCGCAGCCCTGGCCGCAGACCCTGGCGACCTTCACCGGCGAGACGAGGTCGGACGCGAGCGCCGTGGCCGACTACTTCGCCCCGCTAAACGCCTGGCTGACCGAGCAGAACAAGGGCGAACGCTGCGGGTGGTAGCGAACGATGCTCCCCCTTCGGGGGGAGTTGTCGCAAAGCGACTGAGGGGGTCCTCAGCGGAGTTTGTCCTGCATACCGCTGTGGCGCCGGAGGGGACCCCCTCCGGCCCTTCGAGCCACCTCCCCCCAAGGGGGAGGACCCTCAGGCCAGCTTGATCTCCCTCAAGCGCTCCTTGAGGTAGTCGTCGGCGGTGATGGGCTCGGGGTACCGGTCCGGGTGCTGCGCGTCCACGCAGCCCGGCAGCGTCTTGATCAGGTAGTCGGAGTTGAAGTGCAGGAAGAAGGGCGTCGAGTAGCGCGGGAAGCCGCGCCGCTCGGGGGCGGGGTTGACCACGCGGTGGGTCGTGGACGGGAGGCGGTGGTTCACCAGCCGCTGCAGCATGTCGCCGATGTTGCAGACGAGCGAGCCTGGCGGCGGGTTGATCGGGATCCAGCGGCCGTCATGGTCCTTCACCTCGAGCCCTGCCTCCTCGGCGCCGAGCAGCAAGGTGATGACGTTGATGTCCTCGTGCGCCCCGGCGCGGATGTGGGGCCCGTCCTTCGGGACCGGCGGATAATGCAGCAGGCGCAGGATCGAGTTTCCGACATCGACCTTGTCGGCGAAGAAGTGGCGCGGCAGACCGAGATAGACGCTGATCGCCTCGAGCACCTTCAGGCCCATGGCGTCCAGCGCGTCGTAGAGCCACTGCACCTTCTCGCGGAACTGCGGCAGCTCGGCGTCGGGCCAGACGTTGTCCGGCATGTGGTCGCGGAAAGGGTGGCCGGGCGGCAGCTGGCGCCCGACATGCCAGAACTCCTTCAAGTCGAAGTGGGCATGGCCCTTGGCAGTCTCGACGCCGAACGGCGTGTAGCCGCGCTGGCCGGCGACGGGCAGCTTGTACTTGAGCTTGGTGGCCTCCGGCAGGGCGAAGAAGGCCTTCATCTGGCCCAGCGCCTCGCCGAGCTTGGCCTCGTCGAGGCCGTGATCGGAGATCACCGCAAAGCCCCAGCGCGCATAGCTGTCCCCGAGCGCCTGGGTGAAGGCGTTGAAGTCCTTCCCGAAGAGCTGGTAGCTGACGGGCTCGATACGGTCTTGCAGATCAACGGCGTGGCTCATGCGTCCTCTTTACACCGCGTAAGCGTCGGGCGCAGTTGACAATTGTCGAAGCGGGTCAGGGCGCCAGCAGCGCCCGTATCCGGGCTTGCTCGGCCTTGGCGCGCGGAGAGCCGCTGCCGCCGCGGCCGCTGGTGACGCCGGCGAGTCTCAGCGGCGTGGAACCGTTGCGGGTGCGCAAGGCCCGGTCTGCACCCGCCCGCAGCAACGCCTCCGTCGCCGCCGCACAGCGTGTGCGGATCGCGCGGTGGAGCGGCGTCGTCCCGTTCTTGTCGGCCGCGTTCGGATCGGCGCCCGCCGCCACGAGCATCGCGATCGCCTGCGCCTGGCCGGCCGGGTCCCAGCGCGGCGAATCCGGATTGCCGGTCGCGGCGTAGTGCAGCGGCGTCGCGCCGCGGCGATTGCGCGCCGCGACGTCGGCCCCTGCTTCGAGCAGACGGCGCAGGAGGCGGACGCTGCGGGCGGCGGCCGCAGCATGCAGCGGCGTGTCCCCCGCGTAGAGGTAAGCTTCGATCCCGGGGAGGAAGTTTGCCGTCGACGCCTGCCGAGAGGCGCCCTCCGCGAGCTGACCGGTCGCCAGGCCCGGCTGCTCCTGGAGCCGCCGTTCTGCGCCGGCCTCGTCGCCTCCCGCGATGGACGCCATGAGGTCGCAGAGGTCGTTCATGCCGCGGCAGGCTCCTCGGCTTCTTCCGCCTCCTCGTCGGAGATGCGCGCCATCTCGGCGCGGACCAGGCGCTCGAAGGTCTCGCGGCTGGCGCGGCTTGCCTGCACGTAGCCCTCGTCCTCCATGGCCACCGGCTGCAGGCGGCGGAACAGCTCCCCGTCGTGCTCGCGGAAGATGACCGCCGCCTTCAGGGCCCGCCGCTCGGACACCCCCAGGCGGACCAGCGCGCGGCGGCCGAAGTTGAGAGCGGCCTCGTAGGTCTCACGCTCGACCTCATCGGCGCCGGCCTCGAGCAGCTCGTAGGCGTGGCGGCGGTCGAACGCGCGTGCGATCACGGTGGTGTTCGGGAACTCATCCTTGGCCAGCTCGACGAGCGCCTTGGCCTTGTCGCGGTCGTCGATGGCCACCACCAGCAGCTTCGCCTTGTCGGCGCCGGCGGCGCGCAACAGGTCGAGGCGGGTCGCATCGCCGTAGTGCACCGGCCAGCCGAAACGGCGGATCAGGTCGATCTGGTCGATGGAAGAGTCCAGCAGCACGACCTTGAAGTCGTTGGCCATCAACAAGCGCGTGGCGATCTGGCCGAAACGACCGAAGCCGGCCACCACCGCGTCTGGCGCACCATCGTCGAAGGGCAGGCGCTCGGGTTCCGGCTTCGGCGCGGCGCGGGCGAGCACCAGCCGTTCGAAGGCCGCGAAGGCCAGCGGCGTCAGCGCCATCGAAAGCACGACGACCGCGGTGATCAAGCCGACCGTCTCGGCGCCCATCACCCCGGCTCCGCGGACGAAGGCCAGGAGCACGAAGGCGAACTCGCCGCCCTGGGCGAGGGCGACTGCCACCGTGGCCGCCTCCCGCCGCGGCTGGCGGAAGACGAGCCCCACGCCGAACATCGCGATGAACTTCAGCACCATCAGCCCGATCGCGAGCGAGGCGATCGCCAGCGGCCGCTCGGCGATCAACGCCAGGTTCAGGCCCGCGCCCACGGTGATGAAGAACAGACCGAGCAGGAGGCCGCGGAACGGCTCGATGTCGGTCTCGATCTCGCGGCGGAACTCGCTCTCGGCCAGCACAACGCCCGCCAGGAAGGCGCCCAGGGCCGGCGACAGGCCGACCAGCTCCATGAGGGCGGCGACCGCCACCACCAGCAGGAGCGCCGTCGCCGTGAAGATTTCGCGCAGCTCTGCCTGGGCCACATAGCGGAACAGCGGCCGTGTCAGGTAGCGCCCCCCGACCACCACGCCGGCGATGGCGCCCAGCTGGGCGGCGATGCGCAGCCACTGCGGCAGCTCGGC
>CAZBXO010000197.1:0-1309 GCA_964495645.1 uncultured Phenylobacterium sp. | reverse complement strand
TTCTAGCGCCGCCGCGGCCGCCCGCCCATTCCCATTTGCTGCATCGCAGCGTAGAAGCCGGTCATGGCTGACAAGGTGCGGAAAGACGCGGTCGAGGCGCTCGCGGGCGTGCTCTTCGACGGCATGACCATCATGGCGGGCGGCTTCGGCCTCTGCGGCATCCCGGAGAACCTGATCGCGGCGATCCGGGCGGCAGGGACCAAGGATCTGACCGTCATCTCCAACAACTGCGGCGTCGACGACTTCGGGCTCGGCGTGCTGCTGGCCGGCGGCCAGATCCGCAAGATGATCTCGAGCTACGTCGGCGAGAACAAGCTGTTCGCCGAGCTCTACCTCTCCGGCAAGCTGGAGCTGGAATTCAATCCGCAGGGCACGCTGGCCGAGCGCATCCGCGCCGGCGGCGCGGGCATCCCCGCCTTCTTTACCAAGACCGGCGTCGGCACCCTGGTGGCCGAGGGCAAGGAGGTCCGCGAGTTCGACGGCGAGCTCTACGTCATGGAGCGTGGCCTGACCGCCGACCTCGCCATCGTGAAGGCCTGGAAGGCCGATCGGGCTGGCAACCTGATCTACCGGCGCACCGCGCGGAATTTCAATCCGATGATGGCCACGGCCGGCCGCTACACCGCCGTCGAGGTCGAGGAGATCGTCCCGGCCGGCAAACTCGACAAGGACGCCATCGTCACGCCCGGCATCTACGTCGACGCCATGTTCGTGGGGCAGTTCGAGAAGCGGATCGAACAGCGCACCGTGCGCCAGAAGGAGACCGCCTGATGCCCTGGACCCGCGACCAGATGGCGGCCCGCGCGGCGATGGAGCTGCGCGACGGCTTCTACGTGAACCTCGGCATCGGCATCCCGACCCTGGTGGCCAACTACATCGCCCCCGGCGTCGAGGTGACCCTGCAGAGCGAGAACGGCATGCTCGGCATGGGCCCGTTTCCCTATGACAACGAGGTCGACCCCGACCTGATCAACGCCGGTAAGCAGACGATCACCGAGCTGGACTCGTCGTCTTATTTCTCCAGCGCGGACTCCTTCGCGATGATCCGCGGCGGGCACATCGACCTCTCCATCCTGGGGGCGATGCAGGTGGCCGCGAACGGCGACCTGGCGAACTGGATGGTGCCCGGCAAGATGGTCAAGGGCATGGGCGGCGCCATGGACCTGGTGGCCGGCGTCAAGCGCGTGGTCGTGGTCATGGAGCACGTCGAGAAGTCCGGCGCCCCCAAGCTGGTGAAGGCCTGCTCGCTGCCACTGACGGGGGCGGGGGTGGTGGACCTGGTGGTGACCGACCTCGGCGTCTTCGACGT
>CAZBXO010000196.1:0-6388 GCA_964495645.1 uncultured Phenylobacterium sp. | reverse complement strand
TCAAACTGTCCTCGATGTCCCCGCACGGGCGTCCTCGATGTCCCCCGTCTGAACAACTTCGTGTGGGGGGAGAGGCCTTACGCGGTCACCGGCTTCGCCTTTGCGAGGTCGGCGAACATCGGGGTGGAGGCCAGCACCTCCAGTTCGGCGTCGTTCATCTCGGCGGCGACATCGGCGAACAAGGGTGTCGACAGATAGCGCTCGGCGGTGTCCGGCAGCATGGCCAGGATTGTCGAGCCCTTCTCCGCCTTCTCCGCGATCCGCAGCGCCCCGGCGAACGTCGCCCCGGCGGTGATGCCGACGAAGATCCCTTCCTTCTGGGCCAGCGCCTTGGACATGGCGATGGCGTCCGGTCCCGCCACCGTCAGCACCTCGTCCACCAGCGACGCATCGACCGCATCGCCGGTCAGCTTGGGGATGAAGTCCGGCGCCCAGCCCTGCATAGGGTGCGGCTTCCAGGCCGGATGGCCGGCGGTGGGCGTCCCGTCGGCGGCGCGAGCCTGGCTCTCGCCGCTGGTCAGCATCGGCGCGTCGGTGGGCTCGCAGACTGCGATCTTCGTCTCCGGCCGCTCCTTGCGCAGCACGCGGGCCACGCCCTTGAGCGTGCCTCCGGTGCCGTAGCCGGTCACCCACCAGTCCAGCCGCTCGCCGGCGAAGTCCTTGAGGATCTCCTGCGCCGTGGTGCGCGTGTGCATATCGGCGTTCGCCTCGTTCTCGAACTGGCGGGTCATGAACCAGCCGTGGGTGCGGGCGAGCTCCAGGGTCTTGTTGACCATCCCCGTCGCCCGCTCGGCAGCCGGCGTCAGCACCACCTTGGCGCCCAGAAACCGCATCAGCCGCCGCCGCTCGATCGAGAAGCTCTCCGGCATCACCAGCACCAGCGGATAGCCCTTCTGGGCGCAAACCATGGCCAGGCCGATGCCGGTGTTGCCGCTGGTGGCCTCGATCACCGTCTGGCCGGGCCTCAGCTCGCCCGACTTCTCGGCCGCCTCGATCACCCCCAGCGCCAGGCGGTCCTTCACCGAGCCCAGCGGGTTGAAGGCCTCGATCTTGACGTAGAGATTCACGCCGGCCGGCGCGAGCTTGCCCACCCGCACCACGGGCGTACCGCCGACCGTCTCCAGGATGTTGTCGAACTTCGCCATCGCGGGCCTCCTCACTGGGCGGCGAACACCACCCCCGCGCGCGTTGTCCGTCAACCGGAGGGAATCTGAAAGCCGCTCGACGCCCGGCGGGGGCTCGGCCAAGCTCGCGGCGGGGAATCTACGGGAGCAGGCGCGTGGATACGCACGACACGCCGGAGAAGAACTACGACCTCGAACGGCTGATCTTCTTCACCGATGGGGTCTTCGCCATCGTCATCACCCTGCTGGTGATCGAACTGCATCCGCCGGAGCACTGGGACCGCACCGTCGCCGGCCTGATCCGGGAGGAGTGGCGCGCGCTGACCGCCTACGTCGCCAGCTTCGTGGCCGTCGGCGCCTTCTGGAACGCGCACCGGCGCCTCTTCAGAGACGTGGTCCGCTTCCACCCCGGCCTGGTATTCATGAACCTGCTGCTGATGGGGTTCGTGGTGCTGGTGCCCTTCGCCTGCGAGCTGATCTTCGAGACGGGCCCGAACGGCCAGCCGTTCCTGATCTACATGTCCCTGCTGGCCAGCATCAGCTTTGTGCAGGTGCTGCTGTTCGGCTTCGCGGCGTTCGTGGCCCGCGTGCTCAGCCCACGGCTGACCCGGCGGCGCAACCTGATGACCTTCGCCACCATGCTGCTTGGACCGGTCTTCCTGGCGATCGTCGGGGTCCTTCTCGCCAACGGCGCCTCGCCGAAGCTGGTGATGTGGATCGCGCCCCTGATGGTCGTGGCCGTGATCGTGCGCCGCCGCGCCGCCGCGATGGAAGGACCGACGGCCTGAGCGGCGGGACGCGTCGCACGCGCCCCGCCGACCGAAGCCCTTAGAAGCGCGCCCGCAGACCCGCGAAGAAGTAGCGGCCGAAGATGTCGTAGGAGGCGTCGCCCGCCACCGCGTTGTTGCCCGTCAGGCCCACCGGAATCGTCTTGTCGAAGATGTTGTTGACCCCGGCGTAGGCGTCCATGTCCGCGCCCGCCGCCTTGAAGCGGTAGTGGCCCACCAGGTCGTGGTACCAGACGTGCTCGACGAACGGCCGGTCGGTGCGTTCCAACGTCTGGTCCTTGTTGCGGCGGACCTTGTCGATGAACTGGCTCTCCCAGGTCAGGCTGACCGGGCCCTGCGCATAGGTCAGGTTGGAGATGAACGACCAGCGCGGATCGCCGATCTCGCCCTCCTCGCGGTCCACCGTGTCCGGGAAGTCCTGGAAGGCGAACTGGCGCAGCTTCTCGATGTAGTTGGCGGTCACCGAGCCGGTGATCCGGCCGTCGAAACGCTTCAGCGGCGTCCCGTCCGTCCACCCCGCGATGTCGCGCGAATACGCCAGCTGCAGGTCGTAGCCGGCTGTCTCCAGCTTCGCCTGGTTCAGGAAGGTCGAGATGTAGGACTGGATCTGCTTGCTGACCGGATCGCGGATGATCAGGTCGCAGTACTGCTGGGCCAGTTGCGGGCTGTCGACGCACTTGTCGGCGGCGTCCTGCGGATCAAGGAAGCTGATCGCGTCTTTGATCTTGATCGAATAGTAGTCGACCGTCAGCGACAGGCCTGGCGCGAAGCGCGGCTGGGCGATGAAGCCCACGGTCCAGGTCTTGGCCTTCTCCGAGCGCAGGTCGGCGTTGCCGCTGGTCACACCCGGGAACTGGTTGTCGGTGGCGTCCTGGAACATCACGCCCAGGGCGGCGCAGTTGGCCGGCCGGTTCGGGTTCTCGCCCAGGGAGGCCGACTCGCAGGGGTCGAACACGCCCGAGAAGCCCGGCGTCGAGGGCAGGAAGGCCTCGGTGATGTTCGGGGCCCGGGTCGCCTTCGAATAGGTCGAGCGGAACGTCAGGTCGCGCACCGGCGACCAAGTCCCACGCACCATGTAGGCCGTGGCGTTGCCGGCGTGGGTGTAGTCGGCGAAGCGGACGGCGCCGTTCAGCGTCAGCTCGCGGGCCAGCGGCGCGTCCCTCAGGATCGGCGCCTCGGCCTCCAGGAAGGCGTCCTTCACCTCGAAGCCGCCGAGCGCGTTGGGCTGGGCCGCCTCCTCGGTGATGTCCGTCTGCACGAACGGGTCGTTGATGTTCTTGCTCTGCTCCTTGCGCCATTCGAAGCCGCCGGCGAACTCCAGCGCCCCGCCGGGCAGGTTGAAGAATCGGCCGGTGTCCCAGGTCCCGGTGGCGGTCGCCACCTGCTGGGTGATCTGGTGCGTGCGGACGGCCTCGTAGGTGACGTAGTCGATCGCCGCGCGGCTGTTCAGCTCGCCGAACAGATTGAACGGCACGCAGGTCTCCCCGGTCAGGATCGACGGATCCGGCGGCGCGTAGCCTTGATACCAGGTGGCGGGGACGTCCTTGCGGCAACGGATCTGGCCGTTGGCCGGATCGCGCACCGCATCGATCGCGGCGTTGAAGTTGCCCGGAATCAGGCCGCCGGCGCTCGCGAAGCGGTTCTTGGTGCGCCCGACGTTGTAGGCCAGGTCCCACTTCACCTCGGAGAAGCCGGCGTCGAATTCGCCGTCCAGCTGCAGCACCGCGCGATAGGTGCGCCGGCGCGTGTCGGTGTTGCGCCCGCCGATGTCGTAGTTCAGGCGGCTGAGGAGGAAGAAGGTGTTCGCCGGATACTGGTCCAGCACCGACTGGATGGCCGGGGTGATGAAGGCGTTGTCCGGGTCCAGCACGTACTCGAAGATCGAGAACGAGGGGCTGAAGGTGTCGAGCGTGTCGGTCTGCACGAACTTCAGGTCACCGCGGAAGCGGATGGCGGGCGTGATCTGGTAGCGGAACGTCCCGTTGGCGCCGAACCGCGTCTGGCGCGGGATCGCGGTGACCCCGAAGTCGCTGGAGTCGCAAACCGAGCAGGGCTGGGCGAACGAGCCGAAGAACAGGTTGTTGTCGCCCGTCCGCGGCGGGATCGCCACCGGATTGCCGGCGATGTCGAAGCCGCTGACCGGCACGAGGTCGGTGGTCGCCAGCGAACCGTAGCGGTGGAAGTACTCGGTCTGAACGTAGGGCCGGTAGAGCCGGTCGGGGATGCCGTCGTTCGGTCCCGTGTCGGCCGGATTCTCGATCGTCGCCCAGTCGGCGAGGCCGCGGATGTTCTGGCCCCGCACCCGCTCCTGCTTGTCGCCGAACACCGTCAGCGTCGCATTGCCGTTGCCGTCGGCGAAGTTCTTGCCGCCGGTGACCGAGGCCGACCAGGCCTGGCCGTAGTTGCCGTTCAGCGGCTTGCCGGTCTGCAGGTTCACCTCCACGCCTTCGAAGCGATCCTTCAGGATGATGTTGATCACGCCGGAAACGGCGTCGGAGCCGTAGATGGCCGAGGCGCCGCCGGTGATCACGTCGACCCGATCGACGAGGGCCGTGGGGATGGTGTTGAGGTCGACCGCGGTGTCGCCGGCGTCGCCGCCCACGTGGCGCTGGCCGTTCACCAGGGTGAGGGTCCGCGCGGTGCCGAGACTCCGCAGATCGGGGAACGACAGGCCGCCCACATTGGCGCCGGAGTCTGAGTTGGCGCGCACCGTGCCGGTCGACGACAGCGCCGGCAGCTGGGAGATCGCATCGCCCAGGCTCGAGGTGCCGGCGTTGCGGATCGACTCGGCGTTGATGGTGGTGATCGGCGTCGGCTGCTCGAGGTTGGGCCGTGCGATGCGCGAGCCGGTGACGACGATCTCCTCGACGTCGGTCGCGGTCTGGGCGAGGGCGGCCGGCGCGATCGCCAGCATCCCCGACAGCAGCGTGCCCGCCAGCAGGCGGGCCTTGGTGGTCTTCATAGGATAGCGATCCCCTCAGGTACGCGAGGGGATCTTCCATACAGGATGATCCCGGCCCGCCACGATTACATAGACGTGACAGTTGTCCCGTTGTCATCGCGCCGTCAAGCAAGCCTTGTGTGCGAACAAGATTCTCCGAATGACTGTGACTTGTAACAAAGTTACTCGTTTTCGACGAACCTCGTTCGATTCGATACATGGCGGCATACAGCAGAGGTTGGGATCAGGCCGCCTTCTTCTGCGCCGCGGCTTCGATGGCGGCGATGTCGATCTTCACCATCTGCAGCATCGCTTGCATCACGCGCTCGCGGACGCCGGGGTCCGGATCGAAGTGCAGCTCGATCAGCCGCTTCGGCACGACCTGCCAGTTGAAGTTGAACCTGTCCTTCAGCCAGCCGCACTGGCTCTCGCGCCCGCCGCCTTCGAGCAGCTTCGCCCAGTAGTAGTCGACCTCCGCCTGGTCCTTGCACTCGATGGACAGCGACACGGCCTCGCTGAACTGGAACTCCGGGCCGCCGTTGATGCCGAAGTACTCCTGGCCGTCCAGCGTCCACTCGATCCCGAGCAGCGAACCGGCGGGGCCCGGGCTGCCCTCGGTGTAGTAGAGCTTCCGGCCGACCTTCGAGTTGGGGAAAATCGAGACGTAGAAGTTCGCCGCCTCCTCGGCGTTTCCGTCGAACCACAGGTTGGGGGTGATCTTGGGCATCGAACGTCCTCTCGGTCTGCATGGCCCCGCCACATGGCGCATCTAGAACGCCTGAGGCGGGCGGATCGAACACAGGACGATGATGACAGGGCCCTACCGACACCGGCCGCGAACGATCTTCGCGGCGCTCGCGGTTGCGCCTCTGCTGGGCGGGGGCGCGCCGAACCCTGAGCTTCGGCCGCTTCCCTGTGGGCCGGGCGGGCCCCTGGCGCCCGCGGCCCAGCACTATTGCCGAGCCGGCCGTCAGTACGTGACCACCCACGCGCACCGGGCCCTGCTTTCCGCAGCCGCCGCGGTCGCCGAGGCGCATCCGGGTTCGGTCCTCCGCTATATGGACGCCTCCTGGGCGCGCGGCCGACGCCCGATGCCGCCACACCTGAGCCACGGCGACGGACGGCAGGTGGACATCGCCCTGTTCTTCGAGACGTCGGAAGGACGACCCTTGGCCAATTCTCCCGCCCCCGGCGGTTACGGCGCCTTCGAACCGCCGCGGCGGGAGCGGGACAGGGTCTGCCGCGGCGTTTCCGGTCCGCACGATCGGCCGGACCCGTCCAGAACGCGCCGATGGCGAATGGACCGCGAGCGAACCCGCGCCCTGGTCGAGAAGCTGGCCGCCGAGCGGTGCGTGCGGCGCATCTTCCTGGAGCCTCATCTCAAGCGGGAACTCCGCCTGACGGGCGAGCCGAAGATCCGCTTCGCCGGCTGCCGAGCCGCGCGCCACGACGACCATATCCACGTCGACTTCTGCAGCGGCGCTGCTAGCTGAGCTAACAACCCGGGTGAGAAAGCTTGCCTTGCTGGCGCCATG
>CAZBXO010000195.1:0-6442 GCA_964495645.1 uncultured Phenylobacterium sp. | reverse complement strand
TCACTGTGGCGCACGACCAATCCGTGTCGCTGACAGCCGCCGACCCGGCGCTGCGGTCGACCAACGGCGACGACGTCGTGCAGGGCACGACGGGGCTGGACACGCCGCAGTCGGTGCAGACCGGCGGCGGCGATGACCAGATCCTGATCACCGGCAACATGGCGGGTCTGGTCGACGCCGGCAGCGGCAATGACCTGATCGTGGTGGAGTCGCTGCGCTCGCCCGTGGCGATCCTGGGCGGCGGCCCGAACGGCATGATCCTGGCCGGAGATGGCGACGACACGATCGAGCTGACGGGCATGATGCAGCCCGGCGCCCAGGTCCACGGCGGCGCTGGCTACGACACCCTGCGCAGCACGACGTACGCGCCGTTCGGCAGTCACGCCGGGTTCGGCACGCAGGTGACCGGCATCGAGCACATGGTGCTCGGCTCCGACGTCGACTTCTTCGGCGTCACCGGGCTGCAGTCCCTGGAGACCGGCGAGCTTCGGCCGGGTGTGCCGGTCCAGTGGTCGAACGTGCCGGCGGGCACGCCCATCCTGATGAACAGCACCGGGGTGACGGGTCTCGCCGTCAGCTTCCGGCCCGGCACGGTCGATGCTCAGATCGAGATCGCGGGTCTGCAGGGCTACCCCTACGGCCATCGCGCCCCCGGGCAGGGTGCGTCCGCCTGGGACGACGCTACGGTCGTGGGCGTCGGCGGTGCGACGGGCACGCTTCGGGTCCAGGTCGACAGCGACACGGTGATCGGAACGCTCGGCTTCAACACCGGCCACACGATCGTGCTGACCGGCGCGGGCCGGCTGACGTCGGCGCTCTCCATCCAGCCGCTTCCTGATCCCGGCGCGCATAGCCGTTTCGACGCCTCGGCCTCGGGCGGCGTCGACATCGTCGCCTACAATCCTTTGGCCCTGTCGAACGACGTCGTGCTGTCGGCGCACGACGACACCTTCCTGGTGAACCTGCAGAATCCCTACGAGACCACCTTCACGCTCGGGGCAGGCGCCGACACGCTCTCGATCTCCGGCCACCGGCCGACCGTCGAGTTCTCCCTGACCAACATGGTCGTCGCCAACGGCGCGGTGACCACCTACGCCCGGGTCCTCGACTTCGAGAAGGGCGTCGACCACCTGGAGCTCGGGCCGGTTGCGGTGATCACGCCCGGCGCGCAGGCCTTCGTGACGGGCGCCGCGACCCTTGAGCAGGCGCTGATCGCGCTTTCGCCGCACCTGGCGGCGCAGGGCGTGACGGTCTTCGAGTTCGGCGGCGACACCTGGGTGTACCGGCAGAACGGCAACATCGGCGTCGACACCGGCGACGGCCTGATCCGGCTCGTCGGCGTCACCGGTCTCTCGGTGGCGCAGGGCGCGGCGAGCGGCGACATCCACTGGGGAGCCGCGTAGATGGCCGCCACCCTCGACACCCTGAAGCTCCAGTACGCCAACCTGTTGCGGGTGGACGCAGCGCACATTCCAGCGTCCGACCTGGCGGCGCTGGACGACCTCGCCGCGCGGCTGGATGCCGGCCAGATCGGCCCGGCGGACGCCCTGGCGGCGGTGGGGCGCCTCTCGCAGGCGACGACCCAGGTCGCCGTGTTCTCCTACCAGTTCTTCACCGGCCAGATGCCGTCCCTGGCCGGACTGGACTACCTGGTCTCTCCGACGGGCCCGAACCCCAACAACCTGAACTCCGCCTACTACGCGCCGTTCAACACTGGGAACCGGTACATCAACTTCGCCATCAACCTGGCCAAGGGCGGCGAAGGCACGGCCGCATTCCAGGCGGCCTATGGCGCGCTCAGCCTGGAGGCGACGTTCGACAAGGCCTACCTGACCATCTTCGGCGCGCCGGCGGCGGCGGGACAGGCGCATGACACGCTGAACACCCAGGTCGCCGACGGCTTCGGTGGGACGTTCACGCGGGCGGACTACTTCGCCACCTACGGCGGCGACGGCCTCTCCGGAATCGGCACGAAGGCCGGTCTGATCGGCTGGCTGCTGTCGGTCGCGGCGGCGGCGGACGTGGGCGCCTACGCCTATGCCTACGACGTCTTCGCCAAGGACCTGGCGGCCGACGGCGTCGCCAGGGTGCAGAACGATCTCCTGGACGCGTACGGCGAAGGGGCGACGATCACCGTGGCCCACGACCAGTCCGTGTCGCCGTTGGCGACGGACCCGGCGCTGCGGGCGACGGCCGGCGATGACCACGTCACGGGCACAAGCGGGCTGGACGCCGTCCAGTCCGTCGCGACCGGCGCGGGTGCCGACACGATCGAGATTTCCGGCGGCGCGGGCGTCTCGGGCCTGATCGACGCCGGGCCGGGCGACGACCGCATCGTCGTCGATGTGCTGAAGTCGCCGGCGCCGGTTCTTGGCGTCTCTCAGAATGGGTCGATCCTGGCCGGAAGCGGGAACGACTACGTCGAGATCACCCAAGAGATGCAGCCCGGCGCTGTGATCGACGGCGGCGACGGCTACGACACGTTCAAAGGCGGCGCGCTGACCCCCCTGAATTTGATCCCCCTGAATCACGTCCGCGGCTTCGAGGAGATGATCCTGAACTTCGGCGGCGATCTGGCTGGCGTCTCGGGTCTTCAGGCGCTGCGCGCCGACGCGTCCACGGGCTACATCCAGTTCGTTCTGAACTCGTGGATAAACGTGCCGTCCGGGACGCCGGTGACGCTGTCGAACACCGGGCCGACGCCGTGGAGTATCAACTACGTCGACGGGACCGTCGACGCCGAGCTCCACCTGCAGGACGTCCATGGGTACGTGACCGGCACGTTCATCCCCTTCGGGTCCTTCTTCCGGCCCGCACAGACCAACATCGTCGTCGGCGGCGCGACCGGGACGCTCAACGTCCACCTCGACGGCGATACCGAGTTGGGCGTCCTCACGTGGTCAGGGGACACGATCGTGCTGAGCGGTCCGGGCCGCTTTGTCGGAGGCGCCGCGGACGCACGCGTCGCGGAGGGCCTGGCGCGGTTCGATGCGTCGGCGACCAACGGCGTGGACCTGCGGGGGCTCAACATCGGCGGCCCGCAGGCCAGCGCCATCCTCTCGGCGCACGACGACAAGGCTGCGCTATCGCTGATGTCGCTGAGCAACACGACCTTTACGCTCGGCGGGGGCGCCGACGTGTTGACCTTCTTCGCGGCGGGGCGGACGGACCAGTTCAACCTGCTCAACATGAAGGTCGAGAACGGTCAGGTGACGACCTTCGCCACGGTCACCGACTTCCAGAAGGGCGTCGACCTCCTGGACCTCGGGCCCGCCGTCGTGCTGACGGCCGGCGCGCAGGGCTACGTGGCCGGCGCGGCGACGCTGGAGCAGGCGCTGGTCGCGCTCTCGCCGCATGTGGCGGCGCAGACCGTGGCGATCTTCGAGCTCGGCGGCGACACCTGGGTGTATCGGCAGAACGGCAACGTCGGGGTGGACACCGGCGACGGCCTGATCCGCCTCGTTGGGCAGACCGGCCTCAGCGTGGCGACCGGATCGGCGAGCGGCGACATCCACTGGGGCTAGAGGCGCACTTCACAAGGTGTAGCTTGACCGTGCAGCAGCCTAAGGCTCAGCTTGTAGCTGTACAGCAAAACCGATACTTCTAGGCTTTTGCAGGGCTTGCGTAGCGTACATGGCCACGGCGATTGAACCGAGGACTGAGTTGGTAGACCAAGCGATCGCCGAAGCGCGGGCGGCGCGACCTCAGGACTACTTGCGCTTGGCGCGGTTCGACCATGTGACGAAGCAGGTGTTCGTGTTGCCAGGCCTCGCGCTCGCCTTTGTCCTGCGGGGGGGGGGGGGGGAGGGACGAACGACCCCCTGCTGCTCGACGTCCTGCTCGGCCTTGTGTGCGCCGTATGCGTTGCCTCGGCGAACTACGTAGTCAACGCCTGGCTGGACCGCAAATTCGATAAGCACCATCCGACCAAGTCGGCTCGCGTCTCCGTCCAGGTGCCTCTCAATCCCGTGGTGGTCTACTCGCTCTGGGCGGGCCTGGCGATGCTCGGCCTGGCCGCAGCGGCGCTCTCCAGCCCGGCCATGCTCATGGTCGGCGTGCTGTTTGCACTCCAGGGCGTAATCTACAATTTCCCGCCCGTGCGCTCCAAGGATCGCGCCGTCCTCGACGTCCTCTCTGAAGCCGCAAACAACCCGTTCCGCCTGATGATCGGCTGGGCGATGGTCGACGCGACCACCCTGCCGCCGGCGACGATCATCGTCGCATACTGGTTCGGTGGCGCATTCCTGATGGCCGCCAAACGCCTCTCAGAGTACCGCGAGATCGGCGGAACGCATGGCCGCAAGGTCCTGATCAGTTACCGAAAGTCCTTCCAAGGCTACACTGAGACCAGCCTGCTCGTGTCTTGTTTCGCCTATGCTCTCATCAGCATGTCGGTGTTCTCGGTTTTCATGATCAAGTACCGGGTCGAGTATCTGCTCCTAGTGCCCTTCCTGTGCTTGCTGTTCTGCGTCTACCTTGTGCTCGCGATGCGCCCAGCGTCCGTAGCACAAGCGCCGGAACGGTTGTTTCAAGACAAGTCCCTCATGGCGACGGTCCTGGCATTTGTGCTCGCGGTCCTGCTCCTGACGATCGTGGATATTCCGCAGCTGACTCAGTTTACGGAGCCGCATTTCATCCGCCTCCAGTAAGCGACGAGGAGTTGGTGACCTCCGGGCTCCCCACTGCGCGCATACACATCGGCAGCGCCTCCAGCCCGGTCGCTTGCGGGGTGGCGGCCTTGTTGGTCTGGGCGGCGTTCGGAGCGAGCATCGCCAATCCGATCGTGATTGCCGATGAGGTGCAGTTCCTCATCACCGGCCTCAGCGGCAGGGGGCTTCGCGCTGCCCAGGCCCAGGGCGCGGTGGTGCAGGACAACGGCGCACTGCTCTACGCCTGGGTCATCGGACTGCTCGACGCGGCGCGGCTGCCTGTCCAGGTGACGCTCAAGGTGGTCAACGCCGCCTGCTTCGCGATGGGCGCGGCCCTTGCGGCGCAGGTGGCCGGTGGCCCTCGTCCGGACCGCCGCAGGCTGCTGATGGCTCTGTGGCTCGCGCTCTCGCCGCTCGGGACCTATGCCGCCTTCATCCTGCCGGAGACCGCGCTTCTCCTGCTCTTTGCGCTCCTCGTGTGGCGCCTGGCCCGGGGGACAGGCGCGAATGCGGCGGCCAGGGCCGCATCCGCCGGCGCCCTCATCGGCGCGATGACCCTCCTCAAGCCGACGGCGTTGGTCGTCGCGCTGGCGCTGGCGTTCGCGATCGGCGCGTGGCCGTTCCTGTCACGAGGACGCTTCGCGAGCGCCGCCATCCGCCTGGCGGCCGCTGCGGCCGCCTTCGCCGTCGTCGCCGTGCTGGGCTTCTGGCTGCTTCCGACGCTCTTCCTCGGTGGCGCGACGAGCGTCGTTGGCGGACGCTACACCGCGCAGCTGGTGTCGGCGTCCGACCAGATCGGCCACCTCGCCTCCGGGATCGCGCTCTCAGGCCGATATGCGATTGCGCTGATGGTCCTGTGCGCGCCAGCGGTGACTGTGCTCGCGTACGCCCTCGTGCAGCGGGCGCGAACGCGGGACGCCTCGCGAGACGACCCGGCCCTGTTCGCCGGCCTGTTCGTGCTGGCGACGGTTCTGCTGTTGCTGATCGCCGCGCCGCAGGGCGTCGCGATGGAGCCGGAGCGGATTCATCTTCGCTACATCAGCTTTGCGGCCTTCCTGATCGCGCCCCTCGCGCTACGGCTGGGCCAGGCATGGCCGCCGTCGAAGCTGGCCCGATGGGTCGCCGCCGCAGCCTGGGCAGTGGCCGCGCTGGCGATGCTGTCGATCCTACCGCACTACCGGGCGCTGCCTGTCGATGCGCCGGAGCTGTTCTTCTTGGACCCTGGGGGCGGGCCGCTGGGGCTCGAACGCCTGCCGGTCATTGGCCTGATCGTCCCTATCGCAGCCGGCGCCCTGGCGATCGCATCCGGCCGGGTGCACTGGGCGACCGCGCAGCTCGTGGTCCTCCTCGCGTTCAGCGCGCTCGCGATCCCGAAACTGTTCCATGTCGAGCGCGAATGGGCCGAGGCCCAAAGGCCTGAGCGCAGCCTCGGCCGGCTTGCGCGCGAAGTCTGCGCGGCAGGCGCACAGACCCTGGCGGTCGGGACGCCGGACAACTTCGTGTCGCTGTACGTCCCGCTCTACATGCTCCAGCGACCGGTTCCGCTCGTCGTCGAGCGCGAGCCCGAGGCGCGGACGAAACTGACCTCCCTGGGCCGGGGAGACTGCCTCCTGACAACGCTCCGTGACACGCCGCCCGGCGCGGTGACGCTCGGCTCCAGTCCCACCGCCCGCCTCCTGCGGATTCAATGACTGACATCGGATACCGCGCCACTGCGTCACCCTTCACAAAGGCAGTGGCGTTTGCTACCTGCCGCGCCTCACCACGAGCGGTCGTGGCGGAATTGGTAGACG
>CAZBXO010000194.1:0-6459 GCA_964495645.1 uncultured Phenylobacterium sp. | reverse complement strand
TGCGTCTCCAGCCAGGTGGGCTGCACGCTGAACTGCACCTTCTGCCACACCGGCACCCAGGCGCTGGTCCGCAACCTGACCGCCGCCGAGATCGTGGCCCAGGTGCAGGTCGCCCGCGACGACCTCGGCGAATGGCCCTCCCCCAAGGAGGACCGCCGCCTCTCGAACATCGTCTTCATGGGCATGGGCGAGCCGCTCTACAATCTCGACCACGTCGCCGCCGCCATCGACATCATCGCCGACAACGAGGGCATCGCGATCTCGCGCCGGCGGATCACCGTCTCCACCTCCGGCGTGGTCCCGGAGCTGCCGGCGCTGGGCGAACGCACCCAGGCGATGCTGGCGATCTCCCTGCACGCGACCAACGACGCACTGCGCGAGAAGCTGGTCCCCCTGAACAGGAAGTACCCGCTGGCCGAGCTGATGGCCGCCATCCGCGCCTATCCGGGCCTGTCGAACTCCAGGCGGGTCACCTTCGAGTACGTCATGCTGAAGGGCGTCAACGATACCCCGGCCGAGGCCAAGGCCCTGGTCCAGCTGCTCAAGGGCATCCCGGCCAAGATCAACCTGATCCCGTTCAACCCCTGGCCCGGCACGGACTACCAGTGCTCGGACTGGGCCACGATCGAGCGGTTTGCCGCGGTGCTCAACCGCGGCGGCTACGCCAGCCCGATCCGCACGCCCCGCGGCCGCGACATCCTCGCCGCCTGCGGCCAGCTCAAGAGCGAGAGCGAGAAGCTGAGGGCGAGCGCGCGACGCAAAGCGGTCACCGCCGAGCCTTCCCCCTAGCCGGCATCCCACGGATCAGCCGAAGGGTGATCCGGGAGACCCACGCTGTTCTGCTCCAGCTAGGGGCCGGCTCGGATCCCCTGGATGGCCCTGCGGGCGACTGGGATGACGGCGGTGGGGTTGGCCGTGCTAACGGTGGCGCTTGATTCATCGGAGAAATCCGCGATGCCGACCCCCTCGCCCGAGATCCAGGCCTTCGCCACCGGCTTTCCGCTGTTCCTGGGCCACGTGCTGATCACGGTGCTGATCCTGGTGGCCGCCGCCGGGGTCTACATCCTCCTGACCCCGCACAAGGAGGTCACCCTCATCCGCGAGGGCAATACTGCCGCGGCCATCTCGCTGGCCGGCGTGCTGGTGGGGCTGGCGGTGCCGCTCGCCGTGTCGCTCCGGTCGTCCGCCAACCTCATCGACATCGGGCTGTGGGGCGTGGCGACGGTGGCGGTCCAGCTCCTGGTCTTCCGGCTCGTCGACCTCGTCCTGCGCGGCCTGCCCAAGCGGATCCAGGAGGGCGAGCTCGCCGCCGCCGCCCTGCTGGTCGGCGCCAAGCTCTCGACGGCGGTGATTGTCGCCGCGGCGGTCGCCGGCTGACATGCGCCACCCGCGGCTCCCGGACTGGCTGGTCTACGCGGCGGTCGTCGTCGCGCTGCTGTTCGCCGCGGTCGGGCGTGGCGAGCGGGTGGACGCGCCGCCGCCGCCGCCGAAGGCCTCGGAGCCGCTGGGCGAGGCGCTCGGCCCCGCTTCCCCGTTCGATCCTTCGGTGGTCGTCGACGTGCCGGACCAGGCTGGTCCCGCCGCCGGCACCGCCTTCTCCATCGCCCGCACCGGCGTCTGGCTGACCGCCCGCCACGTGGTCGACGGCTGCGGCAGGGTCGCCGTCGTCATCGGCCCCGGCGTCGGCGTGGCGGTGAAGGTCCGCGTCGACCCCCACAGCGAGGCGGCGATCCTGTTCACCGACGGGGGCTCGGCGCCCCTGCCGCTGGCGCTCTCGCAGCCGCTGCGCCGCGGCCAGCGCGGCTTCCATCCCGGCTTCCCCCAGGGGGAGCCCGGCGAGGCCTCCTCCCGCCTGCTCGGCCGCGAGAACCTCGTCGTCCGCGGCCACGGCGAGCGCACCGAGCCGGTGCTGGTCTGGGCCGAGACCGGCCGCACCCAGGGCCTGAAGGGCAGCCTCTCCGGCCTCTCCGGCGCCCCGGCTCTCGACGGCCAGGGCCGTGTCGTCGGCGTCACTATCGCCGAAAGCCCGCGCCGAGGGCGCATCTACACCACCGCGCCTGAGGTGGTGACGGCCACCCTGGCCGCCTCCGGCCAGCCGGCCCCGCCGCCCGTCGCCGGCGAGCCGATCACGCCCTCCAACTACTACGTCGTCGCCGACGAGCTCCGCCGCGAACTGCAGGTCGCCCAGGTGGTGTGTTTGACATCGACCTAGGCCGTCGCTTCGGCGGCCCGCCGCTGCGCCCGCGTCGCGCGCGCCAGCAGCAGCATCAGCACGATCGGCGGAATGGCGGTCAGGCCCGTGCCGATCCAGGCCGTGGCGTAGGCGCCCATGAGGCCCTGGGTTTCCGCCAGCCCCTCGACGACCTGGCCGGAGAAGCCCTTCAAGACCTTGCCCAGGAGGGCGTAGGTCGCCGACAGCAGAGCGTACTGGGTCGCCGTGTAGCCGAGTCCTGTCAGACTCGACATGTAGGCCACCAGCGCCACGCCCGCGAAGGCCTGAGCGAAGTTGTCGACGGCCATGACGGCGGTGAAGGTCGGCAGATCGTGGTTGAGGGTGAGGAGCGCGAAACCCGCCGTGCCGAGGCCCTGCAGGATCGAGCCTACGACCAGGGTGGGGAACAACCCGAACCGCACCGCGAAAGCGCCGGACACCGCGATGCCTATGAAGGCGCCCGGCAGGCCGGTGGCGGCCCGTACGCCGGCCACCATGTCCTTCGTCAGGCCGAGATCCGAATAGTAGGTGTTGTACATCGGCCCCATTAGGAAGTCGGGCAGCCGATAGAAGGCGATGGCCACGAGCATCAGCAGGCCCAGCCACCGATGCCGTCCAAAGAAGTCGATGAACGGCCCAACGACCCCATCGAAGAACCCGCGCGGCGTCCAGAGCGCCGCCTGCTCCTGCATCACCGCATTGGCCCGGGCGGGTTCCGAAGCGAGGAAGCTGGCGACCACACCGATGCCCATCAGCACCGCCATGGCGACGTACGATGCGGGCCATCCAAAGTGCGCCGCTCCCGCGATGATCGCAGCGTCCGCGACGAGGATCGCGATCCGGTAGCCCCACTGATACGCGGACGCGAGCAAACCCATCTCGTCTGAGTCGCTGGCCGCCTCGATCCGCCAGGCGTCGACGGCGATGTCCTGGGTCGCCGAGGCGAACGCCACCACCACGGCGATGCCCACCAGGGTGGTCAGCCCTGCGGAGGGGCCGGTCGCCGCCATCGCCGCGAGCCCGATGCCGACGACGATCTGCGCCAGCAGCATCCAGCCGCGCCGTCGTCCCAGCCGGCCGAGCAGCGGCACGTCCACCCGGTCCACGATCGGCGACCAGAAGGGCTTCAGCACATAGGCCAGGCCCACCCAGGAGGCGAAGCCGATGACCTTCAGGCTCGTGCCCTCGTCGCGCAGCCAGTAGCCGAGGGTGTTCTGGGTGAGCAGGAACGGCAGGCCCGAGGCGAACCCCAGCGCCAGCATCACCGCGACCTTGGGCTGACGCAGCGCGCGGACCACCTCCATGAAGGTGCGCTTCTTGGGTTTCGGAGCGTCTGTGGCCGCGGTCATCGGGCGCCTCGTTCGGCGCCCCCCAAGCGCCTAGCCGACCTTGGCGCGCGTCGGCTTGGCGAGCAAGCCGGGCCCGGCGGTCCAGCGCGTCAGCGCCGCGCGCAGCGCGTCCGGCGACAGCGGCTTGACCAGGAAGTCGTTCATCCCGGCGGCCAGGCAGGCGTGGCGGTCGTCCTCGAAGGCGTTGGCGGTCAGCGCCACGATGGGCGCGGTGACGCCAGCCGCGCGCATGCCGCGGGCCGCGTCCTCGCCAGACATCCCCGGCATGCGCATGTCCATGACGATCAGGTCGAAGGCCTCGGTCTTGACCGCCGCCAGCGCATCGGCGCCGCTGACGGCGTGCTCGACGTCGCAGCCCTCGCGGGTCAGCAGCGCCTTGGCCAGCAGGGCATTGATCGGGTTGTCCTCGACCAGCAGCACCTTGACGCCCGGCGCGGCGGCCTCGGCGATGCGGTCGTCCTCGGGCCCGGCGGCCGGCGCAGCCTCGGCGCCCGCGGCGATCAGTACCCGCTCGACAAGTGAAGCGCGCCGCAGCGGTTTGATCAGGTAGCCGGCGAACCCGGCCCGCCGCGCCTTGGCGATCCGGTCGCGCTCGTCCGGCGCCAGCAGCAGGATCGCCGGGCGGCTCGGCGGCGGCGGCGGGAAGGCGTCGGCCAGGAGCGCGTCCACCAGCACCACGTCGCCCTCGGATGTCTCCGCCAGGGCGGCTGCAACGCTCGCGACCACGATGGCGCGCCCGCCGCTTGCCTGGATCTGCCGCCGGGCGGCTTCGCGAACGACGCGGTTGGCGGACGCTACCGCCACCGTGCGGCCCTTCAGGCCAACCATGCCCGCCGGTGGCGCGGCCGCGGCGAACGCCGCCTCGAACCAGAAGCAGGCGCCGCCGCCCTTGGCAGGCTGCACGCCCACCTCGCCGCCCATGGCGCGCGCCAGCCGCCGCGCGATGGCCAGCCCAAGTCCCGCGCCGCCGAGGTCGGCATGGCTGGCGTCGGCCTGGGCGAACGCCTCGAAGATGCGGTCGCGGTCGCCGGCCGAAACGCCAGGGCCGGTGTCCTCGACGGAGAAACGCAGGCGCCCCGGCGACGGCTCGCTCACCGCCAGCAGCACGCCGCCGGCCTGCGTGAACTTGACCGCGTTGCCCGCGAAGTTGAGCAGGATCTGCTTCAGCCGGCCTTCATCGGCGCGAACCGCGCCGACGCCGGGCGAGGCGGCCCAGGCGATCTCGAGGCCCTTCTCCCGCGCCCGCGGCGACAGCAGTTCGGCCAGACTGCGCAAAAGGCCTTCCACGTCCGTCGCCGCCGGGTGCAGCTCCACGCGCCCCGCGCCGAGCTTGGCGAAGTCCAGCACGTCGTTGACCAGCGTCAGCAGGTGCTCGCCGCTTTCGCGCAGCGCCGCCACGTAGGTGCGCTGTTCGGCCGACAGCGGCGTGCCGTCCAGCAGCCGCGCCATCCCCAACACCCCGTTCAGCGGCGTGCGGAACTCGTGGCTCAGCGACGCCAGCTGCTCGGCGCTGATCTGCGCGCGGCGGGGCCGCCGGTCGGAAAGGGGTCGTGGAGTGCGCGCCATGCCGGCGAAGCCGTACCGGGCAAGGGCTTAACGGGCGGTCAAACGCAGCTTGGTCGTGCGGCGAAAATACGCGAGCCAGGAAATTCCTCGCCCCAAAGTAGACGGAACGCCAAAACCGCCGTTTACTGTCGCTGGCATGTCTGCGCGACCGGACATCATGGGTCAGTCCGTCGAGCTGCTGACGCAGCGCGAGCGGGAGTGCCTGCGCCTCGTCGACCAGCACCTGAGCTCCAAGCAGATCGCCCGCGAGCTCGGCATGTCGAAGACCTCGGTCGACACCTACTGCGATCGCGCCCGGCGGAAGCTGGGCGTTCCCGACCGCTACGAGGCGGCCCGGATGCTGCGGGCGCAAGACGGCGTTAACCATGTCCTGACCGGATCAGGACACGACACGATCAGGACAGACAGTCCCTCCGACCGCTGGCTCGATGGGCCGGCGACAGAGGGGGACACCCATGGGCGACTGGAAGAACTTCGAGAACCGCGCGGTGATCGGCCGGGCCTTGCGCCTTCGCCGGGAGATCGACGACTTCGAGGCGAAGTGGCCGACCTTGGGCAATCGCCAGGAGACGCTTCCGGGCTTTTCCTGGACCCAGCTGGAGCGGCAGCTCGTCGACCTCGCGGCGACGCCGGCGCAAGCGGACATGGCCCGACATCTCGTTTCGGCCACTCAGAAGCTGGCGCCGTTCAAGCCCGCGGAGATGGTGCTGCGCGAGATCCTCTGTCTCACCTGGGTTCTCCTGGACGAGAACTTCAAGGGCGAGGCAGCCGAGCCTGGTTCCGCCGAAATGAGCTGAGCCCGGGCGCGCGCATCGGCCTGATCGTGGGGATCGCCGTCATCACCGCCCTCGCCTTCGGGGGCATGCTGGCGGGGCTCCGCGAACTAGGCTCACTGGCGCACGACCTGCTCCGCGCATAGCGGCAGACCACCGAACACCCGTCCATCGGGCGCGTCGCACGCCGGCGTGACGCTCACGAGGGACCGTTAAGAGTCGCTTCACCACGAGCCTGAACGGCTCGGAAACCACACGCAGGTTAGACCCCTAAGCGCGCGTCGCGACCCGGCGCGCATGGAGAGAACGCATGCTCAAGCAACGCCGCATGGCCGCCGAACAAGTCGCCGGGGCCCTGTTCGAAACCGAATCGGCGATCGACGCCGCCATCGCCAAGGCCGCCAGCCTGACCGCCCTGATGCCCTCGCTCCGTAAGGACGCCGGCGCCTCCGCGCTGATCGGCCAGGACGCGCTCGAGCGCGCCACGGCCGCCATCGCCGCCCTCGCCGAAGCCCGCCGCGCCATCGTCGAGACCCACAAGGAACTCAGCGTCGTCCAG
>CAZBXO010000193.1:0-6481 GCA_964495645.1 uncultured Phenylobacterium sp. | reverse complement strand
TTCGAGGCCGGCGCGGGCGGGCCCCGGCTCTTCGCGGTATGGCGGACGCCGCGGCCCGGATGACGGGGGGGTGGGGAGGCTTCACCGAACGTCGCGACTTCTCAGAAAACGTGGTATGGCGACGCTGGACTGCCGAACCGTGCGAGACACGGCCGTATAACTGCACCTTGCTGGGGAGAGCTGAGATGCGGGCTGTTCTGGTCACCACGGCGGTTGCGGCCGCCCTTGCCGTCGCCGCCTCCGCGCCGGTCACGGCCTCGCCGGGCGCCGTCGGCGTGGCGGCGGTCACGCCGGAGAAGGCGGCCGACTTCCAGCTGACCGACACCACGCGCATGGCCCACCGGCTGGGCTACTACCACTACGCGCCGGCGATCGTGCTGATGTCGGCCAAGGTGGGCTCGCCGGTGTCGCGCGCCGGCGCCGCCGAGCTTTCCAAGCTTCAGGCCGCCTACAAGGACAAGGGCGTCCTCTTCTACGTGATCAACTCCAACCCGGCCGACAGCCGCGAGGAAGCGGCGGCGGAGGCCGCAGCGCTGAAGTCGGACGTCACCGTGCTGATGGACGACCTGCAGCTGGTCGGCGAGCAGCTGGGCGTGAAGCGCGAGGGCGAGGTCTTCGTCATCGAGCCGAAGGCCGGCAACCGCATCGCCTACCACGGACCGGTCGAGCAGACGGCTGCGGCGCTCGACGCCGTACTGGCCGGCAAGGCCGTGGCCAACCCGCGGGTCGCCGTGACCGCCGGCCAGGCGATCGCCTTCCCGGGGCGGGCCAAGGCGGCCGACTACGCCGACATCAGCTACGCCAAGACCATCGCCCCGATCCTGCAGAAGAAGTGCGTCAGCTGCCACCAGAAGGGCGGCATCGGGCCGTTCGCGATGAACAGCTACGCCGTGGTCAAGGGCTTCGCGCCGATGATGCGGGAGTCGGTGATGACCCGGCGCATGCCGCCGTTCCAGGTCGATCCGCACGTGGGCCAGTGGTCGAACGACACCAACCTCACCGCCGAGGAGACCAAGACCCTGGTCCACTGGATCGAGGCCGGCGCACCGCGCGGCAAGGGCGAGGACATCCTGCTCACCCAGGCCGGCGAGGCGCCGGAGTGGCCGGCCGAGCTCGGCAAGCCGGACGTGATCGTCAAGCTGCCGGCCTTCAGCGTCCCGGCCACCGGGGTCATCCCCTACCAGCGGATGGTGGTGGACAACCCGTTCAAGGGCGACGCCTGGCTGAGGGCCGTCGCGTTCAAGCCGGGCGCGCGCCCGGTGCTGCACCACATCACCTCCAGCTACTCGGCGGACAGGAACCTGCCGCCGGCCAAGATCCCCGGCAGCTCGGTGGGCTCGTTCGTGCCGGGCGCTGGCGTGCAGCTCTACAACGTGGGCACCGGCGCGCCGGTCCCGCAGGGCGGCAAGCTGAGCTACTCGATGCACTACACGACCATGGGCAAGGCGCAGACCGACCAGACCACCATCGGCTACTACCTGCTGAAATCGGCGCCCGAGATCATCCGGCGCGCCGCGGTGATCTCGGATCCGGGCCTGCGCATCCCCGCGGGCGCGGCGCGGCACAAGGAGATCAGCTACCTCGAGTTCCCGGCCGACGCCGTGCTCTACAGCGTGCACCCGCACGCCCACTACCGCGGCTACCAGGTGGAGCTCACGCAGATCACTCCGGACGGCAAGGAGACGCCGATCCTGTCGGTGCCGAAGTACGACTTCAACTGGCAGCTCGACTACGACCTGGCCAAGCCGCTGACGATCAAGAAGGGCACCAAGCTGCGCGTCGTCTGGACCTACGACAACTCGGCGCACAACCCGGCCAACCCGGACCCGAAGATCAACGTCACCTGGGGCGAGCAGACCTGGAACGAGATGATGTACTTCCGGGTGAACTACCGCTGGGTCGACGAGACCAGCAAGAACGTCCGCAACGACCTGCAGGCCAAGCTGATGGAAAGCCGCACGATCGGCTTCCTCGACGACAACGCCAACGGCCGCGTCGACGTCGCCGAGATGACCGGCAACTACGCCTCGCTGAAGACCCGGCTCGCCGAACTCGACCTCAACAAGGACGGCGGGCTGGATCTGAAGGAGCTGACGGCCGCCAACATCACCCGCGCCACGGCCCGCAGGTTGGCGGAGGCCGACAACGACCTGTAGGCCGGCGCTTCATGACGGCGTCCCCTTCCATTGTGGGGAGGGGGACCACGCGGCACGCGTGGTGGAGGGGGCTTCGCCACAGCCACCGCGGCCGGCGCTTCTCCCCCTCCACCGCCTATCGGCGGTCCCCCTCCCCCTACGGGTGAGGAGAGGTGGGCGCTGAAGCAACGGCCTAGCTTTCGCCACGCGGGCTGGGCAGCTTCGGCGGGATGAGGGGACTTCGGCGTTTCGGGATCGTGTTCGCGGCGGCGCTGGCGCTCGCCGCACCCGCGGGTTCGCAGCCGCAGCTGGCCGATCCGGAAGGCGCCCTCGTCGAGGAACTGGTGGTGACGCCCAGCGACGGCGGGCCGGTGTTCTGGCGGATCGAGGACGACGACTCCACCGTCTACATCCTGGGCCTGCCCGACGGGGCCGTGCCGAAGGGTCTGACCTGGGACACCCGCGGCCTCGAGCGGCGGCTGAACAAGGCCAACGCCCTGATCGGGGCCGACGCGCGTCCGCAGTTCGGGCTGGGGGACATCGGCGCCTTCTTCCGCCTCTACCGGGCGCTGCGCACGAAGAACATGGAGGCGGATCTGCCGCCGGAGCTGCGCGCGCGCTTCATCGCGGCGCGCGAGAGGGTCGGCAAGGGCGAAGACCGCTACGACCGCTGGGGCCCGATGATGGCCGGCCTGCTCCTGATGCGCGACAGCCGCAGCGACGAGAAGTGGAAGGACCCCGAGGCCGATGTCCGCTCGGTCGCCCGCAAGCGCCGGGTGGATTTCAAGAACCCCGACCGCATGCCCGGCGGCGGCGCCCTGATACGGGAAATGCGCCAGAGCCTGACGGTCGACCTCCAGAACCAGTGCCTGGCGTCGGCCCTGGACGACATCGAGGCCGGCGAGGCCCGCTTCGTGGCCGCGGCCCGCGGCTGGGCCCGCGGGGACGTGGCGGTCGCGGTCAGCGCGCCGCGGCAGGTGGAGAAGTGCTTCCTGCTGATGGGCGGCGGAGCCGAGTGGTGGCGGCGCGCGGTGGACGACCAGGCGAGCCTGCTGGCCGCCCAGCTCGAGAAGCCCGGCAAGACCGTCGCCATGGTCCGCCTGCGCCGCTTACTGGCCAAGGACGGGGTGATCGAGACGCTGGAGTCCCGGGGCGTCGAGGTGCTGGGACCGCGGGAACGGAGCCGCTAGGGAGGCGGGCCTCCTTGGCTCTCCTCACCCGTAGGGGGAGGGGGACCGCCGCAGGCGGTGGAGGGGGACACGTGCCGGCCCCTGCGGCTGTGGCGAAGCCCCCTCCACCATGCTGCGCATGGTCCCCCTCCCCCTGCGGGTGAGGAGAGGGCCGACCGCGCTGGCTTCAGACCTCGGCCCACATGCGCAGGAGATTGTGGTAGGCGCCGGTCAGGCTGATCACCTCGGGCTCGTCCTGGCCGACCTTCACGGAGAGCTTCTGGATGGACTGGTCGAGGTCCCAGAGCAGCGTGCGCTGCTCGTCGGACTTCACCATCGACTGGGCCCAGAAGAAGGCCGCGGTCCGCGCGCCGCGGGTGACCTCGGTGACCCGGTGCAGGCTCGAGGCGGGATAGAGCACCATGTCGCCCGCCGGCAGTTTCACGGCATGCTCGCCGAACGCGTCCTCCACGATCAGCTCGCCGCCGTCGTAGTCGTCCGGATCCGTAAGGAACAGCGTCGCTGAGACGTCCGTGCGGAAACGTACGCCGCTCGCGAAGCGGATGGCGTTGTCCACATGGGTCCCGAAGGTCATGCCCGGCGCGTAGCGGTTGAACAGGGGCGGGAAGACGCGCAGCGGCAGGGCGGCCGACACGAAGGTCGGGTTGCGGCCGAGGGCCGAGAGGATCAGGTCGCCCAGTTCGCGGGCCACCGGATGATCCTCCGGGACCTGCTGGTTCTTCTTGGCCCGCGCGGACTGTTCGCCGGCGGTGACCTTGCCGTCGACCCACGGGGCTTCGGCCAGCCTCGCTCGGCATTCGGCGACCTGGTCGGAGGTCAGCACCCCCTCGACGTGGAGGATCATGAGGAACCCTAGAAGGAGGCGCCGAGCCCGACGATCACCGTGCGTCCGGCGGCCGGCGTCGCGCGGTTGCCGAACACCTGACTGTAATTCAGACGGTCGGTGACGTTGTAGACGTTCACGCTGAACCGGTACGGGCCGGTCCGGTAGGTGGCGAAGGCGTTCAGCGTGATGTTCTTCGGCGCCACGCCGATGCGGGTCGGGGTCAGGTTGGCGCGGTCGGCGAAGCTCACCGAGCGGCCCTGGTACACGAGGTTCTGCCTGCTCTGGAAGGTGATGTCGCCGCCGAACGAGAGCCCCTCGATCCACTCGGAGGCATCGTAGTTGGTGTAGAAGGAGGCCGAGTGCTTCGGCACGAAGATCACCTGGCGGCCGATGGCGACGGTGTTCGGAACCGGGATCGCGGCGGTCACGCCCAGCGGGCAGATGGCGGCGGTCGGCGTGCCGGTGGCATTGGCGGCGGCCACCGTGCAGTTGGTGAAGCTCTCCTTGATCTCGGCGTCGAGGTAGGCGTAGCCGGCGCTGATCGACCAGTTCTGCCGCACCCGGCCGTTGAGCCCGATCTCGATTCCGGTGACTTCCTGCTTTTCGCCGGACTGCGCCTGGAGCAGGCCGGTCGCCGGGTCGGTCTGCAGGGCGTTGTTCTTGCGGATACGGAACACCGAGAGGCTGGCCGACACCTGTGTGCCCGGGATCAGCACCTTCGCCCCGGCCTCGACGATCCGCGAGACTTCCGGATCCAGGTCCCGGGTGGCGACCGCCAGAGCGTTCGCCGTGCCGACGATCGACGTGCCCTGCGGCGTCTCCGAGCGGCCCCAGGACACATAGAGGTCCGTATCGGCCGCAGGCTCCCACACGACGCTGACGCGGGGGCTCTTGAGGGTGATGTTCACCTTGATCGTATTGGCGGTGTTGTTGAAGGCGAGCGTGTCGAGTTCGGCGTGGTAGCGGTCGATCCGGTAGCTGCCGATCACCGAGAGCTGGTCCGTCAGCCACAGCCGGTCGGTGAGGAAGAGCGCCACGTCGGTGGAGTCGCCCCGGCTGCGGGTCGTCTGCGTTCCGGCCGTGTTCGTGACCACCGTCGCGCCGTTCACGACGGTCGTGCAGTTGCCGCTCGCGGGGCAGGTGATGTTGGCGCCGGGAATGGCGCGGAACACCGCGTAGCCCACCGGCAAGGCGGGGTTGGGATTGACGATCGGGCGCGGGATGGCCTGCCGGGTCGTGAAGCCCGCGGGCAGGGTGTAGGCGAAGACGGTGCGGTCGTTCGACTGCCGCGCCAGGTCCATGCCGACCAGCAGCTGGTTCCTCAGCGAGCCCAGGTCATGGTCGATGCGGGCGGTGGTGATGTTCTGCAGGCCCCAGGCGTCGGCGTCGTAGGGACCCTGGCCGCCGTTGCCGCCGTTGGGCTCGGTGGCCGGATTGCCATCGAAGAGGTTGACGATGCAGGCGGCGTTGCACTGATCCAGCGTCGAGTACTGGAAGTATCGCGAGTAGAGGCCGTAGCGGGTGTCGGACTGCAGGCTGACCTTGTCGCCGATCCTGTGGCTGATGCGCACCGTCAGCATGTCGGCGTCGTTGCGGTCGACGTCGGCGTCGTAGCCGAGGAAGCTGGCGCGCTCGACGCCCACGCCGAACTCCGTGGCCGGCCGGGCGATGATGTCGCCGGGCGGCTGGACGATGATGACGCCGTAGTCCGGCCGCGCCTTGGTGTGCTGGTGCAGGGCGCTGATCGTGATCTTCGTGTCGGTCCCCAGTCCGAAGCCCAGGTTGACGGCCGCGCCCCAGCGGTCCGAGTAGATCCTGTCCCGGTCGACGACGCCGGTGGAGTTGCCCATCAGGGTGACGCGCGCGGCGATGGTGTCGGTCAGCCTGCGGTTGATGTCGGCGAGGCCGCGGTAGTAGTCGCCCGCGCCCACGTAGCCGTCGACGCTGACGAAGTCCTCCAGCCGGGGCTGCTTGGAGACGGTGTTGATCGCGCCGCCCGTGGTTCCGCGGCCGAACAGGGCGCCTGACGGGCCTTTGAGGACCTGCACTTCCTCGTAGTTGAAGCTGTCGCGGGTGTAGGCCCCGAAGTCGCGCAGGCCGTCGACGTAGACGTCGTCCTTGGAATCGAAGCCGCGGATGCGGAACTGGTCGCCGCCGAGCTGGCCGCCCTCGCCGATGGCGACCGTGATGCCCGGCACGTTGCGCAGCGCCTGTTCGAGCGTGTTGATCCCCTGGGCGCGCAGCTGAGCCGAGTCGATGAGGGTGACCTGCTGGGGGGTCTCCTGGACGTTGGTCAGCGACGTCGACACGGTCTCACTGTCGAGCGGCTT
>CAZBXO010000192.1:4316-6552 GCA_964495645.1 uncultured Phenylobacterium sp. | reverse complement strand
GGCCTGGATGAACACGTCCATCGCCTCGTCAGCCAAGGGGTCGGTGTAGGTCCCGGCGCCGGCCAGGTGGGCGATCTGCACCGGCACGTCCGGCGCCGCCGGCAGGATCTCGTCCAGGAAGGTCTGCGCCTGCCTTGTCCCGTAGGGCAGCCGCTGCGAGACCGAGGCGCGCAGGTGGATCACGATCGCCATCTTGTGCGCGTTGGCGGCGGCGAACACGCGGCGCACGGAAGCGACGTGGGCCGGATTGTCATAGTTCACCACCGAGTTGCCCATGTGCAGCTTCAGGCCACGGCTGAGGTTGGGGTCCTTCGCGCATCGGGCGATCTCCTCGACCGCCCAGACCGCCAGCGGATTGACCGCGCAGAAGCCGATCAGCCGGCTGCGGTAGGGCGCCACCTGGCGGCTCACCCAGTCGTTCTCCGCCTTCACCTTCTCGTAGGGGATATCCACTTTCCGCGCCGGGTTGGCCCAGCTGTAGCCGACCGACAGCACGGCGGCGCGCTTGATGCCAGCGGCGTCCAGCATGGCGACCAGGTCCTGCGCCGTGATCGGATCGACGCTGATCAGCGCCGCGAGCTGCGGACTGAACAGGTGCTGGTGGAAGTCGCCCACCGGCTGGGCCCAGGCGACGGACGCCCACGCGAAGGCGGCGGCTACGCCCGACAGGATACGCTTCATTACAGGACTCTCCCCTGCGGCCACTCTCGCGGCCCCCGGGCGCGACGCAACTTAAGCTCTCGTCATCTTGCGGTTCCGCTATCCTTGCTTTGCGGGAGCCGCCCCCCTAAGACCGCCCGTCCCACAACGCCTGAGGCCCATGTCCACCCAGTCCGCCCTGCTCAAGGTCATGAGCGACGCCGCCCGCAAGGCCGCGCGCGGGCTGAACCGCGACTTTGGCGAGCTCGCGGAGCTGCAGGTGGCCAGGAAGGCGCCCGCCGACTTCGTCTCCGCCGCCGACCTGAAGGCCGAACAGGTGCTGTTCGAGGCGCTCACCAAGGGACGCCCCGGCTACGGCTTTCTGGGCGAGGAGCGGGGCCTCGTCGAAGGCACCGACAAGACCCACACCTGGATCGTCGACCCGCTCGACGGCACCACCAACTTCCTGCACGCGATCCCGCACTTCGCCATCAATATCGCGCTCGAGCGCGAGGGCGCCGTGGTCGCGGCGGTCACATACAATCCGGTGACCAACGAGCTCTTCTGGGCCGAGAAGGGCAAGGGGGCCTTCGTCAACGACAAGCGGCTGCGGGTCGCCGCGCGCCAGAAGCTGGACGAGACGGTGCTGGCGACCGGCATCCCGTTCCTCGGCCACGGCCAGCACGCCAAGTTCCTGAAGGAGCTGCACCAGGTCAGCCAGCGGGTCGCCGGCGTGCGCCGCTTCGGCTCGGCCGCGCTCGATCTCGCGTGGGTCGCGGCCGGCCGCTACGACGGCTACTGGGAGCGGGACCTGCAGCCCTGGGACGTCGCGGCCGGAATCCTCCTGGTCACCGAAGCCGGCGGCAAGGTCACCGACGCCGACGGCGACGCGGACATGCTGCGCGGCGGCTCCATCGTCGCCGGCAACCTCGAGATCCACCCCCTGCTGCTGGATCGCCTCCGCGCCGCCAAATAGCTAGGCTGGCGGGCATGATCACCCGCCGCACCCTCGCCGCCACCGCCGCTGCAGCCGCCGCCACGCCCGCCCTCGCGCAACCAAAGAAGCCCATCGTCATCGCCCACCGCGGCGCCAGCGGCGAGCGGCCCGAGCACACGCTGATGGCCTATCGCCTCGCCATCGAGGAAGGCGCCGACTTCATCGAGCCGGATCTGGTCTGCACAAAGGACGGCCACCTCGTGGTCCGCCACGAGAACGAGATCGCCGGGACGACCGACGTCGCGAGCCGCCCGGAGTTCGCCGCCCGCAAGGCGACGAAGATCATCGACGGCCAGAAGATCGAAGGCTGGTTCTCCGAGGACTTCACGCTCGCCGAGCTGAAGACCCTGCGCGCCCGCGAGCGGCTGCCGCAGCTACGCAAGGCCAGCGCCGCCTTCGACGGCCGCGAGCCCATCCCGACCTACCAGGAGGTCATCGACCTGGCGAAGGCGATGAAGGTCGGCACCTACCCGGAGATGAAGCACCCGACCTACTTCGCCGGCATCGGCCTGCCGCTGGAAGCGCGCCTCGCCGACACCCTGAAGAAGAACGGCCTCGACAGCCGCACGGCCCCGGTCTTCGTCCAGTGCTTCGAGGTCC
>CAZBXO010000192.1:0-4216 GCA_964495645.1 uncultured Phenylobacterium sp. | reverse complement strand
CGCCGAACTGCAGCGACGCCAGGCGCGCGTAGAGGCCGCCCTTGGCGACCAGTTCGGCGTGGGCGCCCTCCTCGACGACGCGCCCCTCGTCCATCACCACGATCCGGTCGGCCTTCAGCACGGTGGCCAGTCGGTGAGCGATGACGATGGTTGTGTGGTCCTTCATCGCCTCGTCCAGGGCGCGCTGGACCAGCTGCTCGTTCTCGGCGTCCAGCGCGCTGGTGGCCTCGTCGAGCAGCAGGATCGGGGCCTCGCGGACCAGGGCGCGGGCGATGGCCAGGCGCTGGCGCTGGCCGCCGGAGAGGCCCCGCGCGCGATCGCCGACGAGGGTGTCGAGGCCCTGCGGCAGGGCCGAGAGGAAGCCCTCGGCCTGGGCGGCGCGCACCGCGTTCTGGATCTCGGTCGCGGTCGCAGCCTCGCGGCCGAAGCGGACGTTGTCGGCGGCCGAGCCGGAGAACAGCGGGCTCTCCTGCGCCACCAGGGCCATGCGGCTCCTCACCTCCACCGGGTCGGCGTCGCGCACGTCCACACCGTCGATCAGCACGGTCCCGGCCTGCGGGTCGTAGAACCGCAACAGCAGGCGGAAGACCGTCGACTTGCCCGCGCCCGACGGGCCCACCAGCGCCACCCGCTCGCCCGGCCGCACGAGCAGCGAGAAGTCCTTCAGCACCGGCATGTCCGGCCGGCTGGGGTAGGCGAAGCTGACCTGCGTCATGGCGATCTCGCCGCGCGGCGGGCTCGGCAGCGGCTTCGGGTTGGGAGGCGCGGCGACGCCGGGCCGGGCGTCGAGCAGCTCGCCCACGCGCTCCATCGCCCCCGCGGCCTTCTGCACGTCGCCCCAGGTCTCGCCGAGCGCGCCCACCGAGCCGGCGGCCATTACCGCCAGGAAGGCGAACTGGAAGAGCGCGCCCCAGCTGAGCTCGTTCGACAGCGCCGCATGAACGCCGAGCGCGAAGACCCCGAGGATGCCCCCGAACACCAGCAGGATCACCACGCCGGTCATGATCGCCCGCGCGGTCATGCGGCGGAGCGAGGTGGCGAAGGCCCGCTCGACCGCCTCGCCGAACCGGCCGGCGGCCGAGGCCTCGCGGCCGAAGGCCTGCACGGTCTCGAGCGCATCCAGGCTCTCGCCGGCGAAGCCGACGGCGTCGGCGAACTGGTCCTGGGTCGAGGTGGTGAGCTTGCGCACCCGCCGCCCGAACAGGAACATCGGGACCAGGATCACCGGGAAGGTCAGCAGCACCAGGCCCGTGAGCTTGGGGCTGACGATCACCAGCAGGATCAGCGCCCCGATCAGCGTGAGCAGGTTGCGCAAGGCCACCGAGATCGAGGTGGCCAGCAGGCTCTCGACGATGGCGATGTCGGTGGTCAGCCGGCTCAGCACCTCGCCGGTGCGGGTCTGCAGGAAGAAGGCCGGGTCCAGGGTCAGGATGTGGCGGTAGGCGGCCTTGCGCAGGTCGGCCACCACCCGCTCGCCCAGCTTGGTGACGAAGAAATAGCGCAGCGACGTGGCCAGCCCCAGCGCCGCCACCACCCCGCCCATGATCGCGAACCAGGTGTGCACAGGCTCGCCGGTCCGGCCGGCCGCCGTCAGGTGGTCGACCAGCAGCCGGATCGCGCCCGAGACGCCGAGCGTCGCGCTGGTCGAGGCGATCAGGAACACGCCGGAGAGCGCGGCGTCCCCCCAGTGGTCGGCGATGAACGGGAAGAGCCGCCTCAGCGCCCCGATGTTGCGGCTCTTGCCGCGCTTCGCGGCGCCCTCCGCCAGGCTCTGGGCCAGCGCCTGGCCCTCGCTCGGTCGTCCGGGCGCGGCGGATTCGGCCGCAGTCTCGCTCATGCGCGTGCCTTGCCTTGCGTTCCGCCGCCCGTTTCTCTATACGCGCGGCTTCCTTTCGGCCGCCCCACTCGTGGGCGGCGTTCGAATGCCCGCTCGTTTATGTCAGGCGCCCGCGCGATGAAACAGAAGACCCACCCGGACTACCACTTCATCACCGTGGTGATGACCGACGGCACCAGCTACCGCACCCGTTCGACCTACGGGAAGGAAGGCGACACGCTGAACCTCGACATCGACCCGAAGACCCACCCCGCGTGGACCGGCGGCGCGCAACAGCTCCTCGACCGCGGCGGCCGCGTGTCGCGCTTCAACGCCAAGTTCGGGGCGTTCACCAGGAAATAGCCCGCCGCGTCAGCGACGGAGCTCCGGCGCCGCGAAGCCCCGCTTCGCGGCGTTTCTCGTTTGGGGTCAGGCCCCGAAGGCGCTCTTCAGGCGGTCGAGGTGGCTCTGCACCGGGTTCACGGGCTCGCCCGAGGCGGCGCCTTCCACGTACATCCGCTGGTCAAGGTGGCGAACGCGCTCGTAGAGGCGCTCGGCGCGATCGACGAGGCCGGTCAGGCCGCGGGGCAGGTCGGAGCCCGCGCCGTCGTCGCCCTTGGCGGCGTCCTCGTTCAGGCGGTAGCGGTCCTCGCAGGCCGAGGTTGGCGGCATGTCGCCCTCACGGACCGCGCGCTGCACCAGCAGCCACGAGGCCACCTGCATCAGCCGGGTGGTGAGACGCATGCTCTCGGCCGCGTAGGCGAGCGCGGCGTTGCGCGACAGCAGCTTGGATTCCTGGCGACCTTCGCCGTCGAGGTAGCCGGCCGTCTCCTCGACCAGCTCCATGCCCTCCTGGAAGGTCCGCTCGAACAGCTCCGACCGGGCGAAGTCCTGGATGACCGTGGCGCGCCACGCGGGGCTGCTGCTCATCTCTTGCATCATGCTCTCTTACAGCCCTTCGAGGTGCAGCGCGCCGGGACGCGTCGTCTCACTCTTGGGGCGACCTGCAACCGTTATGCCACAAAAAGGTAAAACTAACTCGACCTAGGGGCGAACAATGCGTCGGCCGCAGCCCGACCGGTGCGCTTCTTGTCGATCTGCGCCTGCACGCGGGCGGATTCGGCGGCAAGGATCTCCAGCCGCTCCTCCAGCTCGGCGACGCCGTAGAGATCGAGGTCCTCCTTGCAGGCCTCCAGGAGCCGCTGACCGCGCCCGACCCTGACCTCGACAGGTTCTTCCATCGCGCAACTCCTTTGCGGCCCGGCTCGCCGGCGCTATCCAACCGCTACGGGATCGTCCGCGCAAGTCGAGGAGCCACCAGGGCAATGAACAGCCCCGTCGAAACCGACACCATGACCGCGATCACCGTCGAAGGCGGAAAGGGGCCAGCCGAGGCGCTGAAGCCCGTTCGGGTCCCTCTGCCGCTGCCGGGCCACGGGCAGATCCTGATCAAGGTCCGCGCGGCGGGCGTGAACCGGCCGGACATCCTGCAACGGGTGGGCGGCTACCCGCCCCCGCCCGGCGCGCCCGACACCATCGGCCTGGAGGTGGCCGGCGATGTCGTCGTGGGCGCTGGGCGCTGGAAGGCCGGCGACAAGGTCTGCGCCTTGTTGGGCGGCGGCGGCTATGCGGAGTACGCCGTGTGCGACGCGCGCCACGCGCTGCCGATCCCGACGGGCCTGAACTACGTCCAGGCGGCCGGCCTGCCGGAGACGGTGTTCACCGTCTACGCCAACGTCTTCGAGAGCGGCCTCCTGCTCTCCGGCGAGACCCTGATGGTGCACGGGGCCACCTCCGGGATCGGCACCACCGCCATCCAGATGGGCAAGGCCGCCGGCGCCAAGGTGATCGCCACGGCCCGCGGCGCCGACAAGGCGAAGACCGCGCTCGCGCTCGGCGCCGACATCGCCGTCGACGTCACCAGCCAGGACTTCGCCGAGGTCGCCAAGGAGGCCGGCGGCGTCGACGTGGTCCTCGACATGGTCGGCGGCGACTACTTCGCCAGGAATCTCGACGCCCTGAAGACCCGCGGGCGCATCGTCTACATCGCCGCCCTCGGCGGCGGCGACATCACCGTGCCGATCTTCAGGATCATGCAGAAGCGGGCGATGATCACGGGCTCGACGCTGCGGCCCCGCGACGCCGACGAGAAGGCCAGACTGGCGCTGGTGGTCGAGAGCGTCGCCTGGCCGTGGGTCGCGCAGGGCCGCGTGAAGTGCCACGTCGACGCCACTTTCCCGCTCGAAGACGCCGCCAAGGCCCATGCCCACCTCGAAAAGGGGGCCCACGTCGGCAAGGTGGTGCTGACGACGGCGGAGTAGACCTCCTCTCCCCCGGGGCGGAGCTGTTCAGACCGGAGACATCGAGGACGGGCGTGCGGAGACATCGAGGACACCATCA
>CAZBXO010000191.1:0-6626 GCA_964495645.1 uncultured Phenylobacterium sp. | reverse complement strand
GCCGACAGCGCGCTCTGGTTCTCGTGGCGGGCTTCGCCGGCCAGGGGGCGGGCGTTGCGGCTCGAGTGGACGTGCTGGGCCTCGAGGATGACATCGAGGTGGTCGGCCAGGCGGTGGCGCCACGCGACGGTGGCGGCCCATCCGTCCTCGTCGTTGTCGTCCAGGTCCTGGATCGTGCGGTCGTGGGTCTCGAACCAGTCCAGGCGGGCGCTGGCGGTGTCCGCACCGAACGACTTCTGGGCTAGCAGGTAGGCCGCGGAATATCCGACATCGACCCACAGGGAGCCGCGCTCCCGGTAGCCCATCTGGGTCTCGCCGGTCATCGCCTGGGCCATCACTGTCACGGTCTGCGACGGCTCCCACTTCACGCCCACGTTGGTGAAGCGGGTCTCCCAGCCCCACTGGACGTTCGAGTCGACGGCGGTCTTGTTCGCCGAATTGTCGAAGTGAATGACGCTGACGCTGACCGGAGCCGGCGGGCGCCACTCCAGGCGGCCGTAGTAGCCGGCGCGGCTGTCGAGTTCGAGCCGCGGCTTGGTGAAAGGGCCCTGGCGGAAGGACATGTAGGTCGAGAGCGGCGGCAGGTCCCACGCAGTGTCGGCCCCCGTTGTCAGCCCATGCAGCGTCCAGCCGCGGAAGCTGAGCAGAGTGCCGGCGGTGTCGTTCCAGCCGAACACCGCCGCCGTCGCGCCGATCTCGTGGCTGCCGAACTCGCGGCGCACAGTGAACTCCAAGCCCCCGACCAGCACCTCCTCGCCGATCCAGCTGTTGATCGCGGACCCGGAGAGCATGTGCGGGCTCGTCCAGGCCGTGCCGGTGTGCTCCAGGCTGACCGGCGGATAGAAGACCCCCGCCTTGACCAGCAAGCGGCCGAAAGTCGCCGAGGGCGGCGCATGCCAGAGCAGGAAGGCCTCGTTGAGGTCGAGGTTGGGGCTCGCCTGCGGTTGGTACTGCACGACCACGTGGCCGCTCAGCGAGGCGTCGAACTCCGGAGTCCACTGCAGGGCCGCGCGAGACGCCTCGACCTTGAGCTCGTCGGTGAGCCCAGTCTTGCCGAAGCCGTTCTCCAGCCAGCCCGCTTCGCCCGCGGCTTGCCCGACGCGGATATCGGCGACGCCGTGGAAATTCCCGGGCGAGAAGAGGCTCGCCTGCGCCCGAGCCGCAGCCGCCGGGGCGAGCAGGGCCAGCATGAGGCAGAGGACGCGAAGTCGGGCCAAGGCCGGCCTCCCTCGGTCAGCCATGCATCAGAGAACGCTGATCTTCCCGCAGGAACTCGAAAAGCGCGGTTAACGGCTGCGGCCTGGCGAACAGGAAGCCCTGCGCCTGGTCGCAGCCCATCGCCGCCAGCAGCGAGAAGCAGGCGTTGGTCTCGACGCCCTCCGCCGTCACCTTCAGGCCCAGCGAGTGAGCCAGGTCGATGGTCGAGCGCACGATCAGGGCGTCGCGCTGGCTGCCGGTGACGCCCTCGACGAGCGACTTGTCGATCTTCAGCTCCTGGGCGCGGATCTGCTTCAGATAGGCCAGCGAGGAGAGGCCCGCGCCGAAGTCGTCGATCGCCACCGCCACGCCCAGGTCGGCGAAGCGGTCCAGCATAGCCATGGCCACATCGGGGTTCTCGATGACCGCCGTCTCGGTGATCTCGAAGCAGAGGCCGCCGACGGCGCCCTTCAGCTCCTGCTCGACGAAGTCCGCGAAATCCGGCTCCGAGAGGGTGCGGCCGGAGACGTTGACCGCCACGTCGAGCCTGTGGCCCTCGACCGCCAGCGCCTTCTGGTCGGCGATCGCCTGGCGCACCACCCACTCGGTCAGCGCGCGGATGTGGCCGGTTTCCTCGGCCATCGGCACGAACACGTCGGGCGACAGCATGCCCCGCGTCGGGTGCCGCCAGCGCACCAGCGCCTCGGTCCCGCAGGTCGCCCGGCGGCGGAAGTCGTACTTCGGCTGGTGGTGCAGCTCGACCTCGCCGCTTTCCAGCGCGCGCAACAGGCTCGACATCAGGCTGAGGTTCGAGGCCGGATCGCCGTAGGCCTCGGCGTCGAAGAAGGCGACCTTGCGGCGACCGGCGCGGGCCTGGTCGAGTGCAATGGAGGCCTTCTCGATCGCCTGGCCAGCCGCGCCCTCCATGCGCGCCAGACCCACGCTGACGGCCACATCGATGGCTTCGCCACCGACCCGAACCGGCTCTTCCAGCAGCGCCATCAGGCGTTGCGCATCGTCCGCCGCCGCCTCGGGCCGCTCGGCGGTCAGCACGAAGCCGAGCACGTCGGAGGAGATGCGGGCCACGCCCCCGGCGGGGATCAGGCCGGCCAGCCGGTTGCCGACCATCCGCACCGCCTGGGCCGCCAGCTTGTAGCCGATGGCCCCGCGCACGTGGTCGAAGCGCTCGATGCCGAGCGCCGCCACATAGACCTGGCCTTGCGGGCGGTCGGCCAAGTCCTCGACGACCCGCTCCAGCGCCAGGCGGTTGGGCAGGCCCGTGTCGCCGTCGTGCAGGGCCAGGTGGGTGATCTTGCGTTCGCGCTCTCGGATCTCGAGCGCCATGGTGTTGAAGCTCTCGGCCAGGCGGCCGATCTCGTCGCCCGTCTCGATGGTGACCTGGGCGTCCTCGCCGTGCTGCAGCCGCCGGGCGGCGTCGTCGAGCAGGGAGATGGGGCGGGTGACCCCGCGGGCCAGCAGCCAGCTGCCCCAGCCCACCACCGCAAGGCCGGCCAGGCCGATCAGTCCCACGACCACGAGCAGCGGCCGGTAGGGCGCCAAAGCCTTGCTGAGCGGATAGCGGAGCAAGAGCACCGCCCCACCGCGGGGGTCCAGTGTAGGCAGCGACTTGACCAGCGCCACCGACTTGCCGTGCAGGTCCAGGACCGCGGGCTCGGTCGACTTCGCCGCCAACGAGGTGGTCACGAACCGCCTGAGCGCCGCGGTGTTGTAGAACTCGCGGCCCGCCTGGTGGTTGGCCCAGTCGTGGCCCGGCTCGCGGTGCAGGACCACGGCATTCAGCGGGATGGCCGAGAGCTTCTCCAACGCCGTCATCTCGCGGCGGTCCAGCTTCACGGCGAACACCACCCAGCCGATCAGCTCCGGCGAGAACACCGGGGCGCTCACCAGCTGATGCGGCTCGTCGGCCAGCATCAGCACGCCGGACGGATCGTCGGCCGTGTCGAAGGCGATCGCCACCTCGCGCGCGTCGGCCGGCGCGAAGTTCGCGCCCACCACCTCGCCCTCGGCGCTGACCATGAAGGCGTAGTCGATGCCCAGCCTGCGCCGCAGATTCTCCATCGCCGAGACGATGGTGAGCTCGTCGCGCGTCGCCACCGCCTCGCGGAAGCCAAAGTCGCGGGAGAGCAGCGAGGCGCCTTCCTGCAGGCGCTCGGAGCGCAGCGACCACACCCGGTCGAAGACCGTGCCGGTGGCGGCGAGCTCGTCGCGCACCTGCCGCTGCGCGGCGCCGGAGATGGCCAGGAACACCGCCACCGACACGACAAGCAGCACCGCCCCGAACAAGGCGGCGTAGAGGACGGTCAGGCGGGTCGAGAGCTTGGCGAACACGGTCAGTAGCCGCCCCGGCGCAGCCGCGGCCTGCGCAGCTCGCCGGTCAGCGCCAGGCGGAACGACCCGGTCGCGGGGATCGTCACGGCCCGGGTGATCTCGCCGCCAGGGGTCTTCAGGTAGGGATGCCACACGGTGACGCTCGCAGGCCCGGGCGGCAGGTCACGGACGACCGCCTGGCCATTGCCGCCGCTCTTGGCCGCGAACGGCGTGTCGACCACGCGGATGAAGGCGCTCATGTCGTCGTGGATGTTGCAGCCCAGGGCCACGACGCCCGGCTTGTCGAACCGAACCCGGCGGGTCTCGTCCCGGCCGTAGAGCTTGATCTCGAAGGTGCGCGCCTTGGAGAACGAATAGACGTGGTGGTGGAAGGGATCGAGGTTGGGGAAACTGACCTCAGCGCCCACCGGCACAACCAGCACGAAGGGCGAGAACTGCATGTCCCGCTGGGCCATCACGAACGGTCCGGCGATCGTGCGGCCGCGGGCGCCGCCCTCCGGCTTGACCGTCACGACGGCGTTGGCGATCGGCGCGCCGGCCTTGCTCGACAACGCGAGCGCCAGCTCCGACGCACGCACGGGCGCGGCGACGAGGAGCGCAAGGAGGAGAGCCGCGAAGGCGCGCATGGCGCCTTTTCCGTACCGAAGGTTTCGTTAAGGTCGCGTTTTCGCTCGAATTTCGAACGCCCGTTTGCCTCGCAGGCAGGCCGTTGGCACAATCGGGCTTTCAGCTGTCCGGGCGCCCTCCCGCGCCTCCATTTCAAAGGCGCAGATTTTGACGCAACCCGTTCAGGCGGCGAACAGCCCGTCCGCCGATCCGCTTTCCTCGGTCGGAGCCCTGATCGAGGGGCTGGGCTCGGTCGGCTACATCGCCTCGCGCCGGATCGCGACGGCGCTCTATATGGCGGTCAACCTGCAGAAGCCGATCCTGGTCGAAGGGTCAGCGGGCGTCGGCAAGACGGAGCTGGCGCTCTCCACCGCCACCATGCTCGGCCTGCCGCTGATCCGCATGCAGTGCTACGAGGGCCTGGACGAGTCCAAGGCGCTGTACGAGTGGAAGTACGGCAAGCAGCTCCTCTACACCCAGATCCTGAAGGACCGGATGGGGGAGGCGCTCTCCGACGCCAAGTCGATGGAGGCGGCCATGGACCGGCTGCACGGCATGGGCGACCTGTTCTTTTCCGAGCCCTTCCTGGAGCCGCGCCCGCTGATGAAGGCGTTGCAGCAGGACGAAGGCTGCGTGCTCCTGATCGACGAGGTCGACAAGTCCGACGAAGCATTCGAGGCCTTCATGCTGGAGGTGCTGTCGGCCTATCAGGTCTCGGTGCCGGAGCTGGGCGTGCTAAAGGCCAAGACCCCGCCGCTGGTGTTCCTGACGTCCAACAACGTGCGTGACCTGGGCGACGCGCTGAAGCGCCGCTGCCTGCACCTGCACATCCCGCTGCCGGAACCGGCGCTGGAGGAACGCATCGTCGCCTCTCGCGTCCCCGGCATCGAGGCGACGCTGACCCGGGCGCTGGTGGCCTTCGTGCAGTCCCTGCGCACCATGGACCTGCGCAAGCCGCCGTCGATCTCCGAGACTGTCGACTGGGCCCGCGCGCTGGTGCTCCTGAACGCCTCCAGCCTCGACCCGGCCCTGGTGCGCGACACGCTCAACGTCATCCTGAAGTTCGAGCAGGATATCGAGGCCGTGGAGCCGCAGGTGGTCGAGCTGCTGCACGCGCGGTGATGCAGCACACCCTCGAACAGTTCTTCCGCGCGCTCCGCGCGGCCGACGTCCGGGTCTCGCCGGCCGAGGCGATCGACGCCTCGCGCGCGGTGGGCGTGATCGGGTTCTCGGACCGCACCCTGTTCAAGGATGCGCTGTGCGCGACGCTGGCCAAGTCGGCCGAGGAGGTGGCGACCTTCGACGAGGTGTTCGACGCCTTCTTCGCCCGCGACGACGTGCAGCACGATGCGAAGGCCCCCGCCCCGGAGCCGCTGTCCGAGGCGGACCGTGAGGCCACGGAGAGCTCGCCGCTGGCTCAGGCGGTGCTCTCCGGCGACACCGCCCAGATCCAGCAGACCATGGAAGAGGCCGCCGAGCGGGCGCAGGTCGGCGAAATCCGACTCTCGACACAGAGGAGCCGCCTCACCCGTCGGCTGCTCGAGGAGATGGGGCTGGAGGAGATCGAGCGGATCATCGCCAACGCCCGCCGCTATCCGGACGAGACCGGATTGGCCGACCGGCTGGAGGCGGCGCGGCGGCGTCTGTTCGAGCAGGCCCAGGGCTATGTGGCGCGCCAGCACGATCTCTACGCCGCCCAGTCCGCCCGCGGCCTGCGCGAGGAGCGACTGATCCGCAAGCAGCTGAACGCCGACGGGGGCGTCGAGCCTGTGGACTTCCAGCTGATGCAGCAGCTGGTCAAGCGCATGGCCAAGCAACTGGCCGCCAAGTACTCGCGCCGCCGCCACGTGGCCAACACCGGCCACCTCGACGTGCGCAAGACGCTGCGCCACAGCCTCGCCTTCGGTGGGGTGCCGTTCGACATCCACTTCAAGGTCAAGAAGGTCGACAAGCCGTCGATCGTGGCGATCTGCGATGTGAGTAAGTCGGTGGCCGCGGCGGCCCAGTTCCTGCTGACCTTCCTCTACTCGCTGAACGAGGTCGTCGAGCGGCTGGACGCCTTCGCCTTCTCGGGCCGGCTGATCCCGGTCAACCGCATCCTCGACGAGCACGGCGTCGACAAGGCGATCCTGGAGGTCCTGCAGCAGATCGGCTTCCAGCAGACCGACTACGGCCAGGCGCTCGAGGACTTCTGCGAGCACCACCTGGACCGGCTCGATCGCCGCACGACGGTGATCATCCTAGGGGATGGCCGTTCCAACTTCGCCGACCCGCGACTGGACCTGATGCGCCAGATCCACGACCGCTCACGGGCGGTGATCTGGCTCAATCCGGAGCCGGAGAGCTACTGGGGCCAGGGCGACAGCGTGATGGACCGCTACGCCCGCTTCTGCCACGTGGCCAAGCAATGCGGCACGCTCGCCCAGCTCGAGCGCGTGATCGAGGACGTGCTCAGGAGCTACGTCCCGCACTAG
>CAZBXO010000190.1:0-6642 GCA_964495645.1 uncultured Phenylobacterium sp. | reverse complement strand
AGGATGATCTGGCCGTAGACGTCGTGCTGCAGGTGCTCGTGCGCCTGGTTGCCGACCCGCACCGGGCCGATGCCGCGGTAGCCGGGCAGGTGCGGCGCGGTCCATTCGGTCAGCACGGGCTCGAGACCCACGCCATAGACCGGCTGCACGTGGCCGGCCCGGCTGCGGTCGGTGAGCACATCGGAGGTCAGGCCGGGAATGGTCTGCTGGCCGTCGCCGGCGCCGTAGACCGGCTGGATGTCGCCCTGATTGGCCACGTCCACGAGGTTGCGGAGGTAGACCAGATAGTTCTCCAGCATGTCGGCGGCGCCCAGGCGGTTCAGCGCCTGGACCACGTAGTAGGCGTCGCGCAGCCAGCAGTAGCGGTAGTCCCAGTTGCGCCCGGCCCCGGCTTCGTCCGCGTGCTCGGGAATCGAGGTGGTCAGGGCCGCCACGATGGCGCCGGTCTCCTCGAAAGCGCAGAGCTTCAGGGTGATGGCTGCGCGGATCACCGCTTCCTGCCACTCGAGCGGCACTGACAATGTCCGTACCCAGCCGCGCCAGTAGTCGGTGGTCTCGCGCAGCATGCGGGAGGTGACCGTGGTGACGTCCGCGTCGAGGCCCTCGTCGGGGCCCAGGAACATGCCGAACGCCTCCTCCAGCCGGAACGTGCGCTCGTCCAGGATGTGGCCCACCGGCGCGTCGGTGGTGAGCCGCAGGATCGCCTCCTGGCCGACGTAGCGGATGTGGTTGGAGCCGGCGGTGAGGTAGGTCGCGCGCTCGCCGTAGTTCATCGTCGGCCGCAGGCGGATACGGATGCGGGGCGCGCCGGAGACCGGGCGGACCATGCGCACGAAGGCCAGCGGTCGGTACTGCCGGCCCGAGAAACGGTATCGGGGTGAGAAGTCGAGGATCTCCACGACGCCGCCGGCGCTGACGATCTCGGTGCGCAGGATGGCGGTGTTGCGAAGGTACTCCTGGCGGATCTCCGTCGTCTGCTCGACGTCGATGGCCCATAGGCCCTGGGCGTCGTCGGCCGCAGGGTCCTTGCCCGAAAGCAGGGCTGAGAAGAATGGGTCGCCGTCGACCCGGGGCACGCAGGCCCACAGGTAGCGCCCGGCGCGGTCGATCAAGGCCGATGCGGCGCAGTTGCCGATCGGGAACAGGTCCAGCGAAGCGCGCAAGCTCTAGGGTCCCTCCCCTTATGTCTTCGAGCCGACCTTGCCATAACGCAGGGCGAGGGGGCTTGTGCCTTCGACGCGGCCCGTCACACTCATCGGCCACATGATCCGTTCGCGCAGAGCCCGCATCGTCGCCACCCTCGGACCCGCGTCACGCGGGCTGGATCGAGTGCGTGACCTGGCCCAGGCGGGCGCCGACGTGTTCCGGGTCAACTTCAGCCATGGGACCCACGCCGACCACGCCCAGGCCATCGAGCACATTCGCCAGGCCGAGCAGATCGTCGGCCGACCGATCGCCATCCTGGGCGACCTGCAGGGCCCGAAGCTGCGGCTCGGCCGCTTCGTGGGCGGCTCGGCGCGGCTGCGGGCCGGACAGGAGTTCCACCTCGACCTCTATCCGGAGCCGGGCGACGCCAACCGCGTCGGCATCCCGCATCCGGAGGTGTTCGCCGCCCTGCGCGAGGGCGCTCTGATCCTCCTGGACGACGGCAAGGTGCGCCTGCGGGTCACCCGCTGCACGGCCGACCACGCCGAGACGGTGGTCGAGGCCGGCGAGAAGCTCTCCGACCACAAGGGCCTGAACCTGCCGGGCCTGGCGATCCCCATCCCGGCGCTGACCGACAAGGACCGCGAGGATCTGGCGTTCGCGTTGAGCCAGGGCGTCGACTGGATCGCATTGAGCTTCGTGCAGCGGGCGTCCGACATGGCCGAGCTGCGCCAGATCGTCGGCGGACGCGCCAGCGTGCTCGCCAAGATCGAGAAACCGGCGGCGCTGGAGTCCCTCGACGAGATCCTCGACCTCTGCCAGGGCGTGATGGTCGCCCGCGGCGACCTGGGCGTGGAATTGGCGCCTGAGGACGTGCCCGTCGTTCAGAAACAGCTGATCCGCGCCGCCCGCCAGCGCGGCATCCCGGTGATCGTCGCCACCCAGATGCTGGAGTCGATGATCAACGCGCCGACGCCGACCCGCGCCGAGGCGTCGGATGTGGCCGGCGCGGTCTACGAGGGGGCGGACGCCGTAATGCTGTCGGCCGAAACCGCGGCCGGCGAATACCCGCTGGAAGCCGTGGGCATCATGGCCCGCATCATCACCCGCGTGGAGCGCGACCCCCGCTGGGCCTCGCTGATGCGCGCCGAGCACGACCTGGACGACGCCGACGCGCTGGTGACTGCCGGCTTCCACGCGGCTGAAGCGGGGGCGGCGGTCTGTGTCGCCACCTTCACAATGACCGGCGCGACCGCGCTGAGGCTGGCCCGCGAGCGCCCGGTGCAACCGACGCTGGCGCTCACGCCGCGCCTTGCCACCGCCCGCAAGCTGGCCCTGGTCTGGGGGGTCGAGCCGCGCGTCGTCCCGGACATCCGCGATCCCGAGGAGATCCCGAAGGTCGCCTGCTCCGAGGCCATGGCCATCGGCCTCGCCGGACCCGCCCAGCGCATCATCATACTCGCCGGCCTGCCCATGGGCTCCCCAGGCGCCGCCAACATCCTGCGCCTGGCCCACACGCCGCGCAGATAACCCCTTCTCCGCTTCGCGGGGGAAGAGGGGACTCAGTGGTGGCTCACGCGCAATCGCGGCCCGCGGCTGTTCGAGTGGACCGCGATGCGGCTTCCCTGGCGCTCGAAGGTCAGGTCGATGTCGCCGTCGGCGACGGCGAGGCGCTCGATCGAGATGCGGTCGATGCCGATGGGCAGGACCGGGTTGACCACCTCCACGTCGCCCAGATCGCCGCGAACGCTGACGCCCAGGCAGGCCTGCAGCATCATGAACACCGAGCCGGCCGCCCAGGCCTGCGGCAGGCACGCGACCGGATAGGCGATCGGAGCCTCCCCGGCCGCACGCGGAAAGCCGCAGAACAGCTCCGGCAGGCGCATGTCGTATTGCGTGGCGGTCTCGAAGAGCGCCGAGGTCAGGCGGGCCACGCTGTCGCGCTCGCCGTAGCGGGCCAGGCCCAGGGTGGCGAGCGCCGTGTCGTGCGGCCAGACCGAGCCGTTGTGATAGCTCATCGGATTGAAACGGGCCTCCCCGACCGCGAGCGTGCGCAGACCCCAGCCGGAGAAGAAGTCGCCACCCATCAGCTCGCTGGCCACGGACCGCGCTCGCTCCGCGGACGGCAGGCTGCAGAACAGCAGGTGTCCGGGATTGGAGGCGCGCACGCGACAGAGGTTGCCGACACCGTCCAGGGCGATGCCATAGAAGCCCGCATCCTCCATCCAGAACCGCTCCTCCACCACCTGGCGGATGGCCTCGGCGCGGGCGGTCCATTCCTCGACCACCGTCTCCGGATCGCCGAGCGTGCGGCTCAGCATCGCCATCGCCCGGTAGGCGGCGTAGGCATAGCCCTGCACCTCGACGAGGGCCACGGGCCCGTCCGGGAAGCGGCCGTCGGCGTGGAAAATGGAGTCGTGGCTGTCCTTCCAACCCTGATTGGTCAACCCGCCCTCCAGACCGCGGGCGTAGGCGATGAGGCCCAGGGGGTGCCGCTCGGCGGCCCGCACGATCCAGGCGGCGGCCCGCTCCAGCGCCGGCCACCACTGCTCGATCTGGGCATAGTCGCCGGTGCGTTCGGCGTAGGCGCCGGCCAGCGCGACGAACAGGGGTGTGGTGTCGACCCCGCCGTAGTAGCGGCCGAAGGGCACCTCACCGAGGGCCGACATCTCGCCGCGCCGGGTCTCGTGCATGATCTTGCCCGGCTCGCTATCCCGGAACGCCGAGACCGCTTCGGCCTGGTGCTCGGCCAGATAGGAGAGCACGCCCTTGGCCATCGCCGGCTCCAGCCACAGCATCTGCCAGGCGGTGAGGATCCCGTCGCGGCCGAAGCAGGTCGAGAACCAGGGAATGCCGGCGTAGGGGTACGGTCCGGTCTCCATCGGCGTCGTCAGCAGCGCCAGGTCGGCGCGAGACTTGTCGAGCCAGGCGTTGAACAAGCGTCCGTTGGAGCGCAGGCGGAAGGCGCGGCGCGCGCGGGCCCGCATCGCCACCCGCGCCCGGGCGGCGGCGTTCCTGAACCGATCGCGGTCGGGCGGCCGCCGCTCGTGGGCGCCGATCTCCACCAACACCTCGAACTCCGCATCGGGCGCCAACTCGACATGGAACTCGGCCTCGCCCCCGTCGATCCGGTCCGGCGCCCTTGAGAAGGCCACCACGCTGGTGCGCTCGACACCGTCCAGGCCGTCGTAGCGGAACTTCACGCAGGCCGTGTCCACTTCCGGCGGATAGAGCCGCCCGCGCTTCCTGCGCCGCGCGCCGCGCACCTCGAACATGTCGCGGAAATCCGCATCGAAGCGGAAGCCGAGCGGCAGGGTCATGGCGTCGGGGCTGTAGTTGGTCAGTCGCACCCGCTCGAACAGACGATGCTCCCAGAGGAAGCGCTTGCGCTCCACATGCAACACGCCCGGCGGCCCGGCCGGTCCGCCTGGCACCGGAATCGCGCGGTTCAGGCCATGGCTGGTGAAGAAGACGTTGTCCTGGCTGAGGGCTCCAGAGAGCAGGGTCGGCGCCTTGTCGCCCAGGAGGAGCTCCCAGCGCGACAGGATACGGGTGTCGTCGTTGAACAGGCCGTCCGCCGCGCCCTGGATGTCGCCGCGGCTGTCGGCCACGACGAAGGTGTCGCGGTCCTTCAGCGCAAACAGCCGCTGCGGGACCCGCGGCTCCTCGATCTCGCCCCACTCGACCGGGGCGTCCGGGGCGGACGCGAGGTCGTTCATCCGGCCGCCGCCGGGAGGAACCGGCTTTCGACAACCAGCCGCTCATAGAGTTCGAGGTAGTTGCGGGCCATGGTCAAGGCCGAGAAGCGCGCCTCGAACCTGGCGCGGATCGCCGCCCGATCGAGGAAGCCGATCCGACTGACGGCCTCGGCAGCCTCGGCTTCGCTCGCGACGATGAAACCGGTCACGCCGTCCTCGACCACTTCGCGCACCGATCCGCAATCCCAGGCGATGACCGGCGTTCCGCAGGCCATGGCCTCGATCATCACCAGGCCGAACGGCTCGGGCCAGTCGATCGGGAAGAGTAGGGCGTCCGCGCCGCCCAGGAACTCCGACTTTCGGTCATCGCCGATCTCGCCCAGGAAGCTGACCAGGGGGTTGTGCAGCAGGGGTTCGATCTTTTCGTCGAAGTAGACCGCATCGGCACGGTCGACCTTGGCGGCCATCCGCAGCGGTCGACCTGTGGCCGTGGCGACGGCGATCGCCCGGTCCGGCCGCTTCTCGGGCGAGATGCGGCCGAGGAAGGCCAGGTAACCCGAGGACCGCGGGCTGAAGCGGTAGAGCGAGGTCGGCATGCCGTGGTGGACGGTCGCAGCCCAGTTCGCGAACGGCAGCGGCCGGCGCTGATCGTCGCTGATCGACACCAGCGGATACTGCGGCCAGCGCCGATAGACTTCCGGCAAGTCCTTCAGGTCCAGGCGCCCGTGCAGCGTGGTCACGGTCCGCGCGGCCACGTCCCGGAACATCGGGAAATGGATCATGTCGGTATGGAAGTGGATGATGTCGAACTCGTGGGCGCGGGCGCGCACCTCGGCGGCCTGGGTGAGATGCGCGGCCAGGTCCGATTTCAGCGGAGCCGGGTCGAGCCGGATGGCCTGATCGCGCACCGCGGCGAGCCGCGCGGTCGTCTCCGCCTCTGCGCTGGAGAACAGTGTCACGTCGTGGCCCAGGGTTACGAGCGCGTCGCTCAAGTGGGCCACCACCCGCTCGGTGCCGCCGTAGAGGCGGGGCGGCACGGCTTCGTAGAGGGGGGCGACCTGGGCGATACGCATACTCGAGCTCCGAATTCACCGACGGCCCGGGGTGGGCGGCCAGCGCTGGAATTCCCGATCTTGGACGCAGGTTCATTTGAGAGCATCGACCGCCGCGGTCAATGGCGGGGCGCAATCGCCGCCCACGCGTTATGAGGACGCCCATGATCGAGACATTCGCAGACGCCGGCGCCCAGGCTGAAGCGGCCGCGCAGGGGCTGGAGGCCGCGCTCGCAGAGGCGCTGCGGACCCGCGGACGCGCCGGCCTCGTCGCCACCGGCGGCCGCTCCCCGGGTCCGGTCTACGACCGCCTGCGCGCGGCCGCGGTCGACTGGGCGCGGATCGTCGTCACCCTCAGCGACGAGCGCTGCGTCGCCGCCGACGCGCCGGACTCCAACGCGCGGTTGGTCCGCGAACGGCTGCTCGCCGGGCCTGCCGCCCGCGCACACCTGCTGCCGCTGTGGCCCGAGCCCCAGGCGGCGCAACTGGCCGCGCTCCAGCCGTTCGACGCCGCGATGCTAGGAATGGGCGAGGACGGCCACATCGCCTCGCTGCTCCCGGGCGACCCGGGCCTCGCCGAGGCCTACACGACGGCGGACCTGACCCGCCGCGTCCCGGCGGGCCTCGGCAAGCCGCCCCTCGCGCGCATCACGCTCACCCTGGCCCCCCTCGCAAACGCCCGCGCCATCTTCCTCTTGATCGCCGGGGAGGCTAAGCGCCATGTCCTGGCGCGCGCCGAGGCCGGC
>CAZBXO010000189.1:4670-6646 GCA_964495645.1 uncultured Phenylobacterium sp. | reverse complement strand
TGTCGGGGGCGAACTCGAAGGTCGCGGCCATGCGGACGCGGAAGGTCTTGCCGGTGGCTTCGATGACGCCCTTGGGGGTGCGCAGGGGACCCAGGTGCGTGCCGGTCAGCCAGAACTCGACGAGGACGGTGTCGCCATCGTGGGCGATGGCGATGATCTCGTTGCCCTGATCGGGGAAGGGCGTGCGCGAGGCGGCGAAGTAGCCGCGCACGGCCGCCTCACCGTCGAAGATCGCGCCGGTGGCCATCTCGTAGCGGGGGTGGGCGAAGGTGGCGATGACCGCGTCCCAGTCGTGGACCACCTCCAGCGCCATGTGGTCCCGCACGGTCTGCAGGCGACGTTCGGCGAGCGCGCTCATGAGGCGCCGCCGCCTTCGACGACCTCGACGATGACGTCGCCGGGTTCCAGGCGGGCGGCCTGCGGTTGCCAGACCTCGTAGGCCTCGCCGGCGCGGTGGATGCGCAGGCCTGCGCCGGTCGAGACCTCGGAGAGACGCTTGCCGATCTCCGCGTCCCTGACAGGCCGTTCACGCAGCGCAACGGCGCCGTGGATGGCGGCGAGATCGGCGATGTAGTCGGCGATGTGCGGGCCGTGGGTGGAGCCGGCGAGCAGGAGGCCCGCGAAGCTGGCCGGGTTGATCACGGTGTTGGCTCCGGCCTGATGGGCGAGGGCCTCGTTGTCCTGCGAGCGGATCACCACGCTGATCGGTACGTCGGGCGCGAGGCGGCTCGCCGTAAGCACGATCAGGATCGAAGTGTCGTCACGGCCGGAGGCGACGACGAAGGCTTTGGCGCGGGCGATCTGGGCGGCCTCCAGTGTGGCGTTGCGCGTCGCGTCGCCTTCCATGACGGTGACGCCACAGGCCTCGGCCTCGGCGAGGGCCGTGGCGGACGGGTCGATCACCACGATGCGGGCGGGGTCGCAGCCCAGGCGCAGAAGCTCGGTCACGGCTTCGGCGCCGCTCGTGCCGTATCCGGCGACCACGTAGTGGCCGCGCAGGTTCTTCTGGATGACGCTCATCTGCCACCGCTCCCAGATTCCGCGCAGGAAGAAGTCATAAGCTGTCCCCAGGAAGATGAGCCAGACGAAGAGGCGGATCGGCGTGAGGCCGAAAGCGTCGAACAGGCGGGCTCGCTCGGTTACCGGAACGATGTCGCCGTAGCCCACCGTCGTGACGGTGATCATCGTGAAGTAGACCACGTCCGGAAAGCTGATGTGGCCGTCGATGTTGTCGCGCAAGCCGCCGCGGTCGAGCCAGTGGACGCCCAGCGCGATGCCGATCAGCGCGAAGGCGAGGCCGAGGCGCCACGTGAGCGAGAGCCAGGGCGACATCCGCTCAGGACGCCGCAGGCGGGGCTTCGGCAGCGGGTGGTCGCGGCGGAGCGGCATCCTCAGCGCTTCGACTCCGCGACGAGGTCGAGACGGGCTTTGAGCGGCTCGGGCTGGGCGGCGGCGGTCCCGTCGGTGCGGAACACGAGCAGCTCGTCACGCTTCGGATCGTAGCGAGGCCAGCGCGGCAGGCCCGCGCCGTTGGGGTCGCCGGTCTTGGCGAAGTTGATCCAGTAGCTCTGGATCAGTCGCGACATGGCCTGGTCGCCGGCGCTGGCGGTCTGCAGGCCGTTCGGGTTGACCATGGCCAGGTAGCCCGGGCCGTAGGTGCCGAACACGTAGGGGATCTCCGATGCGTGCGGCGCGGCCTTGGCGCCCCGGGCCTTCAGCGAGTCGCCCACGTAGTCGAAGCGATAGTGCCAGCTGGGAAGGCCATGGGCGGCGAACTCGGCGGCGGCGAAGCGGGCCGGCTCCAGCATCGCCTGGTCCATGCCCACGAGGCTGCGGATGGCGGCAAGGTTGCGGGCGCCTGCCGGATCGTAGGCGGCGAACGCGGCGTCCTTACGGGCGCCGAACGGGGCCATCAGGGCGTCGAGAGTGGGCGCGCTGTTCAGGCTGAGGTCCGCGCCGTTGGCGCCGGCTATCAG
>CAZBXO010000189.1:0-4570 GCA_964495645.1 uncultured Phenylobacterium sp. | reverse complement strand
GGTGCTCGGCGGTGAGCGCCGGGTGGGCGAAGAAGCCGAAGCGGCCGAGGCGGTAGTTGATCGAGACGAAGACCAGGCCCTGCGCGGCGAACCGGTCGCCCTGGTAGATCGCCGGCTGGGTGCCGCCGTTCACGAGGCCGCCGCCGTAAATCCAGACCATGACCGGGAGCTTTCGGCCGGGGGTCGCCTCGGCCGGACGCCAGACGTTGAGGAAGAGGCAGTCCTCGGAGAGGTCCGTCCCGAGGCCCGGATCGTTCGGGATGGGTCCCTGCAGGCAGTCCTTCCCGATGGCGGTGGCGTCGCGGACGCCGGCCCACCTCGCGACCGGCTGCGGCGGTCGCCAGCGAAGCGGCCCCACCGGCGCGGCGGCGAACGGCACGCCCTTGAAGCTCAGCACGCCGTCGGCGACGGCGCCTTTGAGCTGACCGGCATCGATGCGCACGACGGTGGGAGCCGGCGCAGCATGAGCGGCTACCGCGAACATGAGGGCGGTGAGGGTCGTGACGATCATGCGCATATGCTGGCCCCTCGCGTGAGGCGCGCAGGATGACGGGCGATCGCCACGCCGGGCAAGCCGTCGCTGCCCGTTACGCGCCTGTCGCGATGGAGCGCAGAACCGTTTTCCCCCAAGCTCGCAGCAGCGCGCACCTTTTGCGCCGCCGACGGGTTCTGCAGGGCGAAGCGGGAGACGGTCATCATGCAGCAGCAGGTTTCGGTGATCACGCTCGGCGTCGGCGACCTGGCGCGGTCGCGGCGGTTCTATGTGGACGGCTTCGGCTGGACGCCGGTGTTCGAGGCTGAGGGGATCGTCTTTTACCAGATGAACGGTTTTGTCCTGGGGACGTGGGCGCAGGCCGAGCTGGAGGCCGACATGCGGCGTGAGGGCCTGTGTCGCCCGGGCGCGTTTGCGCTGGCGCACAACGTGGGCTCCCAGGATGAGGTGCAGCCGCTGCTGGAGCGGCTGGCGGCAGCCGGGGGACGGATCCTGCGCGACGGGGACGCGCCGCCGCACGGCGGCTTTCGCGGCTACGTCGCCGATCCGGACGACCACGCCTGGGAGGTCGCCTGGAATCCGGCCTGGCCGATCGACGAGCGCGGGCTGGTGACGTTCGGGACCTAATTCGCGGGCGTCAGCGAGACGTCGACCATGATCTCGCCGGAGATGGCCTCCAGCGCCTGTTGCACGCGGCCGGCCGGAAGGCCGGGCGGCAGGCGCAGCTGGGCCTCGACGTGGAACAGCTGGCCGCCGGAGTGGGGCTCCGGACTGACCTTGGTGTCGAAGGCCTCGATGTTGACGCCGAGAGCGGCGAGCGCGGCGGTCACCTGGCGCACGATGCCGGGCCGGTCCTGGCCGACCAGGCTGAACAGCAGCGCCTCGCCGCCGCCGGCGGACGCCTCCTCGGCCGGTGCGATGCGGACCTCAAGGCCCTGGGCGTCGACCGCACGGACCGCGGCTTCGAGACCGGCGACCTTGGCCGCGTCGAGTTCGACCAGCACCGAGCCGACGTAGAGGCCGCCCAGCCGGCTGAGGTGGCTCTCCAGCCAGTTGCCGCCGGCGGTGAGAACCGCGTCCGCGAGCGCCTGGGTGAGTCCAGGCCGGTCGCTGCCGACGACGCTGAGGATCACGGATGCCATGGGCTCTCATAGAAGCCCGGGCCGCGGCTGCAAATGGCTCAATCCTTGGGGACCTCGAGCGGCGTGACCTTCACCGACGCCGTCCCGTCTTCCTTCATGCCCAGCTTCTCGGCGGCCGCCCTGGAGACGTCGACGACGCGGCCCTTGGCGTAGGGGCCGCGGTCGGTGACCGTGACGCGCACGGACTTGCCGGTCTCCTTGTTGGTGACCCTGGCCTTGGTCCCCAGCGGCAGGGTGCGGCTGGCGGCGGTCATGGCGCCGGGCCTGGCGGGCTTGCCGCTCGCGGTCGTTTTGCCGGCGACCTCACGGCCAAACCAGCTGGCTTTCCCGTGCTGCGGCCTGGGCTTGGCCAGCTCCGCGCCATGGACGGCGGCCGCGAGGCCGGCCACGAGGGCAAGACCTGCGAAGCCGCCGGCGGTGAACAGTCGCGTCATGGCGGCTGAAACGCGGACATGCTGTCGAGGCTCCCGCCTCCCCGTCCCGCTCAGGGGGACAGGGAGGGAGAGGTCAGGACGGCGTCGTCAGCCGCGCTCGCCGGCGCGGAGCTCCTGTTCGCGGCTCGAGGCCTCGCGTGCGGAGTCGGCCGCCGACTGGGCGGTCGTCTGGGCGGAGGCGGCGGTCGCCTGGGCCTGCGAAGCCGTCGCGCTGGCGGCGTCGGCGGTCTGTTGCGCCTTCTGGGCGTTGGCGGCGGCCATGGTGGCGGTCGACTGGGCCGACTGGGCCGTGGCCAGCGCCTGGTCGGCGGTGGCCTGGGCGCGCTTCACCTGGCCGGGGGTGGCGCAGGCGGTCAGAGCGAGGGCGGCGACGCCGAGGGCGGCGAAAGCGCCTTTACGGATGTAGGTCATCGAAATTCTCCACAGCATGAGCAGCTCGCTCGCCGCGGCCGCGGGGGTCGACCAGCAGACGGATCGGAGCTGCGCCACAAACCCGCAGCCTCCGGCCAAGGTTCCCGGACGGCGCGGTTGATCGCAGAGCTTTGTTCCCCAGCGTCTCGACCGCCGGCGGCCCGCGGCGCCGGTGCGGGGTTGCGGGGGCGGACTCCGAAGCTAGTCTCCGCCTCCATGACGCTTCGACATCTGCTCCCCGCCGCGCTGGCCGCGGCCGTGATCGGGCTTGCGCCGGCCGCCGCTCAGCTGCCGGCCACGGCGCCGGACATCCCGGCGACCTTCGCCTTCCCGACGGCGACCTACGACTACGTGCGCCGGGTCGCGATGATCCCGATGCGCGACGGGGTGAAGCTCTACACGGTGCTGCTGATCCCCAAGGGGGCGAAGGACGCCCCGATGCTGTTGACGCGCACGCCCTACAACGCCAAGCGCAACGCCGAACGGACGCTCTCGCCCTACGCGGCCGCAAGCGGGGCGCAGATGGACGAGCCGTTCCTCGAGGACGGCTACATCCGCGTCTACCAGGACATTCGCGGCAAGCATAACTCCGAGGGCGAGTACGTCGTGAACCGGCCGCTGCGCGGGCCGCTGAACGCGACGCCGGTCGACCACGCCACCGACGCCTACGACACGATCGACTGGCTGGTGAAGAACGTGAAGGAGTCGAACGGACGGGTCGGGGTGATCGGCTCGTCCTACCCGGGCTTCACCGCGGCGATGGCGCTGATCGACCCGCACCCGGCGCTGAAGGCGGCCGTGCCGCAGAGCCCGATGGTCGACGGGTGGATGGGCGACGACTGGTTCCACTACGGCGCGTTCCGGATGCGCAACTTCGACTTCTTCGTCAGCCAGTTCACGGCGCGCGCCGAGGGCAAGGCGAACGTCCCGCGCGCCGGCTTCGACGACTACGAGAACTTCCTGAAAGCGGGTTCGGCGGGGGACTACGCCAAGGCCAGCGGCATCGACCAGATCCCGTTCTGGACCAAGCTGACCGAGCACACGACCTACGATCCGTTCTGGCAGGAGCAGGCGGTCGACAAGCTGCTGGCCAAGCGGCCGCTGAAGGTGCCGACGCTGTGGGTGGGCGCCCTGTGGGACCAGGAGGACATCTACGGCCCGATCAAGGCGTACCTGGCGACCGAGCCCAAGGACGTGAACAACGACATGAACTTCCTGGCGCTGGGGCCGTGGCGGCATTCGGGCGTCAACTACGAGCAGCGGCAGCTGAACGCCCTGAAGCTACCTGGCGACACCGCCACCGAGTTCCGCACGAAGGTGATGAAGCCGTTCCTCGACCGCTACCTGAAGACGGGCGCGCCGAAGGCGGACATCCCGCCGGTGTTCATCTTCGAGACCGGAACGCTGGAATGGAAGCGCTACCCGAAGTGGCCGCTGGCGTGCGAGCGGGGCTGCGAGGCGGCGATGAAGCCGCTCTACCTGCAGCCGGGGCTGAAGCTGGGCTTCGAGAAGCCGGGCGGCGGGGCGGCGTATGACGAGTATGTCAGCGATCCGGCCAAGCCCGTGCCCTACGTGCGCCGACCGGTGCGCTGGGACGATGGCGACCAGTGGCGGTTCTGGCTGACCACCGACCAGCGCCACGTCGACGGGCGGCCGGACGTGCTGACCTATGTCTCGGAGCCGCTGAAGGCGCCGCTGAAGATCGCGGGCTCGCCGATGGTGAACCTGTTCGCCTCCACCAGCGGCACGGATGCGGACTGGGTGGTGAAGCTGATCGACGTCTATCCGGACATCGTGCCGAGCCAGCCGGAGATGGGCGGCTACCAGCTGCCGATCGTGATGGACATCTTCCGGGGACGGTATCGCGAGAGCTTCGAGAAGCCCTCGCCCATTCCCGCGGGGAAGGTCGTGAAGTACCGCTTCGAACTGGCGCCGGCCAACCACGTGTTCCTGCCGGGACACCGGATCATGGTGCAGGTGCAATCGACCTGGTTCCCGCTCTACGACCGCAACCCGCAGACCTACGTGCCGAACATCTTCTTCGCCAAGCCCGGCGACTACGTGAAGGCGACGCAGCGGGTGTTCCACGC
>CAZBXO010000188.1:0-6687 GCA_964495645.1 uncultured Phenylobacterium sp. | reverse complement strand
AGCCTCCTGATCCAAGGTCTGATCTGCTTCCGCCAACGCGGCGCCTCGCATCGAGACCCGAGACAGGGTGCTCGCTGACTGACCTCACCGCCACGTCGTCAGAACGCAAAGAGTCTCAACCCTGGCGCCTGGTCGAATTCTTCAGGCCACCGAAGCGCTTGTTCTACGGGGACCGCGAGCCTATCGCGCCCACATCCAGTACGGCGCTGCGCCATAGGGCTCGTAGAAATTGTAGATGCCAAATCGCGCGTCGGTGTCGTCCCAGCCGCTGAGTTCGTCCGCCTCGAACGTGGGCGCACGCTCGAGAACGTCCTTGTCGCAGGGGATCACATATCCGCGCCGTTCGGGGTCGTACGAAAGGAGCGCCCATGGGACAGGGTGGTAGCGTTCGCCCATGCCGAGAAAGCCGCCGAAACTCAGGATGGCGTAGGCGACCTGCCCGCCCACCTTGTCGATGGCGATGTCCTCGACCTTGCCGATCTTCTCACCGGCCCGATTGTATACCGCTGTGTCCTTCACACGCCCGGCGGGGATGAGCGGGTGTTCGGGTCGCGGGGATGGCTGGGATTGCGTGTGAGTCTGCACGGGAGGCTCCTTCTGCTGTCGTGTGAACAGATGGCGCGCGACGGCCCCCAGCGCGCCGGTGTGCTTCCAGGAGTCAACCGGGGAGCCGGCCGGCCCGTTCCCTGAACACATCGTGATACGATGCTTGTTGTGCGTGTCGCGCCAGGCCGCCGACGGACCCTGGCTCCGGGTCATATTCGGGAGGTCGCGACCATCGCGTCAGCTCCCGGACGCGTCGCCTTCCGAGGGCGGTTCATCCTCCCTGTGGATCGGCAGGTCCAGCTGTTCGAGCGCGTGCAGGAGTTCCGTGAACACCGGCAGGGTGCTCTTCAACTTGCCAAGGTTGTTGCGCGAGATCGTGGCCAGGATCCGTTCGGCCGGCCTGGTCAGGTAGAGCAGCACCCTGCGCCGATCCGTCTCCGACTCGCGTCGGTTGACGAGACCCCGTTCTTCCAGGCGTTCGACCAGCCCGAGCGCGCTGTGGTTCTTGATGAGGAGACTCGCCGCCAGTTCACTGACGTTCATGGCCTCCCGGCCACGGTGGGTCTTGATCGCCAGAAGCGCCTGATGCTGCTGGGAGGTCAGACCCTGCGCCTTCGCGCCTGCCTCGCTGAAGGCCTGGAACCTGCGCAGCGCCTGCCGGAAGGCGCCCAGGGCGAGATAGTCCTCGGGGCTGAGATCACGCCGACGTCTGCGCTGGGGCGCGGTGTCCGGCCGGGACCGACCGCTCACAAGGGTTCTCGCCGATGCATGGGGCGACCTTCGACCTGACGTGAGGAAGGTTCTCGCATCATGCCGATTCCTTCCAGTGTCGCGAACGCATAGGCGGCTATGCGCTGTGCCGGATTGCGGTTCCATTGCAGCCTGGATGCGGGGGGCGGCGTCTTGCCGCGATCGCCGGCTGCGGGTTACGCATGCGGCGCCCCGGTTCGGCTCGGCGCTCGTCGGGGATCTGCCGTCAGCCGGTCGAGGACCCAATCCCGGACGACGATCCAGGTTCGTCGCATGAGGATGACCACGTCCTGCCGAAGGTCCCTCCACGCCTGGCGGAGGCGTTCCGCCGGGGTCGCGGCGGGATGGGTGGACGCCGGGAGCGGATCCTGGGTCGGGGCCGCGGCGCCATCCGCCCGCGAGACTTCCGCCGGTCCGACGTCCGCCATCAAGCCGATGGTCTCGGAGATGTAGTCAGCCTGCGTGACGTTGCCCATCGCCAGCCGGTCGCCCCGGACCTTGAGCTGCTGGGTCAACAGTCCGGTCACGACCGCCCGATCTGCCGCGCCGGGACGGCGCACCACCGTGTAGACGGGGCCGCCGGAGTTACCCGCGAAGACGTTGAAGTCGACCATGTACGTCGGATAGCGGTCGGCCGGGGACAGCGGGTAGGAGGCGACCCGACCTGCCCGCAGGATCGGGAAACCCGCCGCGTTGGCGGAAAACCCGCGCGGATAGCCCAGAACCATCATTTCGTCCCCAGGCTGGACGCGAAGGACCGACAAGGCCCGCTCGCCGGGGAGTTCTCCTATGGGCACGGCGGGACGCCGGGCCTGGGCGGGCAACTCGATGGTGGCGACGTCCTGGGTCGGATGCTTCGTCCACAACGGCTCGCCGTCGGCGCCGCGAATGCGAACGGAGACCGGTGCGAAGCGCCAGATCCCGGTCGCGTCCTGTTCACGGAATCCAACGGTCGCTTTGTCGTGAGTCATGCGAGCGAAGACGTGGTTGGCCGTCACGAGAATGGAGCGAGGAGCTCCGTCCGGGCCGTGGGCGGACACGACGAAGCCGCTTCCGACCGTCGATGAGCCATCGCCCAGCGGCTGTTCGATCCGCACGGTCGCCTGGATGAGGTCGACGACGCCGCTCATGTTCCTCCATCCGAAGGCCATAATCCGTCAGCACGCGGCGTGGCGGAAGGCGCAATCTCCCGGAGCACGCCAGGACCCAGGTCGTCCTCGGACACGCCATCCCGGCGCCTTACCTCGTAATACGACGTAGTGGGGTCACCCGGACCGCCAAGTCGTCGACGCCAACGGCCGCCTCGGGTCCTGCCGCGCGACGGGTGCGACGCCGGAGAGTCGAGATTCGGCGCTGACCCGAGACAGGATGCGAGTTCCGAGCCGACGCCACCCCAAGCGCGATATGTATGTCGTTCCCCGATATACCTTTGCTGTCGCGCTTAAGTGATTGGCCGGCGATGAAACATCGTAGTACGATCTAGTTGACGGGCTGCCCTTACGGGGCTGGGAGGAGTTCGAGCGTGGTCGCGCCTCGGCTCCCGCTGACCGTTCAGACGGTCGGCAATCGCGCCGGACGGCTTCCCCCGGGGCCGTCCGGCGCCCTCCAGCCATTCGCGTCGCCCAAGCCAGAGGAGATCGGATGCTCGACCGCGAGCGGAACCCGGCGCCGAGACGAGACCCGCCGCCGCACAGATCGCAGGCGTTGGCCGCCCCTGGCGGCGATGACAGCGCCTCGCCCCTGTTGCCGGCGGCCTGGTCGCCCGCCGGCGGCGCGCGTCCTCCAAGCATCCTGCACGTCAGACCGAGCGCCAGAGGCTGGCGCTTGAGCGGCGCCGACCTCGAACCGGTCTACTTCCTGAGCTCGATCGCGGCCGAACGGCACGGGAGGCGCGTCGCGCACGGCCTGGCCGAGGCCGGTTGCGATACGGTGATCAATCTGCACGACGCCTGCGGCCACCTGGTCAGCGCCGTACACATCTTCGGCGACGAGCGCCGCGGGCGGGCCGACGCCGCCATCCGCGCGCACGCGCCGGCGATCTGACACCTGAACACCTTCAACTGATCCGGAGCCCGATTTGACTGCAAGCGAACGACTCTTCGCATGGGCGCAGAGCCTTGCGATCGACGCCCAGGCCCTGGGACCTGCGGCCATCGCACTCAACACCGCCATTTCGGCGGCGGTCGCGATCCTGGGCTATTGCGCCGCGCGGGGCTTCCGCACGCTCGTTCGCCTCGGCGTGCGCCGTTTCCCAGGGCCATCCAACGCCGAGAAGCACGTGCGCGGCTGGCGCGTGCTCAAGATGAGCTCGGCGGTCGTGAACCTGATGATCGCCGCCGTCGTGGCGTTGGCGATCGCGGGCGTCTGGGGCTTCGATATCGGCGCCTGGGCCACCACCGGGCTCGGCCGTGAACTCGTCCAGACCGTCCTGCGCGCGGCGTTCGTCGTCGTCGTCGCGGCCTTCGCGCTCGAGGCGGCCGGCTATCTGATCGGCCAGGCCCTCGAACGGTTCGGCGCGCGCTCGGACGACCCTCGCCGCGCGGCCCAGCTCGAGAGCTTCGCGCCGCTGCTCCGGGGACTCGCGCAGGGTGCGATCGTCATCGTCGCCGCCCTCATGCTGTTGAGCGACTTCGGCGTGAAGATCGGACCCCTGCTGGCCGGCGCCGGTGTGGTGGGCATCGCCGTCGGGTTCGGCGCACAGACCGTGGTGCGGGACCTGCTGACCGGGTTGTTCCTGCTGGCCGAGGACATCCTCGCGGTCGGAGACATCGTCCGCATCGGCGACAGCGGCGGCCTCGTCGAGGCCATGACCCTGCGGACGATCCGCCTGCGCGACTTCGACGGGACGCTGCACGTCATCCCGTACGGCGAGGCCCAGGTGGTCCACAACCTGACCAAGACCTTTTCCTATTATGTCTTCGAGCTGCAGGTTTCGTACGGGTCCGATATCGACAAGGCCCTGCGCGTGATGCGCGAGACCGGGGCTGAGCTGCAGAACGACGCCGAATACGGCGACCGGATCCTCGAGCCGATCGAGGTGGTCGGGGTCGAGTCGCTCGCGGACAGCGGCGTGCAGCTGAAGGCCCGGATCAAGACGCTACCGATCCAGCAGTGGATCGTCGGCCGCGAATACAACCGCCGGATCAAGCTCGCCTTCGATCGAGAAGGCATCGAGATCCCCTTCCCGCACCTGAAGGTGGTGCTCCCCGAGCGCCAGCTCAGCGAACTCGTGAGGCACTGATGAACGGAGACCTTCCCGTACGCCGGACGGCGCTCTTCCTGGATCTGGACGGGACGCTGGTCGATCTCGCGCCCACGCCCGAGGCGGCGCGCGCGGACGCCGAATGCCGCGCCCTGCTCGGCGCGCTCGGAACCGGGCTGCGTGGCCGGCTGGCCGTCCTGACCGGCCGCAGCATCGCCGTCGTCGACCGGATGGTGCGGCGTTGCGTGACCTGCGTGGCCGGCGCGCACGGCCTGGAACGCCGGACCGCGACCGGCGACCTGGAGCGGGCCGAGACGCACCCGCGGCTGGGCGACGCCGCCGACGTCCTGTCCGCCCTGGCCCGGGCTCGCGCCGGCCTTCGGCTGGAGCGCAAGGGCCCCAGCGTGGCCATCCACTACCGGCAGGCGCCGGAAGCCGAGCCGGCGGTGCTGGAGACTGTGCTGCGGCTCGCCCGCGCAACCGGGCTCGAGGTCCTTCGCGGCAAGGCGGTCGCGGAGCTCCGGACGCCCGGCCCGAACAAGGCGAACGCGCTGCGCAGCTTCATGCGCGAGCCGCCCTTCGCCGGATCGGTCCCGCTTGTGCTGGGAGACGACGTCACCGACGAGGACGCGTTTCGCGAGGCCGCGCAGCACGGTGGCTGGAGCATCCTCGTTGGCCCGCCGCGCGAGAGCCGGGCCCACTTCCGCCTTCCGGATCCCCAGGCAGCGCGCGACTGGCTCGCCCAGGGTCTGGCTCGAGGCGCATTCGACCTGCGAGCGGCCTCATGGGTCGGCTGATCGTCGTCTCCAACCGCGTCAACGCGCCCAAGGATACCGGCGTGGCCACGACGGGCGGGCTCGCCATGGCCCTCGCCGCAGCGCTCCGGGACGGAAAGGGCGTCTGGTTCGGCTGGAGCGGCGAGACCAGCGAAACCCATTCCGGCCAACTCTCGATCCAGCGGGTGGGCGACGTGACGGTCGCGCTGATGGATCTCGAGGCCCAGGACGTCGACGAGTACTACAACGGCTACGCCAACCGCACGCTCTGGCCCCTCTTCCACTACCGGACCGACCTGGCCGAATACGAGCGCAACTTTCGCGAAGGCTATCAGCGGGTGAACGAGCGGTTCGCACGCGCGTTGGCGCCCCTGCTCGCGCCGGACGACCTCATCTGGGTGCAGGACTACCACCTCATCCCGCTCGGCCGTGAGCTGCGCCGGATGGGCGTGGCGAACCGCATCGGCTTCTTCCTGCACATCCCCTGGCCGGCGCGGCGGCTGTTCCTGACCCTGCCGGGGGGGCGTGAGCTCGTACGCAGTCTCTTCGACTACGACCTCGTCGGCTTCCAGGCCCGCGACCACCGGGACGCCTTCTGCGACTATGTCGTTCACGAGGCCGATGGGCGGCGTGTTCCGGGAGGCCTCGAGGCCTTCGATCGCAAGCTGCGGGTCGACGCCTTCCCGATCGGCATCGACACCCAGACGTTCGTGGCCGCGACCGAGGCCGAGCGAGGCGTGGCGACGTGGCGTCGATTGCAGGAGAGCAAGCAGGGACGGCGCATGCTGCTCGGCATCGACCGGCTCGATTATTCGAAGGGGCTCGAGGAACGGTTCCAGGCCTACGAGCGGTTCCTCACCGATCACCCCGACCAACACGAGCGGCTCTTCTACCTGCAGATCGCCACGGCCAGCCGAGACGACGTCGTCGCGTACCAGGATCTGCGGATTCGGCTCGACACCATTTCCGGGCGGATCAACGGCGCCTACGCGGACCTGGACTGGACGCCGCTGAGGTACGTCAGCCGGCCTTATCGGCGCGATGCGCTGGCCGGCGTCTATCGCGCGGCGGACGTGGCTCTGGTGACGCCGTTGCGCGACGGGATGAACCTGGTGGCCAAGGAGTTCGTGGCGGCTCAGGCCGGCGACGACCCCGGCGTCCTGATCCTGTCCCAGTTCGCCGGCGCCGCCGATCAGCTCGGCGACGCCCTCATCGTCAATCCGTTCAGCCGCGACGAGGTGGCCGAAGCGATCCTGCGGGCCATCGTGATGCCGCTGGCCGAGCGGCGTCGCCGGTGGGAGTCCATGATGTCCAGCGTCGTCAGCGAGGATGTCGATGCCTGGCGCGACGGCTTCGTGGCGGCGCTCGCGGAGGGGATTGCCCTCGAGGCCGCCTAGGGCGGCTGGCGTCACC
>CAZBXO010000187.1:0-6718 GCA_964495645.1 uncultured Phenylobacterium sp. | reverse complement strand
TCATGCAGGTGGCGGCATTGGCCGCCGCCGCCGGCGGGGCGGCGAAGAGCGCGTCTGCCCAGCCCGCCCGTCCGCCGGCGCCGGCCATCCTCGGCGGGGGCGGGACGCCTGGGCAGCTGTTCTGGACCGTGGAGACCACGGCCGGGAAGGTGCAGGGCCTCGCCAACGGCAAGGTCAAGGAATTCAAAGGCATCCCCTATGGCGCCGACACCGGCGGGCGTAACCGATACATGCCGCCGAAGCGTCCGACGCCCTGGGCCGGGGTCAGGAACTGCATCGGCTACGGCCCGATCTCGCCGCAGACGCCCTCGGCGCTGACCTCGGACTACTCGCAGCTGATCGCCTGGGACCGGCACATCGGGCCGGGCGGCATGGGCGAGGACTGCCTCAACCTGAACGTCTGGACCCAGGGGGTGAACGACGGCCGCAAGCGGCCGGTGCTGGTCAGTTACCACGGCGGCGGCTGGGCCACCGGCTCCGGAAACGGACCGATGTATGACGGCGCCAAGATGGCGCTGAACCACGACGTCGTCGTGGTGACCGTGAACCACCGTCTGGCCGCGTTCGGCTACGCGCACCTGGCCGACCTTGGGGCGCCGGCCGAGTTCGCCAACTCCGGCAACGTCGGCGTCATGGACATGGTGGCCTCCCTGCAATGGGTGCGCGAGAACATCGAGCGGTTCGGCGGCGATCCGGCCCGGGTGATGATCTTCGGCCAATCCGGCGGCGGCTCGAAGACCTCGACGCTGCTGGCGACGCCATCCGCCAAGGGCCTCTTCAGCCGGGCGGCCGTGCAGTCCGGCTCGACGCTGCGCCAGGCCACCAAGGCCGAAGCCTCGGAAGAGGCCGAGAAGCTGCTGAAGGCCCTGAACCTGACACGGCGCAACATCGGCGACATCCAGAAGGTCTCCTGGCAGCAGCTGCTCGAGGCCCAGGTCGCTTCCCGCGGCGCCTTCCGGCCCGTGGTCGGCGGCGAGGTGCTGCCGCACCATCCATTCGATCCGGGCGCCCCGATGGAGTCGGCCGACGTACCGGTGATCATCTCCACCACCCTGCACGACGCGGCGCTGCGGCTCACCAACTTCGACCTCTCTGAGAAGGGGCTCTCCGACCTCTTCCGCGAGCGCTGGGGCGCCAAGGGGGCTGAGATCCTCGCCGCCTACCGCAAGGACAAGCCGCTGGCCTCGCCTTACCTGATCCAGGCGGAGGCCTTCACCGACGCCACCCGCGGCAACTCCATGCGCCAGGCCGAGCGCAAGGCCGCCCTCGGCCGCGCGCCGGCCTACATGTACGTGTGGGATTGGGCGACGCCGGCCTTCGACGGCAAGTTCGGCGCGGTCCACGGCCACGATGTCGAAGCTTCGTTCAACCTCAGCCGCAACGGTATCGGCGGGGCGGGAACCCGGGAGGGCAAGCTGATGTCGGACCGCTTGGCCACCACCTGGGCCGCCTTCGCCGCCACCGGCAATCCGAACAACGCCATGATCCCGGACTGGCCGGCCTACGATCCGCGCCGCCGCGCCACCATGGTGTTCGACGTCGACATGCGGGTGGAGGACGACTACCGGGGCAAGTACGTGCGCGCGATCGCCGAGGCGACGCCGCGGGCTTGACGGTTTTCCTCCGAGCGGTGTCGGATTGCGGGAGTTGTGAGCGTCCTTAGGGGCAGGAGGCTCCCGCATGTCCGAAATCCAGCTGCTGATCGGCACCCGCAAGGGCGCTTGGGTGCTCAAGAGCGAGGGCGGCCGCCAGACCTGGCGGCTCGAAGGCCCGACGTTTCTGGGCCAGATCGTCAACCACTTCGTCCGCGACCCGCGCGACGGCAAGACGATGCTGATGGCCGCCTCGACCGGCCACCTGGGTCCGACGATCCTGCGCTCGAGGGACGGCGGGGCGACATGGACCGAGGCCAGCAAGCCGCCGGCCTTCCCGGCCGGCGAGCCGCACGGCCGCTCGGTCAACCACACCTTCTGGCTGGAACCGGGGCATCGCTCGGAGCCGGGGGTGTGGTGGGCCGCGACCTCGCCGCCGGCCCTGTTCCGGAGCGCCGACGGCGGCGACACCTGGGAGAGCGTCGAGGGCCTGAACGCCCATCCGAAGATCATGGATTGGCTGCCGCCCGACGGCGGCACGCCCGACGGCGCCATCATCGCCGGCATCTCGATCGATCCGCGCGACGCCCGGCACATGTACCTGGCCACCTGCTCGGCCGGCGTGCTCGAGACGACGGATCAGGGCGCGACGTGGCGGCCGCTCAACGAGAATGTCCGCTGCGACTTCCTGCCGGACCCCTATCCGGAGTACGGCCAGGACGCGCACCAGATCGCACTCGCCCCCACCAATCCCGACCGGCTCTGGCAGCAGAACCACTGCGGCATCTACCGCCTGGATCGGCCGGGCGAGCGCTGGGATCGCATCGGCGACGCCATGCCGCGCGATGTGGGCGACATCGGCTTCTCGATCGTCCCCCACGTCCGCGACGCCGACACCGCATGGGTGTTTCCGATGGACGGCACCGACGTCTGGCCGCGGGTCAGCCCCGGCGGGAAGCCGGCGGCCTATGTCACGCGCGACGGCGGCGCCTCGTGGCGGCGGCAGGACGCGGGCTTCCCGCGCGAACAGGGCTGGTTCACCGTGAAGCGGCAGGCGTTCTGCGGCGACGCCGGCGCGCCCATGGGCCTCTACCTCGGCACGACCGGCGGGGAGGTCTGGGCCTCGACCGACGAGGGCGCGAGCTGGCGACAGGTGGCCGCGCACCTGCCGGAAATCTACTCGGTGGTCGCGGTCCCGGCATGATCCGGGTGTCGATCCCCTCGCAGCTGACCGCCTATACCGACGGGGCGACCAAGGTGACGGCGGAAGGGCGGACGGTGGCCGCGGTGCTCGACGACCTCGACGCGCGCTTCCCCGGCCTGAAATTCCGGGTGATCGACGAGCAGGACCGCGTGCGCCGGCACATGCGGGTGTTCATCGGCTTGGAGGAGACCCGGTCGGTCGCCGCGCCACTGCGAGACGGCGACGAACTGCTGATCTTCGGAGCGCTCTCCGGCGGCTAGATCGCCATCACCCCCGGGCGCGGCTTGGCGGCGGCGACGGATTGCTCGGCGACCCGGGCGCCCAGCGCGCGCATGGCGTCGCGCTGTTGCGGCGGCGGCGTCTTCAGCGACAGCTCCTCGAACGGCCGCAGGCTGGCGAGCGCCGGGTGGTCGAGCACGCGGGCGACGTAGGCGGCGGTCTTCGGCCAGTGCGCGGCGTCGATGGTGAAGCGGGCGAAGGCGGCGTTGCGGAAGGCGGTGGCGATGGAGATGTCCGCCAGGCCCAGGTCGGCGAACAGGAACCCGTCGCCGGGAACCTGGCCCTCCAGGTAGTCGAGCACGCCCGGCACATCGTCGGCGAGGGTCTTCGCTGCCCGGGCCTTGTCACGCTCGCCGCCGAACACGGCCGGGCCGACCACCAGCGGGTAGAAGTAGCCCCAGATGAAGACGTCGCCGATCCTCGTGTCGGCGTACTCCTCCAGCCAGCGGGCGCGGGCGCGGTCCTTCACGTCGGCCGGGAACAGCGAGGGGCCCGGATAGGCGTCCTCGAGGTACTGGCAAATCACCGAGCTGTCGCAGAGCGCCAGATCGCCGTCGATCAGCACCGGGATGCGCCGGAGCGGACTCATCGCCTCGAACGCCTCGTCGCCGAAGAAGGGGGTGATCGGGTCGATCTCGTAGTCGAGGCCCTTCAGGTTCAGGCAGGCCAGGACCTTGCGCACATACGGGCTGACGTAGCTGCCGATGATCTTCATGGGCCCTCCACCTCCAGGCCAAGGTGCGGCTTGGAGGGGGAGCCCGCAAGGGTCAGAACTTCAGCGCCCGGGCCTCCTTCACGTGCGGCAGGCCCTGGATCTTGGCGAGCAGGGCGGCGGTGGGCTCCTGGTCGACGCCGACCATGGCGATGGCGTCGTCGCCGGCGTCCACGCGGCCGAGGTTGAAGGTGGCGATGTTGACGCCCGCATCGCCGAGCAGGGCCCCAAGCGCGCCGATGAAGCCCGGCTTGTCCTGGTTGTTGACGTAGAGCATCCGCGGCGCGAACGGCGCGTCGAGGTCCATGCCCTTGACCTCTACGACCCGCGGCGCGCCGGCCATCACCGTGCCGGCGAAGCTGCGCTTGCCCTTCTCGGTGGTGACCGTGATGCGGATCAGGCTGTCGTAGATCGGCGACAGTTCCTGGCGGCTCTCCGAGACGGTGATCCCGCGCTCCTTGGCGATGGCCGGGGCGGAGACCATGTTCACCTCGGCCAGCATCGGCCGCATCACGCCAGCCAGGGCCGCGGCGGTCAGAGGCTTGGCGTTCAGCTTGGCCACCTCGCCCTCGTAGGCGATGTCGATGGCCTTCATGCCGAAGTCGACCATCTGGCCGGCGAGCGCGCCCAGCTTCTCGGCCACGGCCACGAACGGCTTGAGGCGGGGGGCTTCCTCGGCGGTGACCGAGGGGCTGTTCAGCGCATTGGTGACCGCACCTGTCAGCAGGTAGTCGCTCATCTGCTCGGCCACCTGCAGGGCCACGTTCTCCTGCGCCTCGTTGGTCGAGGCCCCGAGGTGCGGGGTGGCGATGAAGTTGGGCGCGCCGAACAGCACGTTCTCCTTCGCCGGCTCCTCGATGAAGACGTCGAAGGCCGCGCCGCCGACCTGGCCCGAGTCCAGCGCCGCGCGCAGCGCCGCTTCGTCCACCAGCCCGCCGCGGGCGCAGTTGACGATCAGGACGCCCTTCTTCGTCTTGGCCAGGTTTTCGGCCGACAGGATGTTGCGGGTCTTGTCCGTGAGCGGGGTGTGCAAGGTGATGATGTCGGCCCGCGCCAGCAGCTCGTCCAGGTCCACCTTCTCGACGCCGATTTCCACGGCGCGCTCCGGCGACAGGAACGGGTCGTAGGCCACGACCTTCATCTTCAGACCGTTGGCGCGGTCGGCGACGATGCCGCCGATGTTGCCGGCGCCGATCAGGCCGAGGGTCTTGGCGTAGAGTTCCACGCCCATGAAGCGGTTCTTCTCCCACTTGCCGGCCTGGGTGGAGTGGTCGGCGGCGGGCAGCTGCCGCGCCAGCGCGAACATCATGGCGATGGCATGCTCGGCGGTGGTGATCGAATTGCCGAACGGGGTGTTCATCACGACCACGCCGGCGGCGGTGGCGGCCGGGATGTCGACATTGTCGACGCCGATCCCGGCGCGGCCGACCACCTTCAGGCGCTTGGCGGCGGCGATCACGTCCTTGTCGACCTTGGTGGCCGAGCGGATGGCGATGCCGTCGTAGTCGGCGACGATCTTCAGCAGTTCGTCCTTGGAGAGGCCGGTCTTCACGTCGGCGTCGACGCCGCGCTGGACGAAGATGTCGACGGCGGCCTGGCTCAGTTTGTCGGCGATGAGCACGCGGGGCATGGGTCTGTTCCTGAGAGATGCGCCGCCCGGCGGCTTTGGGCCGGGCGGTCGTGACTTGCGGTTGGGAGCGGCCTTCAGGCGGCTTCGAGTTCGGCGACGGTCGTGGCGAAGGCCCAGTCGAGCCAGGGCGTGAGCGCCTCCACGTCGGAGGTCTCCACCGTGGCGCCGCACCAGATGCGCAGGCCGGGCGGGGCGTCGCGATAGCCGCCCACGTCCAGGGCCACGCCTTCCTTCTCCAGCGCCGAGGCCAGCTTCTTGGCGAAGTCGGCCTGGGCGTCGTCGGAGAGGCCCGTGACGCGTCTGTCGATCACCTTCAGGCAGACCGAGGTGTTCGAGCAGGTGTCCGGATCTTCCGCCAGGAACGAGGCCCAGGACGTGCGCCGCAGCCAGCCGGCCAGAACGTCGAGGTTGGCGTCGGCGCGGCGTTTGAGTTCGGGCAGCCCGCCGATACGCGAGGCCCAGGCGAGCGCGTCGAGGTAGTCCTCCACGCAGAGCATGGAGGGGGTGTTGATGGTCGCGCCCTCGAAGATCTCGAGGTTGACCTTGCCGCCCTTGGTCATGCGGAAGAGCTTCGGCATCGGCCACGGCGGCGTGTAGCTCTCGAGCCGGGCGACCGCGCGCGGCGACAGGATCAGCACACCGTGCGCCGCCTCGCCGCCCAGCGCCTTCTGCCAGGAGAAGGTGACGGCATCGAGCTTGGCCCAGTCGAGCGGCTGGGCGAAGGCGGCGCTGGTGGCGTCGCAGATCACCACGCCCTCGCGCTCGGCGGAGATGAAGTCGGCGTTCGGCACACGCACGCCCGAGGTGGTGCCGTTCCAGGTGAACACCAGGTCGGCGTCGGGGCGAACCTTCGTCAGGTCGGGCAAGGCCCCGTAAGGCGCATCGAGCACCTCGGCCGGCAGCTTCAGCTGCTTGACGACGTCGGTGACCCAGTCCTTGCCGAAGCTCTCGAAGGCCAGCAGCTGCACGGGCCTGGGACCCAGCATCGACCACATGGCCATTTCGACGGCGCCGGTGTCCGATGCCGGGACGATGCCGATCAGGAAGTCGTCGGGGACTTCCAGCACCTCACGGGTGCGGTCGATCGCCAGCTTCAGCCGCGCCTTGCCCAGTTTCGAGCGATGCGAGCGGCCGAGGACGGCGTTCGTCAGGTTTTCAGGGGACCATCCGGGGCGCTTGGCGCACGGGCCGGATGAAAATTCGGGTCGAGCCGGGCGCGTGGCCGGCTTCGCTGGCGTAGTCACTGCGATGTCTCCCATCCTTGCAGATGGGCAGCGCCCCGTTGGGAGGGCGTGGCCCGC
>CAZBXO010000186.1:0-6722 GCA_964495645.1 uncultured Phenylobacterium sp. | reverse complement strand
AGGTCGGCGATGTTCTCGCCCATGGTCAGCTCGCCGTTGATCTTCGCGCCGGGCAGCACCTCCACCGCCGAATACTGCGCGCCCAGCATGTCCGCCTGGGCCTGGAACTTCTTGGCGTCCTCGGCCGTCCACCAGTCGCTCAGCCGCCCATCGCCGTCGGACTTGCGGCCCTGGTCGTCGAAGCCGTGGGTCATCTCGTGGCCGATCACGCCGCCGATGCCGCCGTAGTTGACGGCCGGATCGCCCTCGGGGTCGAAGAACGGCGGCTGCAGGATCGCGGCCGGGAAGACGATCTCGTTCTTGGTCGAGACGTAGTAGGCGTTGATGGTCGGCGGCGTCATCTGCCACTCGGAACGGTCCACCGGGTCGTTGATCCGCTTCACCTGCCGCGCCCAGTCGAACTCGGCCGAGCGGATGAAGTTGCCGTAGAGGTCGTCGGGCTCGAGCTGCAGCGCCGAGTAGTCGCGCCATTTGTCCGGATAGCCGATCTTGACGGTGAACTTGCCGAGCTTCTCCAGCGCCTTCTGCTTGGTCTGCGGGCTCATCCAGTCGAGCTTCTGGATGCGGCCGGCCATGGCCACCTTCAGCTCGCCCACCAGGGCGTCCATCTTCGCCTTGGAGTCCGGCGGGAAGTAGGCGTCGATGTAGAGCTTGCCCAGCGCCTCGCCGATGTAGGTGTCGACGAAGGTCACCCCTCGCTTCCAGCGCGGCTGCTGGATCGGCGTGCCCGACAGCACCTTGGAGCGGAACTCGAAGCGCGCGTCCTCGAAGTCCTTCGACAGGTAGGTCGACGCCTGGTCGGTGATCGAGAAGGCTTGCCAGGCCTTCAGCGTCTCCAGCGGCGTCTTCGCATAGATCGCTGCGATCTTCGGGAAGGCGGTGTTCTCCTGGGCGATCACCCGCCGGGCCGCCGAGAGGTCGGCGCCCGCCAGGAACGCCTGCCAGTTGAAGCCGGGCGCGTAGGCCGCGAGCTTGGCGACCTCATAGGGATTGTAGGTCTTGTCGTCGTCGCGCCGCTCGGCCTGCGTCCAGCTGACCTTCGCGATCTCGGTCTCGAAGGCCACGATCGCCTTGGCGTTGGCCGCCGGCTCCGGCCAGCCCGCCAGCGTCAGGAGCCGGGTGACATAGGTCTCGTAGGCCGCCTTCTGCTTGGCGAACTTGTCGGAGAGGTAGTAGTCGCGGTCCGGCATGCCCAGGCCGTTCTGGCCCAGGTAGACGGCGTACTTCAGCGGGTCCTTGGCGTCGTCGTAGACCTGCACCGAGAACACGCCCTGACCGAAGCCCTTGGCGGTCGCGCCCATGATCCGGGCGATGTCGTCGCGGTTCCTGGCGGCCTTCACGCGGGCCAGGTCCGCCATCAGCGGCTTGGCGCCCAGCGCGTTCACGCGCCCTTCGTCCATGAAGCTCTTGTAGAAGGCGGCGACCTTCTGCTCGGCCCCGGCGGCGTTCGGGTTGGCGACCGCCTTGTCGATCACCGCGCGCATGCGGTCCTGAGAGAGCTCGTCCAGCGCGTTGAAGGCGCCGTAGCGCGATCGGTCATCGGGGATCTTCAGGCCCGCGACGTACTTGCCGTTGGCGTGCTCGAAGAGGCTCCTGCCGGCCGGGATCGAGGGGTCCGCCCCTGCAAGGTCGAACCCCCAGCTCCCCATCCGCGGCGCCTTGGACAGGTCCCGCGCCGCCGACGGCTCCGGCGCGGTCGCGATCTGCTGGGCGAAGGCGGGGGCGGCGGACAACAGCGCGGCGGCGCAGGCCGCAGCCAACCATGCGGGTTTCATCGTGAGAAGTTCCTTCGGAAACAGGCGTTTGGGCGGGACCATGCCCCCGTCCCAAGCAGCCGCGCTCGTTACATTTTGGACAGGTTAGGTCACTTTGCGACAGGCGGCGTGACCGGCGCGACGAACGACCTCAGCCGCGAGGAACCATGACCGCGATCACCCTGAGACCCGCGACCCTCGACGACCTCGAGCTGCTGCGCCGCTGGGACGAGGATCCGGACGTCATCGCCTCCACCACCGACGACCCGGAGGGCCTCGACCGCGACGACTGGGCCGATGAGCTCGCCATGCAGTCGGACGTCTCCGAGTACCTGATCGCCGAGGCCGACGGCCGGCCGATCGGCGCGCTGCAGATCGTCGATCCGCACACCGAGCCCACCCACTACTGGGGCGAGATCGAGCCCGACCTACGCGCGCTCGACATCTGGATCGGGGAGCCAGCCGACCGCGGCCGGGGCCTGGGCGAAGCCGTGATGCGCGCCGCGCTCGCCCGCTGCTTCGCGCCGCCGCAGGTGAAGGCCGTGGTCATCGACCCGCTCGCCTCCAACACCCGCGCCCACGCCTTCTACCAGCGCCTCGGCTTCGCCGTGGTCGGCCGCCAGCTCTTCAGCGACGGCGAAGACGACTGCCTCGTCCACCGCCTAACCCGCGCAACCTGGACCGCCCGCTTCCCGGACGACGCTTGCTAGCTGTTCGGCGTCCACCTTAACCGCGGAGGGCGCAGAGATTGCGCAGAGACACGCGGAGAGGGCGGTTACGTGTCAGAGGTCTTTGACCAGCCTGCAGATGCCGTTCTTGAGCATCTTGGTGTTGAAGTTGAGCAGGTACCCGAGGCGATAGCCCCCAAGGGTCAGGTAACTAAGGAGCTGGGCTCGATGCACATCGGTCAGCGCCTCGACGGTCTTGATCTCAACGACCACAAGTCGCTCGACTAGAATGTCGATGCGATAGCCCGGACTGATCAGCACCCCATCATATCGGATCGGCAGTATCAGTTGCTGCTCAAATGCCAGTCCCGCCTTGACCAGCTCGTGACAGAGGCAAGCCTCAAAGGCGCTCTCGAGCAGGCCAGGGCCGAGGGCGCGATGCACCGTCAGGGCGCAGCCCAGTATCTTTCCCCGATCTCGTTCTCGCCCACGGCGCTCTCTGCGTATCTCTGCGCAATCTCTGCGTCCTCTGCGGTTAGACAGTGGACGTCGCGCTACAGCAACGCTTGGCGATCAATCACCTTGTCGAAGGCGCCTTCACCCGCACGACGAACGACGTCGTGACCTTGGCGCCGCTCGCGAACGTGAGCGTCACGGGCAGGGTGTCGCCCACCTTCAGCGTCCGCGTGAGGCCCACGAACATCACGTGGTAGCCGCCCTGTGCAAAGGTCACCTTGCCGCCCGGGGCCACGTCCACGCGCGGCGCATGGCGCATCGTGCTCACCCCGCCGGCCATCAGGCTCTGGTGGACCATTGCCGACTTCGCCAGCGGGCTCGACACCGCCACCAGGGCGTCGGCCGTCGGCCCCTTGTTCACCAGCGTCATGTAGCCCACGCCGGTGGTCCCGGCCGCCGCCGGGCGGCTCCAGGGCTGGGCGACCTTCACCGCGGCGTGGGCGGCGGACGCCGGGAGCACGAAGACGGCGGCGAGGGCGGCGACTTTCATCCCGGCGGCTCGTAACCGCATCTCCCGATTCCGCAAGCCCGCGGCGTGCGGCATAAGACCTTCGCAAGCCTCGGGAGAGCGGATGGAAGGCCACGTCGAAGCCGGCGCGTACAAGGACGTGGTGCTGTTCCTGGCGACCGCCGGCGTGGTGGTCCCGCTGTTCCGGCAATGGAAGATCAGCCCGATCCTGGGCTTCCTGGGCGCGGGCGTCGTGCTGGGTCCCTACGGCCTGGGCGCGCTCACCGGCCAGGTCCCATGGCTCTCGGCGCTGACCATCGAGAATCCGGAGGAGCTGGCGCTGCTCGCCGAGTTCGGCGTCGTCTTCCTGCTCTTCACGATCGGCCTGGAGCTGTCGTGGGAGCGTCTGCGGTCGCTGCGCCGCTATGTCTTCGGACTGGGCGCAGTCCAGGTGGCGCTGTGCCTCACCGCGACCGCCGGCGTGGCCGTCGCCATCGGCCAGCGGCCGCTCGCGGCGCTGGCGATCGGCGCGGCCTTGGCGCTCTCCTCGACCGCGATCGTCATGCCCATCCTGACGGAGCGCAAACGCCAGCATTCTCAGGCCGGCCGCGCCGTCTTCTCGGTGCTCCTGTTCCAGGACCTGGCCGTCGCCCCGATCCTGGTGACCCTCGCCGTGCTCAGCCGCCGCAGCGAGCCGGTGCTGTCGCCGGCCATCCTGCTCACCTTCCTTCCGGGCGTGCTGGGCATCGCCGCCCTCGTGGTGTTCGGCCGCCTCTTCCTGCGTCCGATGCTGCGTTCGGTGGCCAAGGCCAAGAGCGACGAGCTGTTCATCGCCGCCTGCCTCCTTGTGGTCATCGGGTCGGGGCTGGTCAGCGCGCTGACGGGCCTTTCCATGGCCATCGGCGCCCTTGTCGCCGGTCTCCTGCTCGCAGAAACGGAGTTCCGCCACGAGGTCCAGGTGCGGGTCGAGCCCTTCAAAGGCCTGCTCCTCGGCCTCTTCTTCATCTCGGTCGGCATCGGGCTGAACGTGCCCCTGCTGCTCGAGCGGCCGGCCGTGATCATCGGGGCGGCGATCGGACTCGCCACCGTCAACGCCGCCGTGGTGTTTGTCGCCGCGCGCGCCTTCGGACTGCAGACCCGCCGGGCCGCCGAAGCGGCCCTGCTGCTGGCCGGCGCCGGTGAGTTCGCCTTCGTTATCCTGGGGCAGGCGATGGAAAGCGGCATCGTCGGCCGCGACGCCGGGCAGACGGCGCTCGTCGCCGCCACCATCTCCATGTTTTCCATCCCCTGGCTCGCGGCCGTGGGCCTGCGGCTCGGGGGGCGGCGCATCACGCCCTCCGAACTGCCCTTCGCCCCGGACGGCGACACCCCGGCCGCCACGTCGGAAGGCGAGGCTCCGCCGCCGCGCAAGGTGATCGTCGTCGGCTACGGCCGGGTCGGCCAGTTGGTGGGCGAGATGCTCACCGCCCACGACATCCCCTGGGTCGCCGCCGAGCGCGATCCGCGACTCGTCGAGGCCGGCCGCCGCTCAACCCAGGCGATCTACTTCGGCGACGCGGCGCGGCCGGACTTCCTGCTCCGCTGCGGCCTCGCCGAGACCCAGGCTCTGGTCGTGACCATGGACGACCCCGAGGGGGCGGAAGCCATCGTCGCGGTGGCCCGCGACCTGCGGCCCGAGCTCACCATCGTCGCCCGCGCGCGCGACGCGCGCCACGCCCAGCGCCTCTACGACCTCGGCGCCACCGACGCCGTGCCGGAGACGATCGAGGCGAGCCTCCTGGTTTCCGAAGCCGTGCTGGTCGGCATCGGCGTGCCGATGGGCCTGGTCATCGCCTCGATCCACGAACGCCGCGACGCCTTCCGCGCGGCTCTCAACCGACCCGAAGCCCTCGGCGGCCGCATCCGCCGCGGCCGACGCTAGCCGCCGGGCTCCTCCCGGGGGCGCGCCAGCCCCGTCCGGCTGGCGCGATGGCCGAATGGCGCCGAAAGCACGGCGCCTCCCTATCCGCTCAGCGGTCGGTCATGCGCCGGAACCGAGCGTAGCCGTGGGCGTTGTGGCCGCAGATGCGAATGGGGTGGAAGCCTTGGAGACGGGGGTTCGTTGACGCTGCACGGTAATCGCGACTGACCCGACCCGGCTGCGGGTCGTGTTTTGGCGAAGCTGCGGCGTTGGGCGGGCTTTACAAGTCTTTCCAAGGACTTCGGTCAAGGCTTCGACGCCGGTCGCAGAAGACGAACCAAGTTATATAAGGAAGCCGACGGCAGATGACTTGCGCTCAGCTGAACCGCGCCGGGGCCGAATCCCGATCATCAAATGCGAAATCTAGCTGATCGCTGTCGGCCACGATCATCGGTTTCCTGGTAGAGCTTGGGAAACGCTGACGAAATTGCGGAGTGAGTGTGGCCGCGGCGACACTTTCGTAACCAACGGGCCTTGCTATAAGACCGGCAGGGTCAATTGGCCGCACCACCCGAGGGCAACGAGAGGGCTCGAATATGAAGTTGAAACTCCTGGCTGGGGCCGCGCTGGCTGCGGTGTTCGCCGCGGGGACTGCATCGGCGGCTGAACCGGGCTGGTACGGCGCTGTCGACCTCGGCTGGCATTGGCAGACCGATTTCGAGGTCAAGTCGACGGCCAACGCGCCGAACGGCTCGCCCTACCGGTGGGACATCAACCAGAAAGACGACTGGGCGGCATTCGGCCGGGTCGGCTACCAGATCAACGACAACTGGCGCGTCGAGCTCGAGCTCGGCTACCGCGGTGGCGACGTCGAGAGCGTCCGCGGCGGCACCAATCAGGTCGTCATCGGCCTGTGCAGCCCTGCCCAGGTCCGCACCGCGGCGTCGTCCGCCTGCGGCGCGCCCGACGGGGACGTCCACAGCTGGTCCGGGATGATCAACGTCCTCTACGACATCCTGCCGGACTCCTCGATCACCCCGTTCGTCGGAGCGGGCGTCGGAGCGCGCATCGTCGATGCGGATATCTTCGGCCAGTTCTCCAACGGCGTTCAGCTGCCGCTCTCGGCCAGCAATCCCGCGGTCCAGACGCTGCGGATCAAGGACGAGGACACCAGCTTCGCCTGGCAGGCCATCGCCGGCCTGTCGTGGAAGGCGAGCGACCGCCTGAACCTCGACCTGACCTACCGCTACCAGGGGGGATCTGAGGCCAGCTTCGACGCGATCAATCCCAACGCCGGCGGCCTGCAGCCCGTGAAGTTCAAGGGCGAGCAGCGCGATCAGTCGGTGACGCTCGGCGTCCGGTACTCGTTCGCCGCGCCGCCGCCGCCGCCTCCCCCGCCGCCGCCTCCGCCGCCGCCGCCTCCCCCGCCGCCGCCG
>CAZBXO010000185.1:0-6743 GCA_964495645.1 uncultured Phenylobacterium sp. | reverse complement strand
CTCGGCTGGAAGGAGTTCGAGATGGAGGTGGTCCGCGACCGCGCGGACAACTGCATCATCGTCTGCTCCATCGAGAACGTGGACCCGATGGGCGTCCACACCGGCGATTCCATCACCGTCGCCCCGGCGCTCACGCTGACCGACAAGGAATACCAGCGCATGCGCGCGGCCTCGATCGCGGTGCTGCGCGAGATCGGTGTCGAGACCGGCGGCTCCAACGTCCAGTTCGCCATCAACCCGGCCGACGGGCGCATGGTGGTGATCGAGATGAACCCGCGGGTGAGCCGCTCCTCGGCGCTGGCGTCCAAGGCCACGGGCTTCCCGATCGCCAAGGTCGCCGCGCGCCTGGCCGTCGGCTACACGCTCGACGAGCTGATGAACGACATCACCGGCGCGACGCCGGCCTCGTTCGAGCCCTCGATCGACTACGTCGTCACCAAGATCCCGCGCTTCGCCTTCGAGAAGTTCCCGGGCTCGGAGCCCTACCTCACCACCCAGATGAAGTCGGTGGGCGAGGTCATGGCCATCGGCCGCACCTTCGCCGAGAGCCTGCAGAAGGCGCTGCGCGGCCTGGAGACCGGCCTGACCGGCCTCGACGAGGTGGCCATCGACGGCGCCGGCGACCCGGAGATGGGCCACGCCGCCATCGTCCGCGCGCTGGGCACGCCGACGCCCGATCGGCTGCGCGTCATCGCCCAGGCCTTCCGCGAGGGCCTGACCTGCGACGAGATCGAGGGCGCCTGTTCCTACGAGCCCTGGTTCCTTCGCCAGATCGAGAACCTGGTTCGCACGGAGCGAGACATCGCCGAGGGCGGTCTGCCGGCCGACGCCGCCGGTTTCCGCCGCCTGAAGGCCCTTGGCTTCTCGGACGCGCGGCTCGCGCGGCTCACCCACACCACCGAGAAGGCGGTGCGCGAACAGCGCCGCGCGCTCGGTGTCCGACCGGTCTTCAAGCGCATCGACACCTGCGCCGGCGAGTTCCGCGCCGAGACGCCCTACATGTACTCGACCTACGAGACGGGCGCGCTGGGCCAGCTCCCCGACGACGAGTCCGATCCCTCCGACCGGCAGAAGGCGATCATTCTCGGCGGCGGGCCGAACCGGATCGGGCAGGGGATCGAGTTCGACTACTGCTGCGTCCACGCGGCCTACGCGCTCGATGAACTCGGCATCGAGTCGATCATGGTCAACTGCAACCCCGAGACCGTCTCCACAGACTACGACACCTCCGATCGCCTCTACTTCGAGCCGCTGACGGCCGAAGACGTGCTGGAGCTGATCGAGACGGAACGGTCGCGCGGCGAGCTGCTGGGCGTCATCGTCCAGTTCGGCGGCCAGACCCCGCTGAAGCTCGCCAAGCCGCTTGAGGACGCCGGCGTGCCCATCCTCGGCACCACGCCCGACGCCATCGACCTGGCCGAAGACCGCGAGCGCTTCCAGCAGCTGCTGCACCGCCTGAAGATCGCCCAGCCGATCAACGCCATCGCCCGTTCCCGCGATGAGGCTTTCGAGGGCGCCCGCCAGGTCGGCTACCCGATCGTCATCCGCCCCTCCTACGTGCTGGGGGGCCGGGCCATGGAGATCGTCCGCGACGACGAACAGCTCGAGCGTTACATCTCCACCGCCGTCCAGGTGAGCGGCGACAGTCCCGTCCTTATCGACCAGTACCTTTCCCGCGCCACCGAGGTAGACGTGGACGCCCTCTGCGACGCTGGCGGCAATGTCTTCGTGGCCGGCGTCATGGAGCACATCGAGGAGGCCGGCGTGCACTCCGGCGACAGCGCCTGCTCGCTGCCGCCGTTCAGCCTCAAGCCCGATACGATCGCCGAGCTGAAACGCCAGACCGAAGCCATGGCCCGGGCGCTGGAAGTGCGCGGCCTGATGAACGTCCAGTTCGCCATCGAAGAGCCGCACTCCGACAGCCCGCGGATCTTCGTGCTCGAGGTGAATCCGCGGGCCAGCCGCACGGTCCCCTTCGTCGCCAAGACCATCGGCCAGCCGATCGCCGCCATCGCCGCCAAGATCATGGCCGGCAAACAGGTGGCCGACTTCGGCCTGGTCGAGGCGCCCTACGACCATATCGCGGTCAAGGAAGCCGTCTTCCCGTTCGCCCGTTTCGCCGGGGTCGACACGGTGCTGGGCCCGGAGATGCGCTCCACCGGCGAGGTCATGGGCCTCGACTGGATCCGTGAAGGCGAAGGGCCGGGTCCCGCCTTCGCCCGCGCCTTCGCCAAGAGCCAGCTGGGCGGCGGCGTCACCTTGCCGAAGGCCGGCTGCGTCTTCGTCTCGGTGAAGGACAGCGACAAGCCGTGGATCGTCGAGCCGGTGCGGCTGATGCTCGACGCCGGCTTCCGGGTCATGGCCACCGGCGGCACCGAGAAGTACCTGCGCGAGCGGGGCCTGGAGGTCGATCACGTCAAGAAGGTGCTGGAGGGCCGCCCGCATATCGTCGACGCCATGAAGAACGGCGACGTCCAGCTCGTCTTCAACACCACCGAGGGCAAGCAGTCGCTGATCGACTCCTTCGAGCTGCGGCGCACCGCGCTCATGGGCAAGATCCCCTACTTCACCACCTCCGCCGGCGCCCTCGCCGCCGCCCAGGCCATCGGCGCGATGGCCGAAGCGCCCCTGGAAGTGAGGCCGCTGCAGAGCTACGCGAGTTGATCCAACAATGAGATCGTCATCCCGGACGGCCGCAGGCCGATCCGGGACCCAGCAGATCTGAGTTCTGAGCGGCTGGGTCCCGGCTCTCCGGCGCTTTGCGCCTGCGGCCGGGATGACGGATGTTGGGTGGGTCCGCGTTCAACCGAGCTGGGGGGTCCAACATGCTTCGGATCGTACTCGCTGCGCTCTTCACCCTCTTCGCCACCGCGGCCCAGGCCCAGCGCCTGGAGGTCATCGAGCTTCAATCCAAGCTCGTCCCTTCGCCGGTGAAGGTCTCCGTCCTGCTGCCGGCCCAAGCGCCGCGCGGCCTGCCGCTGCTCCTGATGCTGCACGGCGGCGGGGGCGACAACGGCTTCCTGGGCCAGATGAAGCCGGTGATCGAGGCGGCGTGGGCGGCCGGCGAGCTGCCGCCGATCGTGGTCGCGACCCCAGACGTCGGGCGTTCGCTCTACATGGACTACAAGGACGGCTCCCAGCGCTGGGAGACCTTCATCGTCACCGAGATGGTCCCCGAGCTGCGCCGCCGCTACGGCCTGGCGTCCGGGCCGTCCAAGACCGTCGTCACCGGCATCTCCATGGGCGGCCTGGGCTCGCTCCGGCTCGGCCTCGACCACCCCGAGATGTTCGGCGGCCTCGCGGCCATGGAGGCCGGCATCGAGCCGGCGCTCAGCTTCGACGACGTCAAGATGCGCAATCGCTTCCAGCGCAACGACCAGTTCTTCGGGACCATCTTCGGCCGCCCGGTCGACCGCGAGCTCTGGAAGCGCTCCAACCCCGCCAACATGGTCATCGACAACAAGGCCAGGATCCTGGCCAGCGGCCTGAAGATCTACATCGAGGTCGGGACCAAGGACATGTTCCACCTCGACGAAGGGGTCGAGTACCTCCACCGGGTCATGTGGGACCACGGCGTGCCGCACGAGTACCGCCTGGTGCTCGGCGCCGACCACCTGGGCCGCACCATCCAGCCGCGCATGCGCGACGCCCTGCGCTTCCTCGACCGCGAGGTGCTGCGGCCGCCCCCGCCCGACAACTCCTTCGCCGCCAACAAGCAGCGGATCGACAACCTGCGCCGCGCCATGGGGGTGGCGGACAGCGAGCCGCGGCCGCCCTTCCCGCCGACGAGCCCCCGATGATCCCGCGCCGCGCCATCCTCGCCGCCGCGCCGGCCGCGGCGTTCGCTCGCCCCGCGGCCGCGGACGAGCTGCGCGTCCGGGGCTCCAGGCGCTACTCGGAGAGCGCCATGGTCATGTCGGTCAGCGCCGACGGGGCCTCGGCGCTGACGCTGCGCTTCTGCCGCTTCCCCGAGGAGAACCAGACCTGGCTGTGGTGCCATGTCTTCATCGACGGCCGCCTCTACGCCCACACCGACCCTGACCTGCCCTGCGGCCCCGAGCGGCTGGCGGACAGCCCGGTGGCGACCTACCGGTCCGCGCGGCCGGCTGCCGAGCTGCGCCGGCTGGGCCGCGGCCCGGCGCTGACGGACGTCAGCCTCTCCGCCGCACTCGCCTTCCATCAGAGCACGAAGGCGCCGCACGGTCGCGGCCGCTGGGACGGCCGCATCGAGGGCAGCTTCACGCCCCGCCGGGCGCTCACGTCCCAGGTGCTGGCGGGCCGCGACGAGGTCTACGGGACGTTGTCCGCCGAGGTGGAGGTGGCCGGCAAGCGCGTCAGCCACACCGGCCCGGCCAAGTTCCATGAGCAGCGCCAGGAGTCGCCGCGCTTCGAGGCCCCCTTCAACTACGCCTGGCTCGCGGGGGAGGGGGCCATGGCCACCACCCTCCTCACCGCGCGCGGCGCTTCGGGCGGCTGGATCTGGGATGGCGTGGAGGACGACCTGGCCGACATGACCGCCGACCCGCCGGACGAGGTGCGTCGGACGGACTGGAAGCTGAAGTCCGGCCGCGTCCTGCCCGGCCGGCTGGAGGCCCTCGTCCGCTACGAGATCCCGATCTTCGGCCGCCGTTGGCAGGGCAGCTTCGTCCGCGGCGAGGCCGCCGGCCGTCCGATCGTCGGCGTCTCCAACGACTGGCTGGCCGAGCCCGACATCTATGCCGCCGCCCGCGCGCGGGCCTGATCACGGAACCGCGATCCAAAACATTGTAAAATTGACGGTTCGGTCGGGCAGGCGCAGACTCTGCCGTATCGCCTGGTTGAGACGGGCGGCAAGGGCGGCCCCCGGCGGCCCATCATACCTCCGGGGGGCGCCCGCGGCGCCTGCCGCAGCCAGCCGGGGAGCGGACACCCGCTCCCAAGCAGACTGTGAGGTAGCGTCATGCACACCGAACCGGTGCACCATCACAAGAACCGACATGTGGCCGAACGGGTGGAAGGCCTGGTGGGGGTGATCATGGTCATCGCCGCCGCCATCCTTCTGGTCGGCCTCGCCTGGGGGCTCATGCAGTCGGGCTCTACCGAGCCGACTTGGATGCGCTGACCTCCGACTGACCTCGCGTCAGTCTGGCCGCCTGCCCGCGCCTGAGCTACGCCAACACAAGGCTCGGAGCGGAGGAGGCGGCGCATGGCGGGACGCGTGGAGCGCAAGGTCGCCCTGGTGACCGGCGGCGCCAGCGGCATTGGCCGCGGGTGCGCGGAGAAGCTGGCCAGCGAGGGCGCGACGGTGGTCGTGACCGACGTCCAGGACCACTTGGGCGAAGCGGTCGTGCGCGGCATCGCCGAGGCCGGCGGCCGCGCGGAATACCTCCATCACGACGTCACCGACGAGGCCGCCTGGGAGGGCGTCATCGGCGCCATCAAGCGCGCCCACGGCCGTCTCGACATCCTGGTCAACAACGCCGGGATCGCCATCAACAGTCCGGTCACCGACATGAGCCTCGCCGACTGGCGCCGGCAGACCGCGATCAACATCGACGGCGTGTTCCTGGGCGCGAAGCACGCGATTCCGCTGATGCGCGAAGGGGGGCGCGGCGGGTCGGTCGTCAACATCTCCTCGATCGCGGGCCTCAAGGGTTCGCCGGGCCTGTCCGGCTACTGCGCCACCAAGGGCGCCGTGCGGCTCTTCACCAAGTCCGTGGCGCTGGAGTGCGCCAACGCCAAGGACGGCATCCGCGTGAACTCGGTCCATCCCGGCATCATCGAGACGCCGATCTGGCTGACCGTGCTGCCGCAGGACGGGACCAACGCCCCGCCAGACCTCGACGCGCTGTCGGCCGTGAGCGTGCCGCTGGGCGTCAAGGGTGTGCCGAACGACATCGCCGATGGCGTCCTGTGGCTCTGCTCCGACGAGTCCCGCTACGTCACCGGCGCCGAGCTGGTGATCGACGGGGGGATGACGCTCAGGTGAACGCGGCCATCGCGCGCTGGTAGGCGGGGCGCTCGGCCATCCGCTCGCGGTGGGCGGCGAGGCGGGGCGGGATCGGCTTCTTCAGTGGTCCGGCCCACATGAAGAGGCTGGTCGTGACGGCGATGTCGGCCAGGGTGAGGCCGTCGCCTACGAAGAACTCCGCGTCACCCAAGAGGCTGTCGGCATAGTCCACCGCGTTGGCCACACCCCCCTCGCAGAACCCGACCGTCCAGTTGCGCTGCTGGTCCTCGGGCGCGCCGCCGAAGAGAGTGCCCAGGAGCGGATTCATCAGTCCGCCCATCGCCGTCTCGCTGGCCACGGTGAGCTGCAGCGTGCGCGCCAGGGCGGCGGGCTCGGTCGGCAGCAACGGCGTCGGGCCGTAGCGGTTGGCCAGATAGAGCATGATGGCGATCGACTCACCCAGTCCGACCTCGCCGTCTTCGAGGAACGGCACCGAGCCCGGCGGGTACTTGGCACGGTACTCTGGGGGCGTCGGATACGTGTAAGCCACAGTCTGGTAGGCGAGGCCCATCTCCTCGCACTGCCACGCGACGCGTACGCCACGAACGGCGGTTCCCGCGAAGTTGTAGATCGTGATCATCCCTTGGTCCCCTTGGCGTCCGCCTTGTCGAACGCCTTCATGGCGTCGCGCCCGATCCAGCGGGCCGTCTTGTCGCGGGACGCCGCCAGCCGCGCCGCGGTCTCCCGCGCCGCGGCCCGAAGCGCCGGGCTCTTCCTGCCGCCGATGGCCCGCAGCGCCCAGTTCACGCCCTTC
>CAZBXO010000184.1:0-6944 GCA_964495645.1 uncultured Phenylobacterium sp. | reverse complement strand
GGATCGTCCTTCAGGAGCCGCATCACGCCGGACCCGCCGCGCCCGTTCAGCGGCTTGACCACGCAGTCGCCGTAGCGTTCGCGGAAGTCGTAGATCGACTCGCGGTCGAGGGTGATCAGGGTGGGCGGCTGCAGGTCAGGGAACTTGGTGACGAACAGCTTCTCCGGCGCGTTGCGCACCTCCACCGGGTTGTTCACCACCAAGGTCTTCGGGTGCACGGCCTCCAGCACGAAGGTGGTGTCGATGTAGTGCATGTCGAACGGCGGGTCCTGGCGCAGCAGCACCACGTCGAACTCGCTGAGCTCCGCGCGCCGCCACGGGCCGACCTTGGCGTGGTCGCCCTTCTCGCGCTTGACCGAGACGTCGCGGCCGCGGGCGAAGGCCCGGCCGCTCTCCAGGGCCAGCTTGTCGGTCGTGTAGACGAACAGCGAATGGCCGCGCGCCTGGGCGCTCTCCATCATCAGGAAGGTGGTGTCGCCCTCGATGTTGATCCCCTCGATGGGATCCATCTGCACGGCGACCTTCAGCGGCATACGCCCACTCCCCGACGGCTCAGGTGAACGGACATAGGGGGCTCGGCGCCCGCACGCCAGCTAGTTCAGCCGCAGCCTAACCCGTTCGCGCTGGGCCCGAGCGGCAAGCGCCGCGCCGCCGTCGAGGGCGGTGGCCCGTTGCAGCGCCTCCAGCGCGCCGGCCAGCGCCCCCTGGCCCTCGCGGGCGGCGGCGACGTCCAGCCACGGGCGGTGGTCGGCGGGGTCGAGGAGGGCGCGGCGCAGGGCGGCGCGTTCGGCTCGGGCGTAGTCGCGCACCGCGCTCGCCCGCGCGAAGATCAGGTTCTGCAGACGGATCAGCACCGCCCGGTCGCTGACGGGCGCCATCAGCCGGTCCAGCCGGTCGGCCACGTTCGGCGTCAAGCCGGCGTGCAGCGCGCGCCGCGTCAGCTCCGAAGGCAGCACCACGCGGCCTTCCGAGAAGGGATCCAGCGCCAGCGGCCCCTCCTCGGTCTCGATGCGCAGTAGGAAGTGGCCTGGGAAATCGACACCGGAGACGGTCAGGCCGCAGCCGCGCGCCACGTGCAGGTAGTAGACCCCCAGCGTCACGGCCAGGCCACGCCGCCGCTCGGCCACCGCGATCACGTCGGCGTTGTCCGGATTCTCGGCGGTGAAGAGATCGCCGCCCAGGCCGAGCTCGCCGGCCATGGTCTCGGCCAGCGCTTCCTCCGGGCTTTCGCGCTTCAGCCGCGCGGCCAGGCGCTCCACGCCCGTCGCGCCCATGCCGCGCGCCAGGTCGGCGTCGCGGATCGGGTCCTCGTGGATCGCGCACGCGATGGCGGCTTCCAGCAGCGGGAACGCCCCGTCCACCGCCGCGCCCGCCTCCACCAGGATGTTTTCGGCCTCGTCCCGGTCCATCCGTCCCCGCGGGTCTCCCCTACCCGCCCTTCCAAGCGTCGGGAATATGACGGGGAAAGCGCCCGGGCGCGAGCGCCACCAGGTCGAGACGTACCGCCGCACCCCGGAGCGCCGGACGCCCCGCGGCGATCGCCGCGCCGGCGCGGCGCAGCCGCTCGCGTTGGTCGAAGCCGACCGCCTCCAGGGCCGCCTCGATGGTCGTGCGGCGTTTCACCTCGACCACCGCCAGTACGCCGCGGCGCACGGCCAGGAGGTCGATCTCGGCGGCCTTGGCCCTGAGGCGGAAGCCCAGGATCCGGTAGCCCTTGGCCATCAGCAGAAGCGCCGCCAGCACCTCGCCGCGTCGGCCGGAGACCCGCGCCGCCAGCCCCCGGGCCTGGCGGACCCCGCTCACCGCTTGAGCTCCAGCGCCCGGCGATAGAGGTCGCGGCGCGGCAGGCCCAGCGCCTTGGCCACCTCGGCCGCCGCTTCCGCCGGCTTCAGGCGGGTCAGCGCCTCGGTGAGCGCCGCGTCGGCGTCGGCGGGCGTGGCCGCCGCCTCGCGGCCCGGCCCCACCAGCACCACCAGCTCGCCGCGGGGCGTCTCGAACTGCGGATCGGCGGCCAGCTCCGACAGCCGTCCGCGCACGACCGTCTCGTAGAGCTTGGTCAGTTCGCGGCAGACCACCGCCTCGCGGTCGCCCAGCACCGCGGCCATGTCGCTGAGGCTTTCCGCCAGCCGCGAGCCACCCTCGAAGAACACCAGCGTCGCGCGGATGCCCGCCAGCTCCTCGAGGAAGGTCCGCCGCGCCGCGCTCTTCGGCGGCGGGAAGCCGGCGAACAGGAACCGGTCGGTCGGCAGGCCCGCGATCGACAGACCCGCCAGCAGCGCCGAAGGGCCCGGAACGGGCCACACCGGATGCCCCGCGGACGCAGCTTCCTGCACCAGCTTGTAGCCGGGGTCGGAGACCAGGGGTGTTCCGGCGTCCGACACCAGCACCACTCGCGCCCCGCCGGCGAGCGCCGCCAGCGCCCGGGGCCGCGTCCGCGCCGCGCCGTGTTCGTCGTAGCGCTCCAGCCGCGCCGAGAGGCCATAGGCGTGGAGCAGCTTGGCCGTCACACGTGTGTCCTCGGCCAGCACCAGATCGGCCTTGGCGAGCACGTCGAGGGCCCTGAGCGTGATGTCGCGCAGGTTGCCGATGGGCGTGGCGAGCACATAGAGCCCCGGTTCCAAGGGCGCGTCGACGAGGACCGGAGGCGGAAGGGCGCGTGCCATGGCGGAGGCTTCGCCCCTTGCCGCGCGCAAGGCAAGATGCCCGAGACTCGAGGAGACCCCATGGATCCGGTGCAGCGCGCGCTCTGGTACGTCGAGGGCCACCTGTCCGACGACATCACGCTGGAGCAGGTGGCCAAGGTGGCCGGCCTGTCGCGTCACCACCTCGTCCGCGCCTTCGGCTGGGCGACCGGACGCTCGGTCATGCGCTACGTCCGGGCGCGGCGGCTCAGCGAAGCCGCGCGGCGGCTTGCGTGCGGCGCGCCGGACATCCTCCCCGTCGCCCTGGAGGCCGGCTACGGCAGCCACGAGGCCTTCACCCGCGCGTTCCGAGAGCAGTTCGGCGTCACCCCCGACGAGGCGCGCCGTGGCGCCGCAGTGGCTCTCGTCGAGCCGATCAGGCTCTCCGAGCCGCTGCTGCCGGCGCTGGACCCGCCGCGCATCGTCACCGGCCCGGCCCTGCTGCTGGCCGGCGTCCTCGCCCGCTACACCGAGGAGAACGCGGCGGCGATCCCGAACCAGTGGGAGCGGTTCACGCCCTGGTTCGGCCATGTCCCCGGCCAGACGCCGAACGTGGCCTATGGCGTCCTCGTCGACGGCGACGACGGCCTGCACGGTTACCTGACCGCCGCCGAGGTGTCCGCCCTGGATGACCTGCCGGCCGAACTACATACCCTGCGGCTGCCGGCCCGCCGCTACGCCGTCTGGACCTGGGCCGGTCACGTCGCCGAAATCCGCTCGGTCTGGCGAACGATCTTCAGCCAGAGCCTGCCGGAGACCGGCCTCGTCCCTGCCGAAGCCTCGATGTTCGAGCGCTACCCCGAGACCTTCGACCCCGCCACCGGCCGCGGCGGCTTCGAGGTGTGGATACCGCTGCAAGAATAACTCCCCTCCCAAGCGCGGCAGCGCTGTGGGAGGGCCGGAGGTGGGCGACCGCAGCGGTCGGACGCCTCAGGCGTTGGACCCGATCACGAGTTCCGACGTAAGCCGATCCAGCACCCTTCGCCCGGCCGGTGTGGCGATCAGTTTCTCGGTGTCGTCCTTCAGGAGGCCAAGGTCGATGAAGCGGCGAACCTTTGCTGCGTCCAAGCCCAGCGCGGCGACGTTGGCCAGCGGCACGCCTTCCAGCGTCCGCAGGCCGCCGAGCAGGCCTTCCTCGGCGGCTTCGAGCGGCGTGAGCCGCTCGTCGCTGGCGAAGCCAACGCCTGTCTCGGCCACGCGTGCGATGTAATCCGCCGGACGCGGCGCGGCGCGGGTCGCCCGCCGCGGCGTCCCGACCCGCCCATGCGCGCCCGGGCCGACGCCCACGTAGTCCTCTCCGCGCCAGTAGACGAGATTGTGCCGCGACCGCGCCGCGGCGCCGTTCGCGTGGTTCGAGACCTCGTACGCCTCGAAGCCGAGGGCGGACAGCACCGCCTGCGTGGTCTCGTAGAGGTCCGCGCCCGCGTCCTCGTCCGGTGGCGTCCAGGCGCCGCGGCCCACGGCGCGGGCGAACGCCGTGCCGGTTTCGATGGTCAGCTGGTAAGGCGAGACGTGCTCGGCGCCGAGCGCGGCCGCCTCGCGCAGCTCGGCCGCCCAGGCCGCCGGCGTCTGGCCCGGCCGGGCGTAGATCAGGTCCACCGACAGCCGCGGGAACGCTTGCGCCGCCGCGGCGGCGGCCCGCCGCCCCTCCGCCGCGCCATGGTTGCGGCCCAGGAACCTGAGCGCCCCGTCGTCCAGGCTCTGCAGACCCAGCGACAGCCGGTTGACCCCCGCCCTCGCGAACGCCGCGAACCGCGCCGCCTCGGCGTCCGTGGGGTTGGCCTCCAGCGTCACTTCCAGGTCCCGCGCCGGCGTCCACAGCCGCGACGCCGCCGCCACGATCTCCCCCGCCCAGTCCGGATCCATCAGCGAGGGCGTGCCGCCGCCGAAGAACACCGAGACCAGCCGCTTCGGTCCGGTGATCGCCCGCTGGCCCTCCAGGTCGGCCACGATCGCCCGCGCCAGGGCCGCCGCCTCGGCCTCGCGTCCGCGGGCGCGGACCACGTTGAAGTCGCAGTAGGGGCAGATCCGCGCGCAGTAGGGCCAGTGGACGTAGACCCCCAGCGGCGAACCATCCGTCAAAGCAGCGCCGCCTTCAGCTTGGCGAACGCCCGCGCGCGGTGGCTGATCGAGTCCTTCAGTTTCGGGTCCAATTCCCCGAACGTCTCCACGTAGCCGTCGGGGACGAAGATCGGGTCGTAGCCGAAGCCACGGTCGCCGCGCGGCGGGAAGGTCAGCACACCCTCCACCCTGCCCTCGACCACGACCGACGGCCCGTCCGGCCAGGCCACGGCCAGGGCCGATGTGAACCAGGCCGCGAGGTCATCGCGGCCGGCCTCCTCGACCCGCGCCTCAACCTTGGCCATCGCCATCGCAAAGTCCTTGGCCGGTCCGGCCCAGCGGGCGGAGTAGATCCCTGGCGCCCCGTCCAGCGCCGCCACGCACAGCCCGCTGTCGTCGGCCAGCGCCACCAGGCCGGACACGTCCGCCGCCGCCCGCGCCTTCAGCAGCGCGTTGCCCACGAAGGTGCTCTCGGTCTCCTCCGGCTCCGGAAGCCCCAACTCGCCGGCCGCCACCAGCGAAAAGCGCCCCTCCAGGATCTCCGCCAGCTCGCGCGCCTTGCCCGGATTGTGGGTCGCCACCACCAGCCGCGTGCCGGCTTCGAGCTTCAACGCCATCGGAAACCTCCTGGAAAGGTCGCGAAGATACCTCCCCGCCTCCGCGCTGCATTGCGAAAGTTTAATATCGTTACTCGATATTCATTTGATCGAAAAGCGATGCGGCCATATCGATTGTCGTCATCGGGAACGCAAGTTCCCACCGCAGATGCTGCAGCGCAGCACAAACCAGAGGGACTACGAAAATGTTCGCCAAGACCGTCAACATCCTCGACCGCACCGCGATGATCTTCGCGCTGGTCCTCGCCGCGGCGCCGATCCTGGCCATCGCGACGCACGCCACGATCCTCTAGGGTTCGCCCAGTGAGTTTCGGAAAGCCCGTTCGGGCTCCGTCGCCGGAGCCCGGGCGGGTTCAGGCTTAAGAGAAGCGGGGGCTTCGACGTGATGCGCGCCTTGGGTCCGGGCTCGGTTTCCAGCTTCCTGAAGATCATCCTCGACGTCGTCTACTTCGCCCTCTGCGTGGGCGTGACCGTCCTGGGACTTCTCGCTCTTGCCGCCATCCTGCTCTCGTTCAATCCCGACCTGTTGGCCAAGGTGGCCAAGCAGGCCGATGTGCCCGACGCCGCCAGGCTCGGCCCGTTCTTCCCCGGCGTGCTGCTCGCCGCCGGCCTCACCACCTCCGGCATCCTCATGATCGTGCGCGCGCTGCGCCAGATCTTCATGACGCTGACCGCCGGCGACCCCTTCCATCCCGACAACGTCGGCCGCCTGCGCCTGATCGGCGTGATGCTCGCGGCCCTCGAGCTCGTCCGCTACGCCGTCTGGGCCGCCTCGCAGCTGGCGCCCATCACCCGGCGCGAAGAGCCCAACCTGAACCTGACCGCCTGGTTCTCGGTCCTGGTGGTCTTCGTCCTGGCCGAGGTCTTCCGCGAAGGCGCGCGCCTGCGCCGCGAAGCCGAGCTGACGATCTAGGCCGCCGCCCATGCCCATCCGCGTGCAACTCGACCGGGTCCTGCTCGAGCGGCGCATGTCGCTGACCGAGCTCGCCGACCGCGTCGGCGTGACCATCGCCAACCTGTCGATCCTGAAGACCGGCAAGGCCCGCGCCGTACGCTTCACGACGCTGGCCGCCCTCTGCCGCGAGCTGGACTGCCAGCCCGGCGACCTCCTCGGCTACGAACCCGGTCCCGACGACGACGATGCGCCGGGCGAAGAGGAGGAATAGCTACTCCGCCGCCGCCAGCGCGCCCTGGGCCGACGCCTTCCGGAACGGCTGGCGCTTGCCGTAGGCGAGGCTCTTCCAGGCCCACTCCAGCGGGCCGGTCTCGAACGAGCGCATCCACAGGTTCACGAAGACCAGCTGGCCGGCCATGACCGCGAGCGCGATCGCCTCCATCCCGGCCCAGCCGAACTTGCCGTGCAGGCCGAAGCCGATGCCGGGGAAGAGAATCACCATCCCGATCAGCGACGCAGACAGATAGACCGTCAGCGGCATCTTGCCGGAGGCCTGGAACGGCTTCAGCAGCGCCCGGCCCGCGCCCGAACGCAGGGCCAGGTTGATCGCCCCGATGTGGCCCAAGACCAGGCCGACGCGCGCGATGTCCCAGGTGATCCAGCCCAGCTTGGGATCGGGGTAGAAGCGCA
>CAZBXO010000183.1:0-7015 GCA_964495645.1 uncultured Phenylobacterium sp. | reverse complement strand
CTAGAGCTTCTCCTTCAGCCACGTGGCTGCGGTTCTGGCGGCTTCCTCCGTCTGGGGCCTGGTCAGCGCATGCTTGGCGCCCGCGAGGCCGTGGAGCTCGCTGGGACCCTTCAGCGCCTTCTGGGCGGCGACGCCGTTCGTGGCGTTGTCCACCTTCTCGTCGGCCAGGGCGACGATGACCTCGACCGCCGCGGTCGCCGGGATCGCGTCGAGGCGCCAGAACGGGCGGTATTCGGCCAGCGCCAGGCGGGCTTCCTGCGCGTTGCGGGCCTTGGCTTCGGCGGCGGTCTGCGGCGGGCGGCCGGTGCGGGCGAGCGCCACCATCTCGGCCTGAGTCTTCGCGTCCGGGACGTAGGATTTCTTCTCGACGCCGTGGCCGGGGATGACTGGGGTGATCGCCACGGCGGCCTTGGGACGAGCGTCCATGCCGAGCACCGAGATCACGTGGCCGCCGGCCAGGTCGAGGCCGAGGACGCCGATCCGCGCGCGGTCCACGCCGGGCTCGCCCTGCAGGAAGGTGATGGCGTTGCGGATGTCCTGCACCTGCAGCTCGGGCTCCAGGCGGCCTCGGCGAATGGCGATTTTGGGGGTGTGGAACGAGAAGCGCTGGCGGTCGTCCACCTCGAGGCGCTCGTTGAGGTAGATGAAGCCGCCGGAACGGCCCCAGCCGCGGTAATCGATGGCGAGCGCCACGATCCCCTGAGCGGCGAGGGCTGCCGCATAGGCGTCGAGGCTTTCAGCCGTCTGGCCCCAGCCGGGGGCGAGCACGACGGCTGGCGCTGGCGACGGACCTGCGGGCGAGAAGAGGCGGCCGGAGACCTCGACCTGTTCCGAGAACCAGCGGGCCTCGCGCAGGGTGACGCCGGGCGGCAGCTGGACCGCGGCCTTGAGCGCGACGGGCGGAACCCGGGTCTGGGCGAGGGCGGGTGAGGTCAGGGCCAGGGTGGCCGCCAGGACGATGGCCAGTCTCATGGCTTCCTCCCCAAGCCCAGGTGCTTGATGAACCAGTCGGCGGCCAGATTGGAGCCGACCTCGAAGGCCGGACCCGAATAGGCCTGGAAGTGAGTGAGGCCGGGCAGGACGATGGTCTGGGCCGGGACGCCGCGTTCCCTTAGGAAGGCCGCGGCCGGGATGGCGCCGCGGGCCGGCGGGCCAACCAACTCGTCGCGCTCGACCGGGAGCCAGAGGACCGCCGTGGTCGGCCGCACGCGGTCGAACTGGGCGGGGCCGGCCAGGTCGCGGTTGCGGCTGGAGGCCCAGGTGTCGACCTTGGTGCGGAACGAGAAGCCGGAGTCGCTCTCGCCGCCCTGGCCGGTGCGCACGCGCTGGATGGCGTCGGAGAGCGCCGGGGGCTGCAGAGCGACGGGCCGCGGTTGCCCTGGCGGCGACGACATCACCTGGATGACCGCAGCCTTGATGCGCCCGTCGAGCGCGATGAGCTGGTGGGTGACCGTGCCGCCGTTGCTGGTCGCCCAGGTCCCGATGCGGTTGGGGTCGATCCCAGGCTCGCCCTGAAGGAAGGAGACGGCGGCGCGGAAGTCCTCGACCTCGTGGACGTTGTTGAGGTTGGTCCGCTTGACCTTCACCGGGGCGCTCGTCAGCACGACGGCGTCCTTGTCCGTCGTGGTGTCGGGGGCCAGCAGCAGAAGCTCGTCGGAGCCGGAGTCGGAATGGCCATAGCTCTGGTAGTCGATCGCCATGGCCGGGATGCCGCGCTCGGCGAAGCGGGCGGCGAACTTCTCGATGCCGAGCGAAACGGCGTTGATCCCGTGGCCGACCACGACGGCGGGATAGCTGCCCTTCGGGTCGAAGCCTTTGGGCAGGTAGAGCTTGCCGTAGAGGCGCGTGCCGCCGTCGACGTAGAAGCTGACCTGGCGGGTGGTGACGCCGTCCGCGAGGACGTAGGACCAGTCCTCGGGCAACGTGGCGTCGCGCTTCCACTTCGGGTCCTGACCCTGGGCGATGAGAGCGGCGCGCGCTTCCTCCACCCGGGTGGTTGGGATCTCGAAGCCCGCCGGCTGGGCGCTGACGGCGGTCGCCGCGAGCAGGCTGGACAACAGGACGCCCGCGCGTGTCCGCGGATGCTGCATCGGAAAACTCCCTATCGTCGCCATGCTGACACGATCCGGCGCACGGCTTGGCTATGGTGTCATCGGAACGGGAGATCAGTCATGCCCTACGTCGACGGTTTCGTGCTTGCCGTGCCGAAGGCCAACATCGAGGCGTACAAGGCCATGTCGATGAAAGCCGGCAAGATCTGGATGGAGCACGGCGCGCTCAGCTACGTGGAGAACGTCGGCGACGACACCCCCTACGGCGAGCTGACCTCCTTCCCGCGCGCGGTGATGGCCAAGGACGACGAGGTCGTCGTGTTCTCCTGGATCGTCTACGAGAGCCGCGCGGCGCGCGACGAGATCAACGCCAAGGTCATCGCCGACCCCCGCTTCGCGCACGACAACACCGAGGACAATATCATGGACGGCAAGCGCCTGATCTGGGGCGGCTTCGAGCAACTGTTCGAACTGTAGGCCTACCCACGCGCCACGATGTGGATGTCGACGGTCATGTCCTCGAAGTCCTCTTGCTTGCCGACGTAGGTCCCGGCGATCGGCATGATCTGGCTGCTGGTGCGGGCGATGGCGGTGGCGACGAGGCCGGCGTCGCCGATGCGGCCGTGGGTGGGATCGAAGGTGATCCAGCCGGCGCCCGGCAGGTAGACCTCGGCCCAGGCGTGGGTGGTGTCAGAGTCGCCGCCCGCCACAGTGGCGTCGAACAGATAGCCTGAGGCGGCGCGCGCGCCGAAGCCGAGGGCGCGCACGGCGTCGATGAAGAGGGCGGCCAGGTCACGGCACGAACCGCTGGCGAGCTTCAGCGTTTCGGCGGCGGTCTGGGTGCCTTCCTCGTCGCGCGGGCGGTAGGCGGCGGCTGACAGGACAGCGAAGCTCACGTCCTTGAGCAGGGAAAGGGTGTCGGTGGGGTCGCAGTAGATGATGTTCCGGGCCCAGGCCGCCACGGCGGGGTCGGGATGCTCCGGCGTCAGGTAGGCGCCCAGGTCGATCCGCTCGTCGGGGCTGTAGTCGAACGGGTAGCTGTGCGCGTGGGGCGCGATTGGGAAGACCGGCCAGGCGCCCGCCGAGGTTTCGACCACCAGCCGCGAAAAGACCTCCAGTTCGTCGGAGGGCTCGTCGAAGGCGGCGGTGGCGACGAGGTTTCCGAAGACGTCCTGGGTCCACTCGATCCGCGCCTCGGGCGAACAGCGGAGCGTGTAGTCCATCACCTGGATGTCCTGGCTGCCACGGGGCCGCAGCATGATCCGGTGGGGCTGGAACGCGACGTCGCGCGCATAGCGGTAGGTCGTGGTGTGGAAGATCGTCAGCCGCATGATCCCTCTGGCTCCGAGCTGTACCCCGGATCGGCGCGAAGGCGGACTCGGCGATTGACAGTGCCGCCGCCCCGCGCGACCTCCGGCGGCCATGGATTTCCAGCTCACCGAGGACCAGCGGGCGATCGAAGACGCTGCGCGGGACTTCGCCGCCGCCGAACTGGCGCCGCACTCGGCGCGGTGGGATGAGGACGGCCATTTCCCCGTCGACGTGATCCGCAAGGCCGCCGAACTGGGCTTCGCGGGGCTCTACGTGCAGGAGGACGTCGGCGGATCGGCATTGAGCCGCCTCGATGCCTCGATCGTGTTCGAGCAGCTCTCCTACGGCGACGTGGCGACGGCCGCCTTCATCTCGATCCACAACATGGCGTCCTGGATGATCGACCGGTTCGCGGACGACGAGTTGCGGCGGCGATACCTGCCTCGGCTGACGACCATGGAGCTGATCGCCTCCTACTGCCTGACCGAGCCGGACTCAGGATCGGACGCGGCGGCGCTGAAGACCACCGCGGTCAAGGACGGCGACCACTACGTGCTGAACGGGAGCAAGGCGTTCATTTCCGGGGCCGGGACGTCGGACGTTTACGTGGTGATGGCGCGGACCGGCGGCCCGGGGCCGAAGGGCGTCTCGGCGATCGTCGTGGAAAAGGGCGCGCCCGGGCTCTCGTTCGGGGCGCAGGAGCGGAAGATGGGGTGGAACGCCCAGCCGACCGCGATGGTCAACTTCGACGACTGCCGGACGCCGATGGCGAACCGGATCGGCGCCGAAGGGGAGGGCTTCCGAATCGCGATGGCCGGCCTCGACGGCGGGCGGATCAACATCGCCTCGTGCTCGCTGGGCGGGGCCGGGTTGGCGCTCGACACGGCCAAGGCCTACCTGGAGAGCCGCCGCCAGTTCGGCCAGGCGCTCAAGGAGTTCCAGGGGCTGCAGTGGCGGTTCGCCGACATGGCCACCGAGCTGGACGCCGCGCGGCTGATGGTGCGGCGTGCGGCCCACGCGCTGGACCACAAGGATCCGAGGGCGACCCAGTACTGCGCCATGGCCAAGCGGCTCGCGACCGACACCGGCTTCGAGGTGGCCAACCAGGCGCTGCAGCTGCACGGCGGCTACGGCTACCTGCGCGACTTCCCGCTGGAACGGATCGTGCGCGACCTGCGGGTCCACCAGATCCTCGAGGGCACCAACGAGATCATGCGCGTGATCACCGCGCGGGAGTTGTTCCGGCAATGAGCGAGCCTGAGGTCCTGGTCCGGGTCGAGGGCGCGGTGGGGCGGATCACCCTGAACCGGCCGGGCGCGCTGCACGCGCTGACCACCAACATGTGCCGTTTGATCACCGAGGCGCTGACGACCTGGGTGGACAATGCGCACGTTCAGCTGGTGCTGCTCGACCACTCGGGCGAGCGCGGGTTCTGCGCCGGCGGCGACATCCGGATGCTGGCCGAGAGCGGCGCCGGGGACGGGGCCGCCGCGCGCGAGTTCTTCCACACCGAGTACCGGCTGAACCACCTGCTGCACGAGTATCCGAAGACCACCGTGTCGATCATGGATGGGATCACCATGGGCGGCGGCGTGGGCCTTTCGCGGCCGTGCCGGTTCCGGGTGGCGACGGAACGGACGACCTTCGCCATGCCGGAGACCGGGATCGGGCTGTTCCCGGACGTGGGCGGCGGTTGGTACCTGAGCCGGATGCCGGACCACATCGGCCTGTGGCTGGCGCTGACCGGAGCGCGGATCAAGGCGGCCGATTGCGAGCTGATCGGGGTCGCCACCGACTGCATCGCGGCCAAGGACGTGGGGGCGTTCAAGGCGGGCGTGGTGGCCGATCCGGCCAACGTGGAACGGCTGCTGACCGAGATGGAGACCGACGCCGGGCGGCCGCCGATCGCCCAGCATCAGGACGAGATCGCGCGCCTCTTCGCCGGCGACAGCGTCGAGGCCATCGTGGCGGCGCTGGAGGGGGCGGGGAGCGAGTGGGCGGCCGAGCAGCTGAAGGTGCTGGCCACCAAGTCACCGCAGACCATGAAGGTGGCGTTCCGCCAGTTGCAGCTGGGCCGGACGATGGCCAGCTTCGCCGACAACATGGCCATGGAGTACCGGATCGGCGCGCGGGTCGTGCAGCGCCACGATTTCATCGAGGGCGTGCGGGCCGTGATCGTGGAGAAGGACAACGCGCCGAGGTGGTCGCCCGCGACCCTGGAGGGCGTCACCGAGGACATGCTGGACGCGATATTTGCGCCGCTGCCTTCCACGGAGGAGTGGACGCCCCTACCTTGACCGTCAGCGCGGCCGCACCCCCAACGAACTGGCCGCGATTGGGAGGATCATCGATGAAGACCAAGCTGCTGCTGGGCGCTGCGTTCGCCCTCGCGCTGTCGGCCGGCATGGCTCAGGCGGCGCCGTCGAAGGAGATCCAGGCGGCCGTGGCCGACACGGGACGTCCGGCGGCGGACACCGCCCGCGACGCGGATCGCAAGCCGGCCGAAATGCTGGAATTCGCCGGCGTGAAGCCCGGCCAGACCGTCGCCGATTTCATCCCGGGCGGCGGCTACTTCACCCGCATCTTCTCGAAGGCCGTCGGACCGAAGGGCAAGGTCTACGCGACCATCAACGCTCCGCCCCCCGGCGCTCCGGCGCCCGCAAATCCGCCGCCGGTGCGGGCGATCGCCGCCGACACCGCCAACTACGGCAATGTCGAGGTGGTCCAGCAGCCGCTGACCGAGTTCAAGCTGCCGACCCAGGTGGACGTTCTGTGGTCCTCTCAGAACTACCATGACGTCTACGTCCGCAACCCCGAGAACGGGCGCAAGGCCACGAAGGCGATCTACGACAACGTCAAGCCAGGCGGGGTCTTCGTGGTGCTCGACCACGCGGCTGCGCCGGGCGCGGCGCCCGACCCGCAGGATCGCCTGCACCGCATCGACCAGGCGCTGGTGCGCAAGGAGGTCGAGGCGGTCGGCTTCAAGTTCGAGGGCGAGAGCAAGCTCCTGCGCAACCCAGCTGACGACCACACCAAGGCGGTGTTCGATCCGTCGATCCGCGGGCACACCGATCAGTTCATCATGAAGTTCCGCAAGCCGAAGTAACGGCTGGTTTTATCTGAGGTATTCCATGACCCGCGTCGCGTTCATCGGTCTCGGCAACATGGGTGGCGGAATGGCCGCCCGGCAGGCTGGGGCGGGGCGCGCGGTCATGGCCTTCGACCTGTCGGCCGCGGCGCTGGAGAAGGCCGTGAGCCACCAGTGCCGCCCCGCAGCGAGCGTCGCGGAGGCCGTCCGGGAAGCCGAGGTGGTGATCACCATGCTGCCCGCCGGGGCGCACGTGCGGCAGGTCTATGCCGCCGAGGTGCTGCCCAATGCGCCGAAGTCGGCCTTGTTGATCGACTGTTCCACGATCGACGTGGACAGCGCCCGCGCGGTGGCGGCTCAGGCGCGTGAGCAGGGCTTCCGCTTCGCCGACGCGCCGGTCTCCGGCGGGACGGCGGCGGCGGACGCCGGGACGCTGGCGTTCATGGTGGGCTGCGATGCGGCCGACTTCAGCGAGATCGAGGAAGCCCTGAAGCCGATGTCGCGGGTGACCTTCCGCGCCGGCGATCATGGAGCGGGGCAGGCGGCCAAGATCTGCAACAACATG
>CAZBXO010000182.1:4951-7016 GCA_964495645.1 uncultured Phenylobacterium sp. | reverse complement strand
GGCTTCGAAGCCGAAATCCTCTGGCTGCCGATCGACAACCTGCAGATCATCGGCACCTACTCGTTCATCGACGCCGAGATCCGCAGCGGCCAGGCCGTCGACGCCGTCGACCCCACGGCGCTGCAGGCTGGAGCCACGCCGCTGAACACGGTTGCAGCCTGCGCGGCGGCCGCCGTCGCGCGGGCGGCCGGCCAGAACGCGCTGCCGGGCGACTGCGTGATCGACGATCCGACGCATGTGCTGAACACGTCGGGTTACTCGCGTCTCCAGAGCCTGAAGGGCGGCGCCCTGCCGAACGCTCCGCGGCACAAGATCGGCGTGGCGGCGAACTACACCTGGGACTTTGACCCGGGCTCGCTGACCGGCACCGTCTCCTACGCCTGGCGCGACCACACCTACGGGTCGCTGTTCAAGCGCTGGTACTACAAGGCCCCGTCGTGGGATCAGGTCGACGCCCGCGTCCTCTGGAAGGACGCCAAGGGCAAGTACGAGTTCATCGCCTACGTGAAGAACATCTTCGACACGATCGGATACGACCAGGGGGCCACCGCCGAACGTCTGGCGGGCGCGTACTCGGCTGCGCTCTACGGCACGAACCCGGCCGGCCTGAGCTGCAGCCCGGTCGTGGTGGCGGCCCAGGGCCACCGCAACTGCGTGCAGGGCATCCGCAAGACCTTCTACACGACGCCGCCGCGCACCTACGGCGCGGAGTTCCGCTACAAGTTCTGGTGAGGTCTCTTCCGGGGGTCGCCTGAAGGCCTCCACGAGCCGCCCCGTCCTCGCGACGGGGCGGCTTTTGTTTGCCGGAAACGTAACTGAAATCAATACACGACAGCTCTTAACGCCGTTCATCGAACCCGATCGAGCAACGATGTTCTTCGGACATCGTTTTATTACTTAGATGTTAAAAGTATTTTTGAATATTGACGGCTTTCGCTTGAGTCATCAGGTTCCCGCCTCCGCGCCCGCTCCCAGGCGCGAGAGGGGATTTCGAGAGAATGCATTTCAAGAACCTGTTGCTTGCGTCCGCCGCGGGTCTCGGCGCCGCGCTCGCCTGCGCGCCAGCCCTCGCCCAGGACGCGCCCGGAACGGAAATCGAAGAGCTGGTCGTCACCGCCGAGCGGCGGGAGCAGAGCCTGCAGGACGTTCCGGTGGCGATCTCGGCCTTCACGTCGACGAAGCGCGACCTGATCGGCATCACGACCGTCCAGGACATGACCAACTTCACGCCGGGGCTGCAGTACTCGAGCCAGCTGGACCGGGTCAGCCTTCGCGGCGTCGGCCGCACGACCAACGTGCACGCGGCCGACCCGTCGGTGTCGGTCTATTCGGACGGCATCTACACGACCTCCACGGTCGAGGCGGGCAAGACGCCGCTGTTCCTGGACCGGGTGGAGGTGCTGCGCGGCCCGCAGGCGACGCTCTACGGTCGTAACGCCATCGCCGGCGCGATCAACCTGATCTCCAAGCGTCCGACCAACGACTGGTACGCCGAGGTCCGCGGCCAGTACCAGAACTACAACCACCACGTCCTCGAAGGCGCCGTCTCCGGCCCGACCGGCATCGAGGGCGTCACCTTCCGCCTCGCCGGCAACTGGGAGAAGCAGACCAAGGGCTGGTACGACAACATCGTCCCGGGCCAGCCGGACGAAGGCAACGTCATCGACACCAACATCTTCGAAGGGCAGCTCAAGTTCGACCTGGGCGAGAACTTCGACGGCTGGATGAAGCTGACCACCATCCAGTGGCGCAACGGCGGCGGCGGCCCCGGCTCGCGCGGCACCTGGACGCCGGCGCCCTACGCCAACTACGAGATCGCCAACGGCGCCACGACCCAGGAGCCCGGCTACGGCTGCCGCACGGTCGCGACCTCGGTGATCAACCGCTCGCCGCTCGGCTGCACAAACCCGGCCTCGAGCGACGCGCGCAAGATCGCCTCGGTGGTCCCCTACCAGGTGAAGCTGGATGACACCTGGATCTTCGCCAGCGAGTGGACCTACCACTTCGACGAGATCGACCTGAAGTACACCACGGGCGGGGCGCGCTACCACTACACCCTGAACCG
>CAZBXO010000182.1:0-4851 GCA_964495645.1 uncultured Phenylobacterium sp. | reverse complement strand
CCGCTCGGCGCCAGCTGCCCACGCTTCGGCAACGTCTGCCCGACCAACCCGGCGCTGCAACGGACGTTCGACGAGCCCCGCTTCCACATCCAGTCGAAAGCGGCCTACGCGCAGGTGGAGTGGGAATTCGTGCCGACCCTGAAGGCCACCGTCGGCGCCCGCTACAGCCACGACGAGAAGTCGGGCTCCGAAGAGGCGCGGGTCATCTGCTTCGCCTTCTTCGCCTGCACGCCGGGACTGACGCCCGAGCAGACCAGCGTGTTCACGCCGGCCATCGACCTGACCCAGACGCTGTTCGTGCCGGGGGCCACCCCGCCGAAGGGCGTGAGCCAGGACTTCACCTTCGACCCGGCGACGGGCCGCGCTCGCCGCGAGTACGACGGCTCGTGGAGCGAGGTGACCGGCAACGTCGGCCTGCAGTGGGATCCGGACGCCGACACCAACGCCTACATCCGCTTCAGTCACGGCTACAAGCCGGGCGGATTCCGGATCGGCGTCGACACGGCGCTGACCGCGAACCCGTACACGGAGAAGGAGACGCTGAACGATCTGGAGTTCGGCCTGAAGAAGAACTTCGGCCGCACGTTCCAGGCCAACGTCGCGTTCTTCAACTACTGGTACAAGAACGCCCAGATCCCGCTGACGATCGTCAACACGGCAGGCGGCATCGTGCAGGCCAACTCGGTCTTCTACAACGTGCCCAAGGCCGTCTCGCGCGGCGTCGAGGTGGAGACGACCTGGCAGCCGATCGACAACCTGCAGATCCTGTTCAACTACTCCTACCTGGACAGCCACATCACGAAGAGCCGCGGCGCCGTCGATCCGGCGGACCCCGCCGCACTGGACCCGCGGGCGAACCCGATCGGCAGCCTGGCGGCCTGCGTCGCCGCCCAGGCCACCCCGGCCACGACCGACAACTGCCCGACCGATGTGTTCACGGCGCTGACCGGCGGCGGCTTCCAACTGGGCCAGGACCTGAAGGGCCAGAAGCTGCCCAACGCGCCCAAGCACAAGGTGGCGCTGAACGCCAACTACACCTGGGACCTCGACGACGCCTCGGTCACCGCTTCGGCCACCTACACCTGGCGCGCCTCGCAGTACGGCTCGATCTTCAACCGGTCGTACACGCGCTCGCCGTCCTGGGACCAGGTGGATGCGCGCCTGACCTACAAGCCGGCCAGCGACAAGTTCACCGCGATCCTGTTCGTGCGGAACCTGTTCGACACCATCGGCTACGAGGGCGGCGCGGGCGCAGCGCGGCGGGCCGGCTACCTCGGCCCAACCACCGCCGGCGGCTCGACGGTCATCCCGGTCGTCCAGGGCATCGCCACCAGTTACCCGATCACGCCGCCCCGCACGTGGGGCGTCGAACTCCAATACCGCTTCTTCTAGTCTCCTCTCGAAGGCAGCGGATTCCTGGGCGCTCCGGCAACGGGGCGCCCTTTCTTTTTGACCGGGCTATAGTCGCCGCGACGACAGCGGGAGGCGCAGACGTGGGGTTCCAGGACATCCTCTATTCGGCGGCGGACGGGGTGGCGACGATCCAGCTGAACCGGCCCGCCTACCGCAACGCCCAGAGCTACCGGATGCTGGACGAGATCGACGCGGCCTTCGACCTGGCGCGCGCCGATGAGGACGTCAGGGTCGTCGTGGTGCGCGGCTCCGGCGGGGTCTTCTCCACCGGCCACGACCTCGGCACCGAGGAGGGCCTCGCCTACAAGGCGGCGCTGGGCGCGAAGCCCGGCATCCAGACCTACGACCAGTTCAAGAAGTACAACCTCGACCTGCTGCTGAAGTGGCGCAACTTCCCGAAGCCGACCGTGGCGATGGTCGAGGGCTACTGCATCTACGCCGGCTGGATGCTCGCCGCCTGCTGCGACGTGGTCTATGCGGCCGAGACGGCGGAGTTCCTGGGCGGGTTCGTGGAGTACAACTCCATCCCCTGGGACATCGGCGTGCGCCGGGCCAAGGAACTCTGCTTCGAAAGCCGGTTCATCAGCGCCGACGAGGCCGCCCGCTACGGGTTCCTGAACCGCGTCTACGCACCCGCAGACCTGGAGCGCGAGACCTACGCCTGGGCGCGGCGCGTGGCCGAGAACAGCCCCGAGGCGCTGAGGATGATCAAGATCCAGATGAACAAGGCGCAGGACGCGCAGGGCTTCACCAACGCCGTCGAGGACTCGCTCGGCGACTACTGCGCCATGATGTGGATGCCGGGCCACGAGAGCCGGGTGGAGGGGGTCAAGCGCCTGCTCACGGTCGACCTGGCCGTGAAGGGACGCAAGGGCGAGCGCTACGGCCTCGCAGGCCCGAAGGCGGCGGCGGAATGAGCGGAACCTTCCGGGCGCTGCGCGTCCACAAGACCGAAACCGGCCAGGAGACACGGTTCGAGGACCTGAGCCTCGACGACCTGATGGACGGCGACGTCACCGTCCGCGTCGAGCACTCCACGGTGAACTTCAAGGACGGCCTGGCGCTCACCGGCCGCTCGCCGGTGGTGCGGGTCTGGCCGCTGATCCCAGGCATCGACTTCGCCGGCGTGGTGGAAGCCTCGCAGAGCCCGAAGTTCAAGCCGGGCGACCGGGTGGTGCTGAACGGCTGGGGCGTCGGCGAGACCTGGCACGGCGGCTATGCGGGCAAGGCGCGCGTCAAGGGCGACTGGCTGGTCGAGCTGCCGGACGGCCTCACGAGCGCGCAGGCGATGGCGATCGGCACCGCCGGCTACACCGCCATGCTCTGCGTGATCGCCCTGGAGCGGCAGGGCGTGACGCCGGACAAGGGCGAGGTGATCGTCACCGGCGCGGCCGGCGGCGTCGGCAGCGTGGCGGTGGCCCTGCTGGCCAAGCTCGGCTACCGGGTCGCGGCCTCCTCGCGGCGGAAGGACAGCGAAAGCGCCTACCTGACCGGCCTCGGGGCCGCGGAGGTGATCGACGCGGCCGAACTCTCCGGGCCCGGCCGGCCCCTGGCCAAGGAGCGCTGGGCCGGCGCGGTAGACGCGGTCGGCAGCCACACGCTGGCCAATGTTCTCGCCCAGACCCGCTACGGCGGCGTGGTCACCGCCTGTGGCCTCGCCCAGGGCATGGACCTGCCGGCCTCGGTGGCGCCCTTCATCCTGCGCGGCGTGACCCTGGCCGGCATCGACAGCGTCATGCGACCGAAGCCCGACCGCGTGGAGGCCTGGGCGCGCCTCGCCCGCGACCTCGATCTCGAAAGGATGGAGGCGATGACCAGCCGCGCGACGCTCGACGACCTGCCGCGGCTGGGCGCGGAGATCCTCGACGGCAAGGTGCGCGGCCGCGTCGTGGTGGACGTCCGCGGCTAGTTCCCCTTCAGGTTCAGCCGCATGGCCACGCGCACCACGCCGCCGCTGACGGGGGCGGCGTCGGCGGACCACAGGTTCATGCGCATCGTCCCGGCCAGTTTCGCCACAGCCTCGGCGAAGCCGGCGCCCTCGGGCTCGGCGGCGTCGGGCGCACAGGCGCTGAGGCTCCCGTCCGCGCCAACGGTGCAGCGGGCGACGCCGCGGCCGGACGTGAGCCCGCGGGCGATCGCTTCCGGCGGGAACACCTTGGGCGCCGCCAGCGGGTCAAAGCCGGTGATCCACACCGGCGCCTCGACGGTGCGCGCCGCCGTCGCGGGGAAGCGGATCGGGATGTCCACCCATACCGCCACGCCGCGGGGCGCATGCGCCAGGGTGGCGGGCGCGACCCGGAACCTCGCCGCCAGCTCCACGGCGGCGCGGCCGAAGCCCTTCCCCTCCGGCGTCTCCTTGATGGAGAAGCACTCCCGCAGCGCGCCGGCGGCCGCGCCCCTGCGTTCGACCCGGCAGTGGGCGGCGCCGTAGCCGTCAACGCCTGGAGCCGGATGCGCGCGCGCGACGTCTTCGAAGCTCGCGGCCTCGGCCCACACCGGGTTGTCCAGCATGGTCACGTCGCGCATCGGCAGCAGGCTGCCGCGGTTGATGAAGTCGAGCGACCCCCCGACCGGAGCCTGGGGCTGGCGGCCGCCGATGCGCCGCAGCTCCTCGGTCATGCGCCGGAAGTCCACGTCTAGCTGCGGGGCGACGAACGAGATGGCGAGCGTCTTGGTCGCGGCGACCGGGCGGCCGTCCGGGCCGGTGTCCGGCGGCATCGTCAGGGTCGGCCGCAGCTGCAGGGCGGCCTTGCCGAACCCCTTGCCCGGCGGCGTCTCGGACAGCACCCGGCACGATTCCGCCAAGCCGTAGACGTTGATCCGGCAGGAAAGCGTCGCCTTGCCGTCCTGGCGTGTGCGGTAGGCGGAGGCCGGCCAGACCGCGACGAAGTTGCCGATGGCGTTGTCCGGGCTGCCCGGCATGTTCACGGTGGCGTCGGCCGGGGGCGGCTTGACTTGCGGGCTGACGACCACGGGCGCGACCAGCGGCGGTTCGGGCTGCGCCGGCTCGGCGACCGCGAGCGCTGCGGCCATGAAGATTGGCCCCCACATCGGTCGCTACAGCGCCTGCTCGATGGCGCCGGTGAGGCCGGCGTCCTGCGGTTCGGTGCGCGGTCCGAACGCCTGGATGGCCTGGCCGTCCTTGCCGATCAGGATCTTGTGGAAGTTCCACACTGGCACCGCCGGCTCGCCTAGCGCCTTCTCCGCCCACTCATAGAACGGGTGGCGCCCCTCCCCCTTCACGTCGACCTTGCCGGTCAGCGGGAAGTCGACGTTGAAGCGGGTCTCGCAGAAATCCTTGATCTCGGCCTCGGTCCCCGGCTCCTGCCCGGCGAACTGGTTGCAGGGCACGCCGAGCACGACCAGGCCCTGGTCCTTGTAGTCGGTGTAGAGCTTCTCCAGCCCGTCGTACTGCGGCGTCAGCCCGCACTTCGACGC
>CAZBXO010000181.1:0-7025 GCA_964495645.1 uncultured Phenylobacterium sp. | reverse complement strand
GGCGTCGGCCGTCGTGGCGGTCATGCGGATCATCTCCAACCCGGCCGGGACCCTAGACGCGGGCGTTCACCTTAGGAAGGCTGTGACCAGCGCCCAGGCGCCGAGGAGACCGAACACCGCCGCTGCGCCGATCCTGACATAGCGCAGCGGGATCACGCGGGTGGCGACCTCGCCCAGCAGAACCGCCGGAGCGTTGGCCAGCATCATCCCGAGCGTCGTGCCGGCGGTGACGAGGACGATCTCCTGGAACCGCGCCGCCAACAGGGTCGTGGCCACCTGCGTCTTGTCGCCGATTTCTACCAGGAAGAACGCTACCAGGGTCGTGACGAAGACGCCGCCGGCGGTCCGCGAAAGAGCCGCGTCGTCCTCCTTGTCAGGGACCAGGGCCCAGAGCGCCATGGCGATGAACCCCGCGCCAACCACGCCCTGGAAGAGCGCGCCTTGCATCCAGCCCGCGAGCAGGTAGCCCAGCGCCGAGGCGGCCGCGTGGTTGGCCAGTGTGGCCGCGAGGATCCCGGCCAGGATCGGCCACGGCTTGCGGAACCGCGCCGCCAGCACGATGGCGAGCAGTTGGGTCTTGTCGCCGATCTCGGCGAGCGCCACGAGGCCGGCGGAGACGAGGAAGGCTTCCATTCGGCCGCGGGCTCTATCCCGTGCGGCGACACAAGACCAACCAAACCGATGTTAGCTGTTGAGCACGCTCTTCAACGCGTCACCGGCGTGGAAACGGCAGGTGGCGGAAGCCGCCCGCTTCACCGTCTCGCCGGTCCGTGGATTGCGCGCGATGCCCGCCGCGCGCTTGACGGGAATGAAGTTGCCGAAACCGACCACGCGGACCGCCTCGCCGGCCTTCAGCGACGTCGACACCGAGGCGATGAACGCGTCCAGCGCCTCCTTGGCCTGGGTCCTGTTCAGTCCGGCCCTATCAGCGATAGCTATGACGAGTTCGGCCTTCGTCATGACACCCTCCCACCCGTGCTTCTTTTTCTTGTGAGCCGGCCGCCGCCCCCGCTTGCAGCCAAGCTTGGCGGAATTAATGCGCGGATGTGACGAGGCGTCAAACGAGAGCGGCGCGGGAATGCACCCGCGCCGCCCCGCTGTCACAGAATTTGATCGTCACCAACCGGCTGGCGCCGATCAGTGGGTGATCATGGCCTCCTCGGCGCTGGTCTCCGGCTCGTCGGCGACCGAGACTGGTGTGGTCTCCGTCCACTCGATCGGCGTCGGCTGGCGGGTCAGCGCGCGGGCCAGCACCTGGTCCATGGTCGAGACCGGGATGATCTCCAGGGCCGACTTCACGTTGTCAGGGATGTCGGCGAGGTCCTTTTCGTTTTCTTCCGGGATCAGCACGGTCTTCACGCCGGAGCGGAGCGCCGCGAGCAGCTTCTCCTTCAGGCCGCCGATGGCGGTCACCCGGCCGCGGAGCGTGACCTCGCCGGTCATGGCGATTTCGGCCTTGATCGGGATTCCGGTCAGCACCGAGACGATCGCCGTGGCCATGGCCGCGCCCGCGGAGGGCCCGTCCTTGGGCGTCGCGCCGTCCGGCACGTGGATGTGCACATCGGTGCGCTCGAAGATCGGCGGTTCGATACCGAAGCGGGTCGCGCGGCTGCGGACGTAGCTGTTCGCCGCCGAGATCGACTCCTTCATCACGTCCTTGAGATTGCCCGTGATGGACATGCGGCCCTTGCCAGGCATCTTCACGGCTTCGATCGTCAAGATGTCGCCGCCGAACTCGGTCCAGGCGAGGCCCGTGATGATGCCGACCTGGTCCTCCTGGTCGGTCTCGCCGTAGCGGTGCTTCTTGACCCCGGCGTACCGGCCCAGCCGCTCCTCGTCGATCGTGATCGAGGCGACCTTTTCGCGCTCCAGGTCGCGGACCGTCTTGCGCGCCAGGTTGCCCAACTCGCGCTCCAGGTTCCGGACCCCGGCCTCACGCGTGTAGTACCGGATCAGGCCGCGGATCGCGTCCTCCGGCACCACGAACTCCTCGGGCTTCAGCCCGTGGTCCTTGGTGAGCTTCGGCAGGATGTGCCGCTTGGCGATCTCGACCTTCTCGTCCTCGGTGTAGCCGGGGATGCGGATGATCTCCATGCGGTCCAGCAGCGGCTGGGGCATGTTGAGCGAGTTCGCGGTGGTCACGAACATCACCGGCGACAGATCGTAATCCACCTCCAGGTAATGGTCGGCGAAGGTCGAGTTCTGCGCCGGGTCCAGCACCTCGAGCAGCGCCGACGACGGATCGCCCCGCCAGTCCGAGCCCATCTTGTCGATCTCGTCGAGCAGGAAGAATGCGTTGGTGGTCTTGGCCTTCTTCATCGACTGGATGACCTTGCCGGGCATCGAGCCGATGTAGGTGCGCCGGTGGCCGCGAATCTCGGCCTCGTCGCGCACGCCGCCCAGCGACACGCGCACGAACTCGCGGCCCGTCGCCTTGGCGATCGAGCGGCCGAGCGAGGTCTTGCCGACCCCCGGCGGGCCGACCAGGCACAGAATCGGGCCCTTCAGCGTCCCCACCCGGCTCTGCACCGCCAGGTACTCGAGGATGCGCTCCTTCACCTTCTCCAGCCCGTAGTGATCCTCCTCGAGGATCGCCTCTGCCTTGGCCAGGTCGATCGGTTTCTGCTTGGCCTTGCCCCACGGGATCGAGAGCAGCCAGTCGAGGTAGTTCCGCACGACCGTGCTTTCGGCCGACATTGGGCTCATGTTGCGCAGCTTCTTCAGCTCCGCCTCAGCCTTGGTCCGGGCTTCCTTGGAAAGCTTTGTCTTCTTGATGCGCTTCTCGAGCTCGATGAGCTCGTCGCGATGGTCGTCCTGTTCGCCCAGCTCCCGCTGGATCGCCTTCATCTGTTCGTTCAGGTAGTACTCGCGCTGCGTCTTCTCCATCTGGCGCTTCACGCGATTGCGGATCTTCTTCTCGGTCTGCATGACCGAGATTTCGCCCTCCATCAGGGCGTAGACCTTCTCGAGCCGCTTCACGACGTTGAAGACCTCGAGCAGCTGCTGCTTCTCGGCGATCTTGACGCTGAGGTGGCCGGCAATGCGGTCGGCGAGCTCGCTGGGGTTCTCGATCTGCGGGATCGCCGCCAGCGCCTCCGGCGGCACCTTCTTGTTCAGCTTCACATAGTTTTCGAACTGCTCGATGACCGCGCGGCTCAGCGCCTCGGCCTCGGGCGATCCGACGCCGTCCTCCTGCACGAAGGCGATCTCGGCTTCGTAGTAGTCGTCCTGGGTGGTGAAGCGGGTGATGCCGGCCCGGGCGCGGCCCTCCACCAGGACCTTCACGGTGCCGTCGGGCAGCTTCAGAAGTTGCAGGATGGTGGCGACGACACCGACGTCATAGATCGCGGCCGGCGACGGATCGTCGTCGTCCTTATCCTTTTGGGTGGCGAGCAGGATCTGCTTGCCCTCGCCCTTCATCGCCTCCTCGAGGGCGCGAACGGACTTCTCGCGGCCCACAAACAGCGGCACCGGTTGATGCGGGAAGACCACGATGTCCCGCAGGGGCAGGATCGGCAGGATCTTGATTTCGGACATAGGCTCTAAACTCCTGGCCGACCCTTGGATCGGGTCAGCCTAGTCGGGCCGCGGTTACTCAAACGATGCGATTGAGTCGGACGGCCCGTCCGCCGGGCTGCGGCGGGGTTGTCGGGATTTATGTGGACGGTTCTGAACGATGTTCAAGCGCAGCAAGTCCGTTGCGCGACATCAGGCCTCATCGTCGTCCACAGGTTAGCTTGACCAGGCATCAGGGGGCCGCTCGCGCAAGCGCGTGCCCCGTTCGACCGCTCATCTAGGAAATGCCTCCGCTTGTCGCAACGGCCAAGCCGCTCGCATCCGCGTAGCCCTTACCCTCGCCGTTCGCATTGATATGCATCAGGACCTGAACGTGATCCGAACAGCCTTCGCCGCGGCGCTTGCGCTCTCGCTGTTCGCGTCCATCGCGCCGGCCCAGACCCGGCTAGCCGCCAACCCTGCGCGCGCCAAGGACGTGGCGCTGGACGCGAGGCGCAAAGGCCCGGAGATCGTCGCCTTCGCCCAGGTCAGGCCCGGCCAGAAGGTGCTCGAGTTGATCCCGGGCGCCGGCTACTTCACCCGCCTCTTCAGCCTGGCGGTAGGCCCCGCCGGCAAGGTCTACGCCCTCTGGCCGACGCAGTACGACAACGTCTCCAAGCCCGACAGCGACACCATGCGGCGGATGGCGGCCACGGCGCCCTTCACCAACGTCTCGGTGCTGATCCAGCCGGCCGCCGCGCTTGCCGCCCCCCAGCCGCTCGATCTCGTCTTCACGTCCCAGAACTACCACGACTATCCGGACAGGTTCATGGGCCCGACCGACCCGGCCATCCTCAACCGAGCGGTGTTCAAGGCCCTGAAGCCCGGTGGCCTGTACGTCATCATCGATCATCGCGGGCGGCCGGGAACAGGGCTGAAGGAGACCGACACGCTTCACCGCATCGACGTCGAGGCGGTGAAGCGCCAGGTGAAGGCGGCCGGCTTCGTGCTCGATGCAGAGAGCAGGCTGCTTGCGAACCCGAACGACCCGCTGACCGCGCAGGTGTTCGACAAATCCGTCCGCGGCAACACCGACCAATTCGCGCTGCGGTTCAGAAAGCCCCGATGAGTGAGGTCGTCGACCGCGGCGTCATGCGGCTGATGCGCGGCGACGCCGGCGGAGCAGGTCAGATCGAGGCCGCCGCGGCCGAAGGCTCGGTCGACGCTCTGCTTGCCGCGGCCACGCTCGCTGCGGCCGGGATCGGCCGACCGCAGGACTGGCGCCTGGCCCTCGACCGCCTGGCCGACGCGGCCGACCGCGGCTCACCGCGCGCCCAGGGACAGTTGCAGGTGCTGTCGGGCCAAGCAGGGTCGGACTGGCGAGGCCAGCGCAGGGCGATCGACATCGCCGCCTGGACCGCACCGCAAGCTCGCACGCCGGCCGCCGAAAGCCCGCGGATCAGGGTGGCCGAGGGATTCCTGCCAAAGGCGGCCTGTGAATGGCTGATGACCCAGGCATTGGGCCGGCTCTCGCCATCGACGATGTACAACCCCGCAACAGGCCGCGATGAGCCACACCCGCGGCGCACCAACAGCGTCTTTCTGTTCGACCTGGCGCGCGCCGACGTGGTGACCGCCGCGGTGCGCGCGCGCGTCTCGGCGACGGTCGGGATACCCCTGCCCTGCTTCGAGCCGACGCAAATCTTCCACTACGCCCGCGGCCAGGAGATCGGCCCGCACTACGACTTCCTGGAGCGCAACCGGCTCGTCAGCTTCGAAGACGCCCAGCCCTACGAGGGCCAGCGCATCGCGACCTTCCTGATCTACCTCAACGACGACTATGAGGGCGGCGAGACGACGTTCCCGAAGGTCGGCTGGTCGTTCAAGGCCCGCGCCGGCGACGCCATATTCTTCGCCAACGTCGACAAGGAGGGCCAGCCCGACCGACTGTCCCTGCACGCCGGGACGCCGCCGATCTCCGGCGAGAAGTGGATCATCTCGCAGTGGATCCACAACCAGACGTTCACCGGGATGAACGGCTAGGCGCGCCAGTTCAGTTCGATCGTCGCGCCGTTGATTTCATTGAAGAAGAGCTGACGGATGCCGCCGTCGGGGCTCTGCAGCGCGCGGTAGCGGATGCCGCGGGCGTCCAGCCGGGCCTTCACGCCGTCGTAGTCGTCGATGCGAAAGGCGAAATGATCCAGGGCCGAGCCGCGCGAAGGCAGGATCTCGCCGTCGCGCTGGGCGATGTGCACCAGGTCCTTGCCGCCGCGGTACATCCAGTAGCCGGCGAAGTCGAAGTCGGGCCGCCAGCCGACCTCCATCTCCAGCACCTCGATGAAGAAGTCCCGCGTGGCGTCGACATCGGATGTCGAGATGTTCACGTGGTCGAGGCCGGTGACCGCCATGCCGCGGCTTCTACTGGGAAAGCTCGATCCCGGCCACCGCCACGTACGCCCCGTCCGGCACGAACTTGCAGTAGCCCTCGGCGTCGGATTGGGCTGCGCAGGCGCCGGCTGTCCCGTAGAGGTTTGCGCTCCTGGGTCCCCGCGGCGCGCGGGCGGCGTCGGCCTCGGTCAGGTACAGGCCCACACGGCGCAGCTTCAGGAAGATGACGCCGAGCGCGTCGGGCTGTCCGGCCTCCGCCGCGGTCGGGTAGAAGCCGGTGTCGCGCCAATAGCCCTTCAGCCGCACGCATTTGCCGGCGAAGGCCTTAGGATCCTGCGCGATCTTGTTGATTTCAGCGGCCTTCGCCGACTTCGCCGTGCAGGCGGCGTCAGGCGCAGGGGAGCCCGCGGCCGCGGAGGCAGCGATCGCGGATGACAGGATGAAAGCGGCCGCGCTGAGAACGGTCCGCAACATCGACGCTTAGGCCGCGCCGCCCTTGTCGCGGCGCTCGGCGTAGATGATCAGCGGCTGCGCCCGGCCTTCGATGACCTCGGCGTTGACCACCACCTCTTCCACGCCGTCGTAGGTCGGCAGCTCGTACATCGTGTCGAGCAGCACGCCTTCGAGGATCGAGCGCAGGCCACGTGCGCCGGTCTTGCGCGCGATGGCCTTGCGGGCCACGGCGTTCAGCGCGTCATCCGTGAAGGTGAGACCCACGTTCTCCATCTCGAAGAGGCGGACGTACTGCTTGACGAAGGCGTTCTTCGGCTCGGTGAGGATCTTCACCAGCGCCTTCTCGTCCAGGTCGTCGAGGGTCGCGATCACCGGCAAACGGCCGACGAACTCGGGGATCAGGCCGAAGCGGAGGAGATCGTCCGGCTCCACCTGGCGGAAGATTTCGCCGGTGCGGCGCTCGTCCGGGTCGGCCACCTTGGCGCCGAAACCCACGCTGGTGCCCTGCCCCCGCGCGGAGATGATCTTCTCCAGGCCGGCGAAGGCCCCACCGCAGATGAAAAGGATGTTGGTCGTGTCGACCTGCAGGAACTCCTGCTGCGGATGCTTGCGCCCGCCCTGCGGCGGCACGGAGGCGATGGTGCCTTCCATGATCTTCAGCAGCGCCTGCTGCACGCCCTCGCCCGACA
>CAZBXO010000180.1:0-7078 GCA_964495645.1 uncultured Phenylobacterium sp. | reverse complement strand
CCTAGTCGTCCTTCACACCCGCTGTCCGGGCGGACATTTCCATGAACATGCCGAGCTGCACGTCAAGCTCGGTAACCCCATCTGCGTCGTGGGTGGCCAGCGTGACGTCGACGCGGTTGTAGACGTTGAACCACTCCGGATGGTGGTCGAGCTTCTCGGCCAGCAACGCGCAGCGGGTCATCCAGCCGAAAGCGGCGGTGAAGTCCGAGAAGCGGTACGTACGCTGGATCGCGTCGCGTCCGCCCTCGACCGCGCTCCACTTCGGCAGCCGCTTCAGCGCTTCAGCGGCGCCGATCTTCTGCGGTCGCGCCATGGCTTCGCCTCCTACTCGAACGCAAGACCGGTCGCGGCGGCGAGGTCGCGGAGGGTTTGGTCGACGTCCACCACCTTGATCGCGGTCATGCCCAGCTGGTGGGCCGGCTTGCAGTTGATGCCGAGGTCGTCGAGGTAGACGCAAGACCGCGGCTCCACGGCCAGGAGCTCGCACATCATCTGATAGATGCGCGGGTCGGGCTTCCTCACACCCGCCTTCGAGCTTTCGATGATGGCGTCGAAGTAGGGCATCACCGCGCCCATGGCGCCGGCCGCCTGCTGCACCTCGTTCTGGCCGGGGCTGTGGGGCGAGACCACGTTGTTGGTGATGCAGCCCACCTTGAAGTGTTGCTTGCAGGTCTTGAGCGCCGCCACCATCCGTGGCCGCAGCTCGCCCGAGAGCCGGGGCAGCACGTCCTTGCCGCGGATCGGGAAGCCGAGCGCCGTCGACTCCTGCAGGAACAGCTCGTCGAATCCGTCGATGTCGATGTCGTTGCGCTCGAACAGCGCCCAGGCGTTGTCGTGGTGGTTGGTGGCGTTGACCCGGCGGATGTGATCCCTCGGCGCGCCGAGCGCTTCCTCGAGGCGGTTGAAGGCCTCGAACGGCGAGGAGGTGAACACCCCGCCGAAGTCCCAGATCACCGCCTCGACAGCCATACCGAACTCCGTCTTCGCGAGGCGCGGACGCTAGTGGCGCGCGCCGAAAAGGGGAACCGGTTTTGCACGGGTTCGGCGCCAAACCGCGGCTGGAGGCGGGCCGCGGACCGTGCCAATAGGCGCGCCATGCTGCTCCCCGCCCGTCTGCCGCGGCCGCTGCGCCTGGCCCTGTACGGCCTCGCGACCGCCGTGCTGCTCTATCTGTGCCTCGCCCCGCGCGAGGAGCTGCCTCAGGAAGGCCTGAGCGACAAGCCGGAGCATGCGATCGCCTGGTTTGTCCTGACCTTCGCCGGCTACCTGCTGGCGCCGAAGCGGGCCGGCGCGATACCGACCTACGCGCTGGCGCTGGGCGCGCTGGTCGAGATCCTGCAGGCGAACATGGGCCTGGGCCGCAACGGCGACCTGCGCGACCTCGGCGCCGATGCGGTCGGAATCCTGGCGGCTGTCGCGGTCTACTGGCCCGTCCGGCGCTGGCTCCGGGCCGGCGGATGAGCGCGCGTCACCGACCCTGGGAAGACGCCGCCGATTTCAGCATCGGGCTCAAGCCGATCGCGGCGGCCGACTGGCTGGAGGGCGGCGAGGCCGATCCGGCGGCGCGAAAGGACGCGCTGCTGGGCTCGGTGAGGGACCTGGTCTGGGCCGAGGTCGAGGATTCTCGTCCGGCGCAGGCCGAGGTGCTGGCGTTGGTCGAGGGCGCGCTCGGTCGCTCGGTCGACGACGCCGATCGGCCGCCGCTGCTGGCCGCGGCGCGGGCGGTTCCGGACGACCTCTGCCTGATGGAGAAGCGCGACGGCGAGTGGCGGCTGACCGCGCTGTCGCTCTCGGCCGGCAGCTTCTTCACGGCCTCTGACGTGATCGGCCGCTCGCTGCGCGAGCTGCACGCGCCGGTGACCGGCTTCCAGGAGCGCCTCCTCACCCGCGTCACACGCATCTTCGAGAGCCTGCGCCCGGACCTGGTGCTGGAGCGGCGCAACTGGAGCGTCGTGTCCTCGGACGCGCTGCATGCGCCGGACCCGGCCCCGATGCGCGCGGCGATCCAGGAGCTGGACCCGGGCCGGGCCCCCGAGCTGCTGTTCACGCGGGTGGAGCGCCAGACGCTGCGGCGGCTGCCCGCCAGCGGCGGCGCGCTGTTCACGATCCGGGTGTGGTTGACGCCCCTCGGCGAGGTGCTGGCCGATCCCGAGGGCCGAGCGCGGTTCGCTCGAGCCTGGCGCGCGGCGAGCCCCGACTTCCGCGCCTACAAGAAGCTCGGCCTCTACGACGGTCTGGTCGAGCCGCTGCTCGGGTGACTACTCGGCGGGCGCGGGCGAGGCGCCCGGCGCCGCCCCCTGGGCCGCGGGCGCACTGGCCGCAGCCGCCTCGCGCCGTCGCTCGCCGAGCGCGGCCCGGGTCTCCTCGTAGCTTCGCCGGTTGATGCCGTACTTGGCGTAGAACACGATCGCGAGCAGCCCAGGCAGCATGGCGAACAGGCTGTCGGCCCACGCGAGGCTCTCGAGCGTCGTGGACGGGATTGCGCCAGGTTTGGCCTTCTCGGGGAAGGAGATGTAGGCCAGCACGACGCCCACCAGGGCGGTGCCGATCGCCTGGTCCATCTTCGCAGCCAACGCCCGCGTCGCGTAGAGCACGCCCTCCTGGCGGTGTCCGAACCGCAGTTCGTTCTGGTCGGCGATGTCGGCGAGCGCCGACATCACGCTGATCGAGAGCACGCTGATCGAGCCGTACTGGACGGCTGCGAAGGCGATGAGGATCCACAGGAGCGCAGGCGTCTCGGGTGTCAGCACGCCCGCGATGCCGAGGAACAGCGGGATGGGCGGAACGAGCGTGTAGATCGTGACGGCGGCGATGATCGTGCGCTTCTTGTCGATGCGGCCGTGCAGCCGCGGCGCCGCGAAGAAGGCCGTCAGATAGCCGGCGAGGCTGCCGATGATGAAGAGGCTGATCTGATCGCTCGAGAGACCCCAGTAGAAGGTGTAGACATACATCCGCATGCCTTCACGCAGCCCCAGCATCATCGCCAGGAAGAAGTAGGCGATCAGCAGCCACACATAGTTGATGTTGCGCAGCGCCTTGCCGATGTCGCGGATGAATTCGCCGACGCTGAAGCCCGGCGCGTCGTCCTTCGGCTTCGGGAGAAAGGGAATGCGGTCCCGTGTGAACCAAGCCGAGCCGAACAGGATGATGACGACCGCAATGGCCAGCGCGAGGGCGAAGGCGGGATAGGGCGCCGGATTCAGGATGCCGCGCGGGAACTCGGGCGTCGCCTTGAAGAACAGGCGCAGCGCAAGGAAGGTGGTCAGCGCGCCCCCGGCCCAGAGGAAGAAGCTGTTGTAGGCCATGACCTTGGAGCGCTCGGTGTAGTGCGGAGACAGTTCGCCTCCGAACGCCAGGTGCGGGGTATGGAAGAAGGTCATCGCCTGGCGCATGGCGACCACCGCCACGCCAAGCCAGATCGCCAGCGCCGTGTCGCTGAGGCCGGAGGGTGGATTGAAGATCGCAAACAGCGACAGAGCGATCGGGATCGGCGCGGCGAACATGTAGACGTGCCGCCGCCCGAAGCGGGACCGCGTACGGTCGGAGAGCGACCCGACGATGGGATCCGAGACCGCATCCAGCACCAGGCTCGCCGAAAGCGCCAGGGTCGCCAGGGCCGCCGGCACGCCCAGCACCTGGTTGTAGAAGATCAGCGCGAAACTGGAGACGGAGTAGAGCGCAAGCGACTCGGCGGCGCTTCCGACGCCGAATGCGAGTTTGGTCCGCAATGGCAAGCGCTCGCTCGCCGGCGTGGCGGTCATGGGCAGCCTTCCTCCATGCGCTCTCGGGGCGCTTGGACGGGAGCAAGCCTCAGGGTTTCCGAGGCGTCAACCGAAGGTCTGTTTCCCGGCCGTCACATGAGCGCCTGCTCGAGGTCCGCGATCAGGTCGTCGGCCGCCTCCACGCCCACCGACAGCCGCACCAGGGAATCGGCGATGCCGATGCGCTCGCGGGTGGCCGCGGGGATCGAGGCGTGGGTCATGATCGCCGGGTGCTCGATCAGGCTCTCGACGCCGCCGAGGCTCTCGGCGAGGGTGAAGAGTCGCGTGCGCTCGAGGAAGCGGCGCGTGCCGGTGAGGTCACGGTCGAGGACCGCGGTGATCATACCGCCGAAGCCCTGCATCTGGCGGCGGGCCAGGTCGTGCTGAGGATGGCTGGGCAGGCCCGGGTAGATCACCTGGCGCACCTCGGGCCTGCTTTCGAGCCATTGCGCGACGGCCAGGCCGTTTTCGCAGTGGCGCTGCATGCGGATGGCGAGCGTCTTGAGGCCCCGCAAGGTGAGGAAGCTGTCGAAGGGCGAAGCGACGGCGCCGACCGCGTTCTGCAGGAAGGTGAGCTGGTCGCGCAGGGCCGCGTTCTCGCCGACCACCAGGGCGCCGCCGACCACGTCGGAATGGCCGCCGATGTACTTGGTGGTGGAGTGCATCACCGCGTCGAACCCCAGCTCCAGGGGCCGCTGCACGTAGGGGCTGGCGAAGGTGTTGTCGGCGACGGCCAGGACGCCGTGGCGCTTGGCGATGGCGGCGATGGCGGCCAGGTCGACGAGGCGCAGCAGCGGGTTGGTGGGGGTCTCGACCCAGATCAGCTTCGTCTTCGGCGTGATCGCGGACTCGACGGCGGCGAGGTCGGCCAGGTCGAGGAAGGTGAACTCCAGCGCCGCCGAGCGCTTGCGGACCTTGTCGAAGAGCCGGAACGAGCCGCCGTAGAGGTCCTCGCTGGCGACCACGTGGTCGCCGGCGTCCAGCGCGTCCAAGAGGGTGGCGATGGCGGCCAGGCCCGAGGCGAACGCATAGCCGCGGGTCCCGCTCTCAAGGTCGGCCAGCGCCCGCTCCAGGGCGAACCGCGTCGGGTTGTGGCTGCGCGAGTATTCGTAGCCCTGGTGGACGCCGGGCGAGGCTTGCACGTACGTCGAGGTGGCGTAGATCGGCACCATGATCGCGCCGGTCGAGGGGTCGGGCGACTGGCCTCCGTGGATCGCGCGTGTGGCGAAGTCGAGGCGGTTCCGGCCCTTGGGATCGTCGCTCACGCAGCCTGCCTCAGGTAGTTGATCAGATCGATCTTCGTGATCAGACCCAGGAACTCGCGGCCCTCCATGACGATGGCCACCTCGTCGCGGGCGAAGATGGGCGCGAGGTCCTCCAGCGGCGCGTCCACCTGCAAGGTGTGCAGCTTGGCGGTCATCGCGGCGGAGACCGGCTGGTTGAAGCGCGGGCCCTCGCGGCGGTCGCCGACCGCGTCCAGAAGGTCGCTCTCGTCGATCAGCCCGATCAGCCGGTCCTCGTCCAGCACCGGCAGTTGGCTGACATCAGCCTGACGCATGCGCTTGTAGGCCGTAAGGAGGGTGTCCTCCGGACCGACCGTCACGGTCTCCCCGGAGTCGGCCGCGCGCGAGATCAGGTCGCGCAGGTCGCCGTGCCATTCGCGGTCGGCGAGGCCCTGCTCGGCCACCCAGCTGTCGTTGTAGACCTTCGAGAGGTAGCGGCTGCCGGTGTCGCAGACGAGGGTCACCACCCGCTTGGGCTCGGTCTGCTCGCGGCAATAGCGCAGGGCGGCCGCCAGCAGGGTCCCGGACGACGAGCCGCCCAGGATCCCGGCGCGAGTGAGCAGCTCGCGGGCGACGGCGATGCTCTCGGCGTCCGGGATCTCGTAGGCCTTGGCGACGAGGGAGAGATCGCAGTTGTCGGGGATGAAGTCCTCGCCGATCCCCTCGATGACCCAGGAGCCGGGCTCGACCTTCTCGCCACGTTCGACCAGCGGGGCCAGAATGGAGCCCACGGGGTCGGCCAGGACCATCTTCGTCTTCGGCGAGGCCTTGGCGAAGAAGCGGCCGAGGCCGGTCAGCGTGCCGCCGGAGCCCACGCCGACGACCACCGCATCCACGTCGCCCCCCATCTGGTCCAGGATCTCCGGTCCGGTGGTGGCCTCATGGGCCTTCGGGTTGGCCGGGTTGGAGAACTGGTTGATGTAGACCGCATTGTTGAGCTTGGCGGCGATCGCCGCGGCCATGTCCTGGTAGTACTCGGGATGGCCCTTGCCGACGTCGGAGCGGGTGATGCGCACGTCGACGCCCATGGCCCGCAGGTGCTGGATCTTCTCGCGCGCCATCTTGTCCGGCACGACCAGCAGCAGCTTGTACCCCTTGAGGATGCCCACTTGCGCCAGGCCCAGGCCAGTGTTGCCTGCGGTCGCCTCGACGATCGTGCCGCCGGGCTTGAGCGAGCCGTCGGCCTCGGCCGCCTCGATCATCGACCGCGCGATACGGTCCTTGATCGAGCCGCCTGGATTGGCGCTCTCCAGCTTGACGAAGAGGCGGCACGGGCCGGTGTCGAATCCCGAGAGCTCCACCATCGGCGTGTGGCCGATGAGCTCCAGGGCGGAGGCCGCGGGCGGCGGCGCGGTGGGGGCGGTCACGTCAGGGTCGTCCATCAGGTTCGGCGTCGCACGCCGGAACGGGTCCGGATTGCCTCCGGTTCAGCCCGCCGAGGTAGACAACAGCGCCGCGCGCGGCGCAAGGCGGAGGAGAATTGCAACCGCGCTGGTTTCGCCAGCATTTTCCCGCCCCGGCAGTTGCGCTCGGCAAAGGGCTCTTCGCCTGCGGCGCATCCTGCTCTAACCTCGCGCGCGGCGGGGTTAGGCAGCCGAGGTTCGGGGGACATATGACCTATTGCGTCGGCGTGCTGGTGCGCGAGGGCATCGCCCTGATGGCCGACACCCGCACCAACGCGGGCGTCGACAACATTTCGACGTACCGGAAGCTGCGGATCTTCGGCAACGACGGCAAGCGGCTGATCGGCGTGGCTTCGGCCGGCAGCCTTTCGACCACCCAGACCGCCATCGAGCGGGCCGGCGTCGGGATCACGGCGCCGGATTCCGGCGAGACCGAATCGATCCACACGGCGCCGACCATCCACCGCGCCGCCTACCTGCTGGGCCAGGCGCTGCGCGCGACGCGCGAGGAGATGAGCGACCTGCGCCAGGGGATCAACTTCGACGCCAACCTGCTGGTCGCGGGCTCGATCGACGGGGAGCCGTCGCGGCTGTTCCTGATCTACTCGGAGGGCAACTTCATCGAGTGCGG
>CAZBXO010000179.1:3439-7131 GCA_964495645.1 uncultured Phenylobacterium sp. | reverse complement strand
CCTACGGGTGAGGAGAGGTGGCTCACCGCCCCGGCGTCTCGTCCTCCAGCCGGATGCGCAGCTTGCCGTCCTGGCGGCGCAGGAAGCCGGTGTAGGTGTAGAGCTCCACCCCCCGCTCGCTGCCCCACATGAAGCGCCCGTTGACCACCACGGCGTCCTTGCCCACCGCGTCGAAGTGCAGGTCGCGCCATTCGAAGCTCTTGGGCGGCGTCCACTTCTGCGCATAGTCGGCCACGATCTGCGGATGCGGGGAGAAGTCCCGCCCGCCGCCCACCAGGAAGAACGCCCCGGCGCGGTCGTAGCGGGCCGCCACCGCCGCCCGGTCGCCGCGCGCCAGCTCCGCCCCATAGGCCGCCATGAACGCCCGCGCCTCGGCGATCACCGGCGCCTCCGCCGCCGCGGCCGCGCCGGCCACCAGCCACGCCGCCGCCCCCACCGCCCACGCGCCGCGTCGCATGCGTCCACTCCTCGATCCGGCCTGCGCATATCCCATAGCAGCGTCCTCGAAACGCCCCTCGACGCACCCTGCGTCAACTCCGTCATCAACCCGCCGTGCCGTCGCTCGTGTTCCGTTGTCCGCCCGCCCTCCTCGGGCGCATCCCTGAACCCACCCCCGCCGCGCAGGGCCTGCCGGACTGGCTGAAGGCCATGCCGGCCGAGGCGGAGAGCTTCCTGGCCGGCGGGCCGGACGACACCGTCAAGCGCTGCCCGCCGTTCGTGGACGCCATGACCGCCGGCTTCCTGATCCCGCTGGTCTGCGACGTCACCGTCGAGCGCGGCGTCTTCACCTGGTCGTGGGGCGCGCCCCCGGACGACGGCTCCAACTTTCCGCGCTCGCCGCTGGGCGTGCACGATCCGGCCCAGGTGGCCGGCGTCCCGCTTCCAGGCGCGGCCGGCCTGATCAAGTTCCAGAACCTCTGGATGATCCAGGCGCCGCCCGGCTGGTCGCTGCTCGCCACCCACCCGCTAAACCGGCCTGACCTGCCCTTCCAGACGCTGACCGGCCTGGTCGACGCCGACCGCTACCACGAGGGCTGGGTCCACTTCCCTGCCGTATGGCGCGATCCGGACTTCTGCGGCGTCCTGGCGGCCGGCACGCCGGTGGCCCAGGTTATCCCGGTCAAGCGCGAGCCCTGGACCGCCGAGGTCGAGGCCCTCACCCCCGACCACGTCCGCCGCACCCGCGAACTGCAGACCGAGATCGCGAACGACCGCGGCGTCTACCGCAAGAAATTCCGCGCCTAGAGCCCCAGGAACTGTTTCAGCGCGTCCGGGTGCAGGAAGGCGCGGCCGTTCGGCGCCGCGGCGAGCATCACGCCGGCCATCCCCGCCAGCCGCGGTTCGGCGGCCACCGCGCGCTTGAACGCCGCCTCGCCCTCGTCGCGCTCGCCGAGTTCCAGCAGCAGCTTGCCCAGCTCCATCGCCGCCAGCACATACACAGGCTCGCGCGCCGCCGCCTTGCGCAGCGGCGCCACCGCCTCCTGCGCCCGCCCGGTCAGCATCAGCGCACGCGCCAGCAGGGTCTGGTTCGCCGGCTCATCCGAAAGCTCGCAGGCCTGCGCCAGCGGCGCCACCGCCTCCGCCGGCCGACCCAGCATCAGCCGCGCCGCGCCCAGCACATGGGCCGCCTGCACATCCCTCGGTTGGGATTTCAGCGCCGCGGCCGCCAGCCGCTCCGCCTCGTCCGGACGCCCGGCCCGAACCGCCGCAATCGCGGCCTCGACACCACCCACGCCAACGCCTCGCTGATCAACGGGGCCAGCCGGCTATCCGCGTCACGTTGCGGCTTTGTGTCAGGCGCTGGCGAGCGCGCTCTGGAAGAGAAGGGCGCCGTCCGCGCTGCCCAATTCTTCCTCAAATGCCCGATCCGGATGCGGCATCATCCCCAGCACGTTGCCGCGCGCGTTGACGATGCCGGCGATGTCGCGCGCCGAGCCGTTGGGATTGTCGCGATAGCGGAAGACCACTTGGCCCTCGCCTTCCAGCCGGTCCAGCGTCGCCTCGTCGGCGAAGTAGTTGCCCTCGCCGTTGCCCACCGTCATCACCGCCTCGCGCCGCCCGCGGTAGCCGGCGGTGAACCGCGTCTGGGCGTTCACCACCTCCAGCTCCACCGCCTTGCAGACGTACTTCAGCCGGGCGTTGCGAAGCAGGGCGCCGGGCAGCAGACGCGCCTCGCAGAGCACCTGGAAGCCGTTGCAGATGCCCACCGTCGCCACGCCCCGCTCGGCCGCGGCCTTCACGGCGCTCATCACCGGCGACAGCGCCGCCATCGCCCCGCAGCGCAGGTAGTCGCCGTAACTGAACCCGCCCGGCAGCACGATCAGGTCGGTGCGGTCGGGCAGGGCGGTCTCCCCGTGCCAGACCATCTCGACGTTCGCTCCCGTCGACCGCTCGATCGCCACCTTGCAGTCGCGGTCGCAGTTCGACCCGGGAAACACGATGACAGCCGCCTTCATGGCCGCGCGCTTACCACCGTTCGCACGCGGGCGCGACCGTGCGGTCTGCTGACGCCCCTACAGAGGCAGCAGGTGGCGCGAATGCCGCCGCAGGGGCTCCAGCGTCCGGGCCGGGGGCTCGCCGGCCAGTTCGCGGCGCGCGAACTCCACCTGCGCCATCTCGTGCTCGACCATGAAGTCGCAGACGGCGGCCTCGTCGGCGGCGCCGCGGGCCCGGGCGGCCTCGGCGTAGCGGCGGTAGAGGACCGCGAACTCCGCCTCCACCACGTCCGCCAGCCCCTGCATCTGGTCGCGCCATGCGGTCGGCTGCGCGTCCGCGATCGCCTGGCCCTGCACACGCACCGCCGCGGATTCGACGACGCTGAGGCCGGCGCCCATGAGATGCGGCCGCAGCCAGGCCTTGGTCTCCGTCTCCAGCTGGAGCAGGTGGGCCAGCTTCAGCCGCTCCGAGGGATCGCAAGCCCGTTCCAGCAGGAGGGAGTAGATCGTCTCCCCCAGCACCTCGCCGTCATAGAATTCCTTCAGCGCCTCGGCGTACGACCAGGTGCGCGCGTCCGTGGACATCGCCACATGCTCTCCCCAACCCACCTCCACGCTACTTCAGCCGGCGCGGGCGTCGCGATGCACATTCTTGATCGCCGGATCAGGCGCACTCGTCCAGGATCGGGGAGGGGGCTTCGCCCGCGCCCGGCGGCGGGAAGAGGTCGCGGAAGGTGAAGGCCTCGGCCGTGGGGCCTAGCCGCCGCAGCGTCTCGATCTTGCCCCAGCCCTCCTCGATGGTCGGGATGTGGCCTGCCGGGACCCACCAGAGCGCCATGTAGAGCTCCAGCTTCTCGAACCATTCGGCGCGGCGGCGCATCACCGGCAGGTGGTCGGAGCGGTAGACGAAGGCGGCCAGCTGCTCGGGGCTCTCCCAGACGCTCATGTTCATCGCCATCAGCGGGTCGTCGGCGTCCGGCTGGATGTCGGTCGCGTTGTTGCCCGCGCCCGTGAGCCGCCAGACGAACCCCGGCGACTGATCGGCGATGGCGTTCACGCGATCCAGGTTGGCCACGAACTCGGCGATCATCGGGTCGTCGACCGGGGCCCGAAGCTTGCCGATGTTGATCTGCGCCAGGTGGAACGTCACGACTTGCGCCTCCAGCTCTTCAGGCCTTCCAGATACGCCTTCACCTGCTCGAAGCCGGCCTTGTCGCCGTACGGGCACCCCGAGGTGATCACGTCGGCGCCCTTGGC
>CAZBXO010000179.1:0-3339 GCA_964495645.1 uncultured Phenylobacterium sp. | reverse complement strand
CCTAAACCCGTCATCCCGGCCGCAGCGCAGCGGAGAGCCGGGACCCAGCCGCTCAGAACGCGGGTCTGCTGGGTCCCGGATCGGCCCTGCCGGGCCGTCCGGGATGACGGTCGTGATGGGGGTGTGAGGGAGTGGGGAAGGGGTGAGCGTTCGCTCACGCCACCTCCACGCGGTAGCTTTCGATCACCGTGTTCGCGAGCAGCTTCTCGCACATGGCCTTGACCTCGGCCTCGGGGTCGGCGGCGTCCTTCAGGTCGAACTCGATCGTGCGGCCCACCCGCACGTGCTCGACGCCGCCCCAGCCCAGGCCGTGCAGCGCCTGCTCCACCGCCTTGCCCTGCACGTCCAGCACGCCGGGCTTCAGGAACACATGCACCTTGGCGCGCATCAGTGCAGGCCGCCCTGAATAACCGTCGGCATCTCCTTCATGATGCCGAGGCGGCGCGCCACTTCCGTGTAGCTCTCGATCACGTTGCCGAGGTCGCGGCGGAAACGGTCCTTGTCCAGCTTCTCGTTGGTCGCCGAGTCCCACAGCCGGCACGAGTCCGGGCTGATCTCGTCGGCCAGGATGATGCGGGCGTAGTCGTTCTCCCAGATCCGCCCGAACTCCACCTTGAAGTCGACGAGCGTGATGCCCACCCCCGCGAAGAGGCCGGTCAGGAAGTCGTTCACCCTGAGCGTGAGCGCCATCATGTCGTCGATCTCCTGGGTCGAGGCCCAGTTGAACGCGGTGATGTGCTCCTCCGAGACCATCGGGTCGTGGAGCTTGTCGTCCTTCAGGTAGAACTCGATGATCGAGCGCGGCAGCGCCTGGCCCTCGGGCAGCCCATAGCGCGTCGACAGCGACCCCGCGGCCACGTTGCGGCACACCACCTCCAGCGGGATGATCTCCACCTCGCGGATCAGCTGCTCCCTCAGGTTCAGCCGCTTGATGAAGTGGTTCTGCACCCCGATCCCGTTCAGCCGGGTCATGATGTACTCGGAGATGCGGTTGTTGATGACGCCCTTGCCCTCCAGCACCGCCTTCTTGGTGGCGTCGAAGGCGGTCGTGTCGTCCTTGAAGTACTGGATCAGCGTGCCGGGCTCAGGCCCCTCGTAGAGGATCTTGGCCTTGCCTTCGTAGATCTTCTTGCGGCGGGTCATCTCTGTCACTGGCTGGCTCCGAGCGGGGAACAAAAACGCGCGCAGCTTGGGTCCAGCGCGCGCGGCTCCGACTCGGCCTCTCGCCTCATTCAGGCTGCGCAAAACTAGCGGATGCGGCGACGCGGCGCAAACCGCCCGCTTTCGATTGCGGCCCCCGTGTGGTCAGGATATGGGATCGCCCGCTCCTTGCAGGAACTGCCGAGACCCGATGACGACCTTCGACCAACGCGAACAAGGCTTCGAGAAGAAGTTCGCCCTCGATCAGGAGCAGGAATTCAAGGCCTCCGCCCGGCGCAACCGCGCCCTCGGCGAATGGGCGGCGGGCCTCATGGGCCTGGAGGGCGGCCAGGTCGCCGAATACGCCAAGGCCGTCGTCAAGTCCGACTTCGAGCTCCCCGGCGACGAGGACGTCTTCCGCAAGGTCTACGAGGACCTGAAGGGCGCCGGCGTCAACGTCTCCGACAGCGAAGTCCGCATGAAGATGGCCGAGCTCCTCGCGCAAGCGCGCGAGGGTGTGCGGGCCGGAAAATGAGCGCGTAGCGACTCATCCCCGCGAAGGCGGGGATCCATTGCGCTCGGCCAGGTAGGCCTTGCTGACCTTCTTCGGCACGACCTGCGTCCACGCCTCGACCAGCAGCTTGCCCAGTTCGTCCTCGTCGAGGTTGGCCAGCTCCACATAGCTCCAGCGCCAGTGCCCCATGGGGAAGGGCGTGAAGGTCTCCGGGCGGATCTCGAACAAGAGCTCCTGGTGGCCCTTGTCCAGCTTCAGGATCGTGCGCCCGTCGAGCTGCAGGGCGAAGGTCGACTTGCCCACGTTGAACCACGGGTCGCCGCGGTAGGTGATCTCGACCGCCCCCGGCAGGGCCAGGCTCAGGCGGCGGAGGTCTTCAAGGCTGGCGATGGTCCGCTCCCCCTTTGGGCGTCCTCCCCGAACACGCGCGCGAAGATGCGGTCGACGTTCTTCAGGTGGTAGTCCAGGTCGAACAGATCCTCGAGCTCGGCCGCTGACAGCGTCACGTCAGCATCCGCCACGAGCAGGTCCAGGAACGCCCCTTCGCCGCGCCACACCTTCATGGCGTTCCTCTGCACGGCCGCGTAGGCCGCCTCGCGCGCCATGCCCTTCTGGGTCAGCGCCAGCAGCACCCGCTGCGAGTGCACCAGGCCGCCCAGCCGGTCCAGGTTCCGCAGCATGTTCTGCGGGTAGACCACCAGGCGCTCCACCACCCCGGCCAGCCGCCGCAGGGCGAAGTCCAGGTGCACGGTGGCGTCCGGCGCGATCCCACGCTCCACGCTCGAGTGGCTGATGTCGCGCTCGTGCCAGAGCGCCACGTTCTCCATCGCCGGCGTCACCGCCGACCTCACCAGCCGCGCCAGGCCCGTCAGGTTCTCCGTCAGGATCGGATTCCTCTTGTGCGGCATCGCCGAGGAGCCCTTCTGGCCCGCGTCGAACGGCTCCTCCGCCTCCAGCACCTCGGTGCGCTGCAGGTGGCGGATCTCCACCGCCAGCCGCTCCACCGAGCTCGCCACCACCCCCAGCGCCGCGAAGTAGGCCGCGTGGCGGTCGCGCGGGATCACCTGGGTCGACACCGGCTCCACGGCCAGCCCCAGCTTCGCCGCCACGTGCGCCTCGACCTCCGGCGCCACGTTGGCGAACGTCCCCACCGCGCCCGAGATCGCGCAGGTCGCCACCTCGAAGCGCGCCATCGCCAGCCGCTCGCGGCAGCGCACGAACTCCGCATAGTGCCCGGCCAGCTTCAGCCCGAAGGTCGTGGGCTCCGCATGGATGGCGTGCGACCGCCCCACGCACGGCGTGAACCGGTGCTCGTAGGCCCGCCGCTTGAGCGCCGCCAGCACCAGCTCCACGTCCTCCAGCAACAGGTCCGCCGCGCGCGTCAGCTGCACCGCCAGCGCCGTGTCGTTGACGTCCGAGCTCGTCATCCCCTGGTGCAGGAACCGCGCCTCCGGCCCCACCACCTCGCTCACGTGGGTCAGGAAGGCGATGACGTCGTGCTTCACCTCCCGCTCGATCTCGTCGATCCGCGCGGCGTCCCAGACCACGCCGCGCCCCTTCTCCCAGATCGTCCGGGCGGCCGCCTTCGGGATCACCCCCAGCTCGGCCATCGCATCGGCCGCATGCGCCTCGATCTCGAACATGATCGAAAGCCGCGTCTCCGGCGACCAGACCGCCGCCGCCTC
>CAZBXO010000178.1:0-7133 GCA_964495645.1 uncultured Phenylobacterium sp. | reverse complement strand
ATGCGCCGCAGCGTCGCGCGGCGACTGGCGAGGGCGTATGATACGGACTAACGAGGGCCGCCGCGCAGGGGGCGCGAAGCGGAAAGGTTCCACCAGGCGATGAGCGCCTCGCAAGCCGAAGAGGCCGGCGTCCGGCCCATCTTCAAGCGCGTGCTCGCCAACGCCGGCCTGCTGCTGGGCGGGCGGACGGTCAACGCCGTCCTGGGCCTGGGCTACATGGCGCTGGCCGCCCGTGCGCTCGGCCCCGCCGAGATGGGCGTTCTGGTGCTGATCCAGGCCTTTGCCCAGTTCCTCGGCGAAGTGGTCAAGTTCCAGTCCTGGCAGACGCTGATCCACTTCGGCGCCCGGCCCCTGGCCGAGGACCGCAAGACCGACTTCCAGCAAGTGCTTCGCTTCACCGTGGTTCTGGACATCGCCTCCACCGTGCTCGGCATCGTCGTGGGCGTCGCGGGCTCGCTCGCACTGGCCGGCCTGCTCGGCTGGAGCGCAGAGGAGGCTCCGGCCGCAGCCTGGTTCATGGTCACCATCGCCTTCGCCGTCTCGGCGACCCCGCTCGGGCTGCTGCGCCTCTTCGACCGCTTCGACATCATGGCTCAGCAGTCGGCGCTGATCTCGCTGCTCCGTCTGATCGGCGGCGCCATCGCCTTCGCCGTCGGCGCCGACATGGCCGGCTTCCTGCTCGCCGCCGCCGTCGCAGCGTTCGGCAGCTGGCTCTATCTGGCAGCCTTCTCGCTGATCGAGTTGAAGCGACGCGACCTGCTCGCCGGCTTTGCCTGGCGCGGACCGCTAGCCAGGGGCTTGCCCGGCGTCTGGCGCTTTGCCTGGAACACCAACCTGTCGGCCACACTCGACGTCGCCTTCACCCATGTGGCCACGCTCATGGTCGGCGCGCTGGTTGGCCCGGCCCAGGCCGCCTTCTGGCGAGTCGGCCGCCAGGTCGCCGACGCCATCGCCAAACCCGCCAAGCTGATGACCCCGGCCCTCTACCCGGAACTGGCGCGCCTGCGGGCCGGAGACCGTCACGAACACATGTGGCGCCTCGCCAAACAGGTGGGCCTCCTGGGCGGCGCGGTGGGCGCAGTGCTCCTCACGGCCACCATCCTGGCGGGAAAGCCGCTGCTCGTGCTGGTGATGGGACCGGCGTTCGAAGCCGCCGCGCCCGTGATGATCTGGCAGGTGGCGGGCGCGCTGGTAGGCGTCTTCGCGCTGCCGCTGGAGCCGATGCTGATCTCCCTGGGAGCCCCGGGCGCAGCGGTGCGCGTGCGCCTGGTGGTCTCGGTGCTGTTCCTCGGCTGCCTGCCGCTGCTCGCCACCAGCTACGATCTGATCGGCGCCGGCGTAGGCCTTTTCGTCGCCGACGTGGCCCTTGCCCTGGGCATGCTCTTGTTCATCCTGCGCGAAAGTGGGAATCGGCCGCAAAGCGCGCCCGCCCCGCCCGCGCCCCCAGATAGTCTGAAAGGCGAAGCGTGATTGCACTACCGACAGCCCCCGACCGGCCGTTCCGGCTAGGGGGCTTCGCGACACTGACGGAAGCGCTGGACTTCGCCGCCGGCGGGCCGACGGGCGTGACCATCTACGGCATGCGCGGCGAACTCGTGCAGGCCATCCCCTACGGGCAGCTACGTGACGACGCCCGCGCTCTCGCCGCAAGGCTGCTGGCGGCCGGGCTGAAGCCGCATGACCGTGTCGGGCTCGTCGCCGAGACCGATGCGGAATTCATCACCGCCTTCTTCGCCTGCCAGTACGCCCGCCTGACGCCCGCGCCGCTGCCGCTGCCCGCGCCGCTGGGCGGCCGCGACGCCTACGTCGAGCAGATCGGCCGCATGCTGGCTTCGGCGCGTGCGGCCGCGGTGTTCGGTCCCGAGAGCCTGCTGCCGTGGCTGACCGATGCGGCGACGGCCTCCGGGACCCGTTTCGTCGGTCGGGTCGGCGATCTGCCGGACGCGCCGGCGCAGGAGCTGCCCGCCCCGGCGCCGGACGATCCCTGCTATGTCCAGTTCTCGTCGGGCTCGACACGCAATCCGACGGGCGTGCTCAATACGCATCGCGCCCTGATGGCGAACACTCTGGCGATCGTGCGGCACGGCCTTCGCGTGCAGCCTGAGGACCGCACCTTCTCCTGGCTGCCGCTCTACCATGACATGGGACTGGTCGGGTTCCTGCTGAGCCCCCTGGTGGCCCAGATGGCCATGGACATCATGCCCACGGGGGCTTTCGTGCGCCGGCCGCTTCTGTGGCTCGATCTGATGTCGAGGAACCGGGCGACGATCTCCTACAGCCCATCGTTCGGCTACGACCTCTGCGCCCGGCGCGGCGACGGCTCCCGCGAAGGCCTGGACCTCTCGGCCTGGCGATCGGCGGGCTGCGGCGGTGACATGGTTCGCCCGGCGCCCCTCATGGCCTTCGCGGAACGCTTCGCGCCGGCCGGGTTCGACGCCCGCGCATTCGTGCCCAGCTACGGCATGGCGGAGGCCACGCTGGCGCTCGCCATCTCGCCGGTGGGCGAAGGTCTCAAGTTCGACGAGGTGGACGTGGCGCGCATGGAGCGCGAGGGGATCGTCAAGCCTGCGACGGGGGCGCGCAGCCGCGCCTTCGTCCGCTGCGGCCCTGCGCTGCCGGACCACGAACTCGTGGTGCGCGACGAGGCCGGAAAGCCCGCGGCGGAGCGCCAGGTCGGTCGCATCTTCGCGCGTGGTCCAAGCCTCATGCAGGGCTACTTCGGCGATCCGGAGGCCACCGATCGCGTTCTCTCTGCGGACGGCTGGCTAGACACCGGCGACCTCGGCTACTTCGCCGAGGGCGAGATCGTGCCGACCGGCCGCGCCAAGGACCTGATCCTGCTCAACGGCCGCAACGTCTGGCCGCAAGACCTCGAGTGGACAGCCGAGTCCGAGATCGAAAAGCTGAAGTCCGGCGACGTTGCCGCCTTTTCCATCGACGAGAGCGAAGCCGAACAGTTGGTGGTGCTGGTCCAGGCCCGCACCTCCGATCCGGCCGTCCGCGAGGCGCTGGTGAACGACGTAGCCGCCCTGCTGCGCGCCCGCCACGGCGTGGAAGCCCGAGTGGAGCTCGTGGGCCACAACGCCCTGCCTCAGACCTCCTCCGGCAAGCTCAGCCGCTCCAAGGCCCGCGCCCTCTGGCTCGCCGGGGCATTCCGGGCGGAGGTCACCGCCTGAGCGGCCTGGCCGCGGTCACCGGCGCCACCGGCTTCCTCGGCCGCGCCATCGTCCGTGAGCTGAAGGCCGACGGCTGGCGTGTCCGCGCACTGGTGCGGCGCGACGTCGGCGTCGAGGCCGACGAAACCGTGCGCGGCTCGCTGAACAGCGGCGATGACGTCCTCGACCGGTTCGCAGGCGGCGCGGACGTCGTCATCCACTGCGCCGGGGTGGTGAAGGCGCCCAACCGCGGCGCGTTCTTCGCGGCGAACGCCGTGGGCGCCGGGCAGATCGCGGACGCCGCAGAGCGGACGCGAGTCCCCGGCGTGGTCCACATCTCCAGCCTTACGGCTCGCGAACCTCAGTTGTCTGACTACGCCGAGAGCAAGCGGGCCGGCGAGGCGACGATGGAGCAGCGTTACCGCGGAGCCCTTTCGATCGTGCGCCCGCCGGCGATCTATGGGCCCGCGGACCGCGAGCTTCTGCCGGTGTTCCGCGCGGCTGCCACCGAGGCCTTCCTGCCGACCTTCGATCCGGCCCGAATCGCGATGATCCATGTGGACGACGCGGCGCGGCAGATCGTCGCCATAGCCAAGCTCGGACGGCCGATCCGCACCGCCCTCAGCGACGAGCGGCCGCAGGGCTATTCCTGGACGGAACTGATGAGCGCCGCCGCCGAAGCCGTCGGCCAACCGGCGAAGCGGCTCGTTCCACTGCCCCGAATCGCCGTGCAGATCCTCGGTATAGGCGGCGATCTGGCCGCGTTTGCAGGGGCCGCGCACATGCTCACATCAGGTAAAGCGCGCGAACTTCTGCATCCGAACTGGGCGCTCGCTCCGGAAGAGCGTTGGGTCGATCTTCCGCCAGCGCGGTATGGTCTTGCCGAGGGGTTCGCGCACACTGTGGCGTGGTACCGCAGTGCGGCATGGATGAAACAATAGCTGCGGATTTGTGACCCGAGGGTATCCCAAATAGTGGAAATCCCTCGCGGACAAGGCTAGGTAACCGCTTTCGGGGACGCGTACTCAGGCCAGCTTGGGGGGCCGATTCATGGTGGAACTCGCGACGGATCTTACCGTCCGTGAAGTCGCGAGGGCGGCCGAAACCGTGCTGGGACGCACGGTTCACGTCACCCATTCGACCGATATCGCCCGTGACCTGGCCGTGGATTCGCTTGCGCTGATGAACATCGTTATGGAACTTGAGGATCGGTTCGACTTGTCGATCCCCCTCGACCGCCTAGCCACCGTTCAGACCGTCGGCGACCTCTCCGATCTCATCAACAAGCTGCGGGTGAAGGCTTAAATGGGTCTGCTCGACAAGCACCTGGGTTACCGGGCTCCTCTCGACGCCATCCGAGCGGCGGGGGCCGACCCCTCAGCGGTGCGGTTCGACGCCGTGCTCTCTCCCACAGAGGGCATGCTGGACGGCAAGCAGGTGATCCTGCTTGGCACCAACAACTATCTGGGCCTGACCTTCGACCCCGAGTGCATCGAAGCCTCGGCCGAAGCGGTGCGCCAATGGGGCACCGGCACAACCGGCTCGCGGTTCGCCAACGGGACCTTCAAGGGCCACGCCGCCCTGGAAGCCGCCCTGGCTCGATTCTATGGCCGCAAGCACGCCATGGTGTTCACCACTGGCTACCAGGCCAACCTGGGCGGCATCTCCGGCCTCGTGGGTCGCGGCGACCACCTGATCCTGGACGCCGACAGCCATGCCTCGATCTACGACGCCGCGCGCCTTTCGCAGGCCGAGGTGATCCGGTTCCGCCACAACGACCCGGAAGACCTCTACAAGCGCCTGCGCCGGATGGGCGAGCACGCGAAGGGCAGCCTGATCGTCGTCGAGGGCATCTACTCGATGATGGGTGACGTGGCGCCGCTGAAGGAGATCGTGGCGGTCAAGAAGGAGATGGGCGCCTACCTGCTCGTTGACGAAGCCCACTCCATGGGCGTGCTCGGCGAAAAAGGCCGCGGCCTGACCGAGTCCGAGGGCGTCGAGGCCGACGTCGACTTCATCGTCGGCACCTTCTCCAAGAGCCTGGGCGCCGTAGGCGGCTTCCTGGTCTCCGACGAGGACAACTTCGACCTGCTGCGCATCGTGAGCCGGCCCTACATGTTCACCGCCTCGCTACCGCCGGCGGTGATCGCTTCGACACTCACGGCGCTGAAGCGCCTGGAGGAGGACGGCAACCTGCGCCGCCAGCTCGCCGCGAACGCCGACCAGCTGTGGAACGGCCTGCGCGACCTCGGCTTCGACGTCGGCCCGCACGCCAGCCCGATCACAGCGGTGATCATGCCGGATCAGGCCACCGCGGTGGGCATGTGGAACGCCCTGCTTGCGCACGGCATCTACCTGAACCTGGCCATTCCCCCGGCCACCCCAGACAACCGCGCCCTGCTGCGCTCGTCGGTCTCGGCGGCCCACACGCCGGAGCAGATCGACACCGTGCTCGGCGTCTTCGGTCAGCTGGGTCGTGAGTTCGGGGTGCTCAAGGAAGCCCGCCGGGCGACCGCCTAAGGCCCCGCGCCTTCCACGAGCGCGCGGACCACCGGAAGCAGCAGCCTTTCGAGCGTCGCCGGGTCGGCCTCGGCCAGCGCCGGCATGCCCATCATCTGGCGCAGCATCTGCACGCCGGCGACGAGCGACAGGAAGAGCGCCGCGCGCTCGATGGCCGCATCGCCGGTGATAGCGCACTCTAGGGTCGACTGGTGGCCGCGCCGGATCCACTCGCGCGCGATCTCGCCGGCCCGCGGGCTGGAGGCCGAGCGCAGGAGAATCAGGAAGCCGTCCAGCGGGGTCGCCTCGGGCGCGGTCACGTCCACCAGGGCTTTCGCCAGCGCCGCGGAGAAGTCGGGGGCGGCCAGGTTTTCCGGCGACAGGATCACCGGGTCGCGCATCGTGTCGGTCACAACCTCGGCGAACAGCTGCTCCTTCGAGCCGAAGTAGCGGTTGACCAGCATCGCGGTGACGCCCGCCCCGGCAGCGATCTCGCGCACGCCCACGCCGTCGTAGCCAGCCCGCGCGAAGGCCCTGCGCGCCGAGGCCAGGATCGCGGCGCGGGTGGCGGCCGCGTCGCGCCGCCGCGGTGAATCTACAGCTGTAGACATGCTCATTGTGCATAAGTATACGTTCGTATACTTATGAGGCAAGCGAGGGCCTTGCGATGGCCGAGACAGTGCTGGTGACCGGCGGGACGGGCTTCGTGGGCGGCTGGGCGATCGTGCGGCTGCTGCAGGGCGGGTGGCGGGTCCGCACTACCGTCCGTGATCTCGCCCGCGAACCGGCCCTTCGTGCTGCGATCTCGACCCAGACCGACCCCGGCGAGCGCCTCGCGGTGGTCGTCGCCGATCTGGACATCGACGCCGGTTGGACGGAGGCGATGGCTGGCGTGACCTACGTCCTGCATATCGCCTCCCCGCTAGGCAGCGCCGCGCCCAACGACGAGGCGCTGGTCGAGACGGCGCGGGCAGGCACGTTGCGGGTGCTGCTGGCAGCGGTTGCGGCTGGCGCGAAACGTGTGGTGCTCACCTCCTCCACGGCCGCCTGCACACCGGCCAAGCCTCTCGCCCGCGCCATCGACGAGAGAGACTGGACCGACCTCGACCAGCCCGGCCTCTCGGCCTACCGCCGCTCGAAGGCCGTCGCGGAACGCGCGGCCTGGGAGTTCATGGCCGGCAAGCCTACCGAACTCGTCACCATCCTCCCGGGCGCAATCTTCGGCCCCGCGCTGACCCGCGACCAGCAAGGCTCCATCGGCTTCATCCGCCGCCTGATGGCCGGCCAGCCGCCGGCGCTGCCGCGACTGGCCTTCAACGTCACCGACGTGCGCGACCTGGCCGACCTGCACGTCCGCGCCATGACCGAGCCGGCCGCGGCGGGCCGCCGGTTCATCGCCATGGGAGACGCCCTCTGGTACGCCGGGATGGCCCAGGCCCTGAGGGACCGCCTCGGCGATCGCGCCGCCAAGGTTCCGAC
>CAZBXO010000177.1:4998-7154 GCA_964495645.1 uncultured Phenylobacterium sp. | reverse complement strand
CTCTCCCTCTCCGTGCTGCGCACGGGGGAAGAGGAGGTTCGAGGCTACTCCGCGATCTCGACCAGCGGGCGGTCGTAGGCGCAGACGGTGGCCATCTGCAGGATCTTGGACACCGAGGCGCCGAGCGGGCAGATCTGCACCGCGCGGGTGAGGCCGAGCAGGATCGGGCCCATCACCTCTGCGCCGCCCAGCACCTTGACCAGCTGCGTCGAGATCGCCGCCGAGTGGATGGCCGGCATGATCAGGACGTTTGCAGGGCCGGTCAGCCGCATGAACGGGTAGGATCCGCGCGCCTCGGGCACGAGCGCCAGCTCGGGCGGCATCTCGCCCTCGAACTCGAAGTCCACGTCCATGTCGTCGAGCATGGCCACCGCCTGGCGCACCCGCTCCGAGCGGTCGCCCATCGGGTTGCCGAAGGTCGAGTAGCTCATGAACGCGAGCCGCGGCTCGTAGCCCAGCGTGCGAACGGCGCGCGCGGCTTCGATGGCGATCTCCACCAGCTCCTCGGCCGTCGGCATCTCGGTGACGTTGGTGTCTGCGATGAACAGCGGCGGGCCCTTGGCCATGAGCACGCTCATGCCGATGATGCGCCCGTCCGGCGACGGGTCGATGGTCATGAGCACCTCTTCGAGCACCTGGTCGAAGTTGCGCGTCACCCCCGTGACCATACCGTCGGCGTGGCCGACCGCGACCATCGCCGAGGCGAAGGCGTTGCGGTCCTGGTTGACCAGCCGAACACAGTCTCGGCGCAGGTAGCCCTCCCGCTGCAGCCGCGAATAGAGGTAGTCGACATACTGCTCGTTGGTCTGTGAGGTGCGGGCGTTGACGACCTTCAGCCCGGCCTCCTTCGGATCGAGGCCGACCGCGACCATGTTCTCGCGCACCAGTTCGTCCCGGCCCACGAGGATCGCCTCGCCCAGCCCCTGGGTCTGGAAGGCGTAGGCGGCGCGGATCACCGCCGGCTCCTCGCCCTCGGCGAAGACGATCTTCTTCTGCGGTCCCGACAGCACCGCACCCTGCAGCTTCTGCAGGAAGGCCGCGGTCGGATCGAGCCGCTGCGCGAGCGAGGCCTTGTAGGCCTCCATGTCCTCGATGGGCTTCCTCGCCACCCCGGTGTCCATGGCCGCCTTGGCCACGAACGGCGGCACCCAGGAGAGCAGCCGCGGATCGAACGGCGTGGGGATGATGTAGCGCGGCCCGAACTTCAGCTGCGCGCCGTGGTAGGCGGCGATCACCTCGTCCGGCACGTCCTCGCGCGCGAGTTCCGCCAGCGCCTTGGCCGTTGCGATCTTCATTTCCAGGTTGATCTGCCGAGCCCGCACGTCCAGCGCCCCGCGGAACAGGTAAGGGAAGGCCAGGACGTTGTTGACCTGGTTCGGATAGTCGGAACGGCCGGTGGCGACGATCGCGTCGGGGCGAACCTCGTAGACCTCCTCCGGGGTGATCTCGGGATCGGGGTTCGCCATGGCGAAGATGATCGGCGAGGGCGCCATGGTCTTGATGTGCTCTTGCGTCAGCGCGCCCTTGGCGGAGACGCCGATGAACACGTCCGCGCCGTCCAGCGCCTCGGCCAGGGTGCGCTTGTCGGTGTCGATCGCGTGCGCCGACTTCCACTGGTTCATGTCTTCCGGACGGCCGCGATAGAGAACGCCCTTGCGGTCGACGGCGATGACGTTCTCATGCTTGACGCCCAGCGCCTTGATAAGGCCAAGCGTGGCGATGCCGGCCGCCCCCGGGCCGTTGAGCACCACCTTCACCTCGGAAAGCTTGCGCCCGGTGATCTCGCAAGCGTTGATCAGGCCGGCCGAGCAGATGATCGCGGTGCCGTGCTGGTCGTCGTGGAACACCGGGATGTCGAGCAGCTCCTGCAACTCGGTCTCAATGCGGAAGCAGTCCGGGCTCTTGATGTCCTCGAGGTTGATGCCCCCGTAGGTGACGCCGATGGACTTCACCACGGTGATGATCTCGTCGGGGTCGGTGGAGCTCAGCTCCACGTCGATGGCGTCGACGTCGGCGAAGCGCTTGAAGAGGACGCCCTTGCCTTCCATCACCGGCTTGGAGGCCAGCGGGCCGAGGTTGCCGAGGCCGAGGATCGCGGTGCCGTTGGAGATCACCGCCACCAGGTTGCCCTTCGATGTGTAGTCGTAGGCGAGCTC
>CAZBXO010000177.1:0-4898 GCA_964495645.1 uncultured Phenylobacterium sp. | reverse complement strand
CGGACTGCCGGTCAGCCGGCCGGCGGTCAGCCAGCACCTGAAGGTCCTGAAGGAGGCCGGCCTGGTCACCGACCGGCCCGACGGGCCTCGCCGCGTCTACCAGATCGACCCGCAGGGGCTCGGCCAGATGCGAGCCTGGCTGGACCGCTTCTGGGATGACGCGCTGGAGGCGTTCAAGGCCGCCGCCGAACAAGACGACGAGGAGCCTCCGCGATGACGACCACCCAGATCCGCCCCGCGCCGATCGTCAAGACGCTGACCGTGCGCACGACCGCCGAAAAGGCCTTCCGCGTCTTCACCGAGGGCTTCGAGACCTGGTGGCCGAAGGGCCACTCCGTCGGTTCGTCGCCCCAGGTCCGCGGCGTCATCGAGCCCAGGACGGGCGGCCGCTGGTACGAGATCGGCGAGGACGGCTCCGAGTGCGTTTGGGGCGAGGTGCTGGCCTGGGAGCCGCCGACGCGGTTGATGCTGGCCTGGCGCATCTCCACCCAGTGGCAAGCCGACCCCAGCGTCTACTCCGAGGTGGAGGTCCGCTTCACAGCCTTGCCTGACGGGACCACCCGCGTCGACTTCGAACACCGCGGCCTCGAGGGCCTGGGCGAGGGAGCCGCCGAGCTGCGCGAAGGCCTCAATGGCGGCTGGGGCCCGATCCTGGACGGCTACGCCGCCGTCGCCGAAGCCTGAGGGAGCAGACCATGTCCGAACTGATCATCTACGGCATTCCCGGCAGCCCCTACGTGCGCATGCCGCTGCTGGCCTGCGAGGAGAAGGGGGTCCCCTACCGCCTGGTCCCGATGAAGCCCGGCGATCACAAGCAGCCGGACTATCTGGCTCGCCACCCGTTCGGGCGCATCCCGGCCGCCGAGCATGACGGCTTCGCCTTGTACGAGGCCCGCGCCATCATCCGCTACGTCGATGCAGCCTTCCCGGGCCCGACCCTGACGCCCGCCGATCCCAAGGCCCAGGCTCGCATGGAGCAGGTGATGAGCGTGCTCGACTGGTACGTCATGCCGTCACTGACCTCCGGCATCGGCTTCAACCGCATCGTGGCGCCGATCTTCGGCATCCCGGTGAACGAGGAGGCGGTGAAGGCCGCCATTCCCTTGGCCCGCACATGCCTGAAGGCGCTGGAGGATCTTCTGGGCCCCCAGCCCTACTTCGCGGGCAACGCGGTCAGCCTGGCCGACCTCATGGCCATCGCCCACCTCGACATGGTCCCCGCCAGCCCCGAAGGCGCCGAGCTCATCGCCGGCTCCCCCCTGCTCGCCTGGATCGACCGCATGGCCGAACGCCCCTCGGTCCAGAAGACTGGCATGCGGCGCATGATGGGCCTGGAAACGGCCTAGCGACAGATCATCCCGACCGCGGCGTCGGCGATCGCGGCGAGTTCGGCTTCGCCGGCGCCGGCCCGGGCGCGGATGGCCAGGGTGTGCAGCGTGGCCGAGGCGATCGCCGCCGCCCCCTGCGGCGTGACCCGCTTGCGCAGCTCGTCTGCGGAGAGCTCGAACCGTGCTGCAAACAGCGCGTCGGTCGCCGCCAGGTAGTCGGCCAGCAAGCCGCGCACGTCGGCGTCGTCCACCGCCTCGGTCACCGCGGTCCCGATCACGAAGCAGCCGCGGGGGCCCGCGTCGCCGCCGCGGTAGACCGCGCTCGCAGCCTCGTAGAACGCCGCCAACACCGCCTTCAGCGGGGCCTCCCGCGCCAGCATCGCGCCGATCGCCGCCAGCGAGCCCGCGTTGGTGTGCCGGAGCGCCGCCAGGTAGAGCGAGCGCTTGTCGCCGAACGCGCCGTAGAGGCTGGGGCGGTTCAGCCCGGTGGCGCGGGCGATATCGTCCAGCGACGTTGCCGCGAAGCCCAGGTCCCAGAAGACCGCGCGCGCCTTCTCCAGCGCTTCGCCCTCATCGAACGAGCGCGGCCGGCCACGAGCACGCTTCTCCTCTTTTTGTACCATTTAGAACAGAAATCCTTTGACGGCGGTTATTTCATGCGCTTCGGTACAAATATCAACAACGGAGCCTCCCCATGGATCTGTACTTCTCCCCGCTGTCGTGTCCGGTATCGTCGCGCATCACCCTCTACGAAGCCGGCGCCGAGGCCAAGTTCCACCGGGTGAACACCCAGACCGGCAAGACCGAGGCGGGAGACGACTACCGCCGCATAAACCCCAAGGGCATGGTCCCGGCCCTGCGCACCGACGACGGCCAGGTGCTGACCGAGAACGCGGCCATCCTGCAGTACATCGCCGACCGCTACCCGGCCGCCGGCCTCGCGCCGACCGGCTTCGGCCGCTACCGCCTGCAGGAGTGGCTCTCCTTCATCGGGACCGAGCTGCACAAGATGGCTTTCACGCCACTGCTCAGCCCGCGGTTCGACGATGCGGCCAAAGCCACTGCGCGCGAGACCGCCGGCCGCCACTTCGCCTATCTCGACGCCCACCTCGAGGACCGCCAGTGGCTGCTCGACGACTTCAGCGTCGCGGACGCCTACATGGCGGCGATCCTCACCTGGGCCGACTACGTGAAGATCGACTTCGCGGCCTACCCGCACCTCGCCGCCTACAAGGACCGCCTGCGCGCCCGCCCGGCCGTGGCGCGCGCCCTCGGCGAAGAGTTCGCCCTCTTCCAGGCGGCTTGACCCTTGCCCCCGGCGCGCGCGACTTAAGCTCACGCGCCGCCCGGGGGAACCACCGCTTGAGCCCGCCCATCGCAGTCGCCATCGCCGGCGCCCTGGGCCGCATGGGCCAGGCGGTGACGCGCATGGTCGAGGCCGATCCCGCCCTCACCCTCGCCGCCCGCTTCGACCGCCCGGACGGCCCGCAGGACGGCCTGGTCTCCATCGACGAGGCCTTGGCCGCCGCCGACGTCGTCATCGACTTCACCCTGCCGCACGCCGCCGCGGCGCTGGCCGAGTGCGCCGCCGCGCGCGGCGGCCCGGCCCTGGTGCTGGGCCCCACCGGCTGGGAAGCCGCCGAGATCGCCCGCGTGGCCGCCGCGTCGAGGTCCGTTCCCATCGTGCGCGCCGGCAACTTCTCGCTGGGCGTGAACCTCCTGATGGGCATGGTCCGCCAGGCCGCCGCCCAGCTCGGCCCGCAGGACTGGGACGTGGAGGTGTTCGAGGCGCATCATCGCCACAAGGTCGACGCCCCGTCCGGGACCGCCCTCATGCTCGGCAAGGCGGCCGCCGAGGGCCGCGGCGTCGACATCGACAGGGTGGCCCGGCGCGCGCGCGACGGCATCACCGGCGAGCGCCCGATCGGCGAGATCGGTTTCTCGGTGTTGCGCGGCGGCGGCATCGTCGGCGACCACAGCGTCACCTTCGCCTCGGAGGAGGAGACGCTGACCCTCTCGCACTCCGGGCGCGACCGCGCCCTCTTCGCGCGGGGCGCCGTCGCCGCCGCAAAGTGGGTCGTGGGCCGCCCGGCTGGCGAGTACGACATGCAGGACGTCCTGGGCTTCCGCTGATGGAGGATGTCCTCAAGCTCGACGCGACCGGCATGCTGGCGCTCCTGGCGTCGAACCGGATCTCCGCAACTGAGCTGCTCAAGGCGGCCCTCACCCGCCACGCGGACACCCACGGCAAGCTGAACGCCGTCGTCGCCGCCGATCCCGAGCGCGCCATCGAGCGGGCCCGCGGCATCGACGACGCCCGGGCGAAGGGTGAGAACGTGGGCCCGCTGGCGGGCCTGCCGATGACGGTGAAGGACACCTTCGACGTCACGGGCATGCCGGCCTCCTCCGGCCTCGCCCACCTGCGTCGCCGCCAGGCCGAGGATGCGGTGGTCGTCGCTCACGCCCGCCACGCCGGGGCGGTGATCTGGGGCAAGACCAACGTGCCGGTGATGGCCGCAGACTGGCAGAGCGCCAACCCGCTCTACGGGACCACCAACAACCCCTGGGACTTGAAGCGCACGCCGGGCGGCTCGTCCGGCGGCGCGGCCGCGGCGCTCGCCGCGCGGGTCACGCCGCTGGAGATCGGGTCCGACATAGGTGGCAGCTTGCGTGTGCCCGCCGGCTTCTGCGGCGTCTTCAGCCACAAGCCCACCTGGGGGATGGTCACCCAGCGCGGCCACGTGCCGCCCGCACCGGGGTCCTGGTCGGAGCGCGACCTCAACGTGGTAGGCCCGATGGCGCGCTCGGCGCGCGACCTGCGCCTGCTGCTGTCGATCATCGAGGCGGGTCCGATGCCGTCGAAGGCGCCGGCCGCCGACCTGAAGGAGACCAAGGTCGGCCTCTGGCTCGACGAGCCGGCCTTTTGGCTGGACCCCGAGGCCCGGGCGGTCCTGGAACGCTTCGCCGGCGAGCTCGCCGAGGCGGGCGCCGAGATTGTCCCGATCCCCTCGCCGGTGGACGCCCACGTCCTGCTGGGCAGTTACCAGACCCTCCTGGGCGCCGTGCTGGGCGAGGATCTGCCGCCGGCGACGATGAAGATGATGAACCGCGTGCGCGCGCTGTCAGGCTTCCTGAGCGGCAAGGACGACCCGTTCTCGACCCGCGCCCTGGCGCTGTCCTACACCGCCACCCACCGCGAATGGATGGCCGCCGACGCGGTGCGCCAGCGCCTGCGCCATGAGGCGGCGCGCGCCTTCGACAAGGTGCACGTGATCCTGGCGCCGATCACGCCGGTCGCGGCCTTCCCGCACGAGACGCGTCCCTTCCAGAAACGCCGCCTGAAGGCCTCGGACGGGTCGGTCCACCCCTACAACACCATGCTCAGCTGGATCGCGCTCGCCACCGCTCTGCACCTGCCCGCCACCGCGGTTCCGGCCGGCCTCACCGCCTCCGGCCTTCCCGTCGGCGCCCAGCTCATCGGCCCGCACGGCGGCGACTCCAAGACCCTGGCCATCGCCCAGGCGATCGACGAGAACGTGCGCGGGTTCGAGCCGCCGCCGGGGATCTAGC
>CAZBXO010000176.1:0-7164 GCA_964495645.1 uncultured Phenylobacterium sp. | reverse complement strand
CGGGACCTACACCGACCCCTTGGCTGACGAGGCGATGGACGTGTTCATCCAGGCCATCCGGCGCAAGGACAAGCGGGTGAAGAACCTCTGGTTCGACGTCACCACCGCGATCGTGCCGGGCATCCCGCTGGCCCGCGCCGAGCTGGCGGCGCAGCGCATCCGCGAAGTGGGCGTCAGACGCGTGCTCTACGGCTCTGACGCTGCGGCCGGGGGTAACCTGCGCCCCAAGGAGGCGTGGGAGGCTTTTCGCAAGCTGACGCCGCTCACCGAGGCGGAGTTCCGCACGATCGAGAAGAACGTGCCGCCGTACGCGCGCTGAGAGGCCAGCGGCGGCGCTCGAAGCCCTCTCCCCCTTGCGGGGAGAGGGTTGGGAGTGGGGGTGTCAGCGCCGTGGTCAATGTCAGCACCCCCACCCCCGGCCCCTCCCCGCAAGGGGGAGGGGAGCGTGGCGCTACTCTCTTTCAGCGACGCCGGCGACGATCTCGGCGTTGAAGGCGGCGACCGCGGCGGCGGGGCCGTCGCCGTAGCTCCAGACCCCGGCGGAGACGGCCAGGAAGTCGGCCCCGGCGCGGGCCAGTTCGCGGGCGGTCGCCACCGTGATCCCGCCGATGGCGACACAGGGGACCTCCATGGTCTCCTGCCAGATGGAGAGGATCTCCGGGTCGGCGCGAGTGGGCGCGTCCTTGGTGGCGGTCGGGAAGAAGGCGCCGAAGGCCACGTAGTCGGCGCCGGCCTCGGCGGCCTCCATGGCGAGGTGGCGGCTATCGTGACAGGTGACGCCGACCATCCGGTCCCGCCCGACGATCCGGCGCGCCTCTGCGTAGGGAACATCGTCCTGGCCGATGTGGACGCCGTCGCAGCCCAGCCGCGCGGCCAGATCCGGCCTGTCGTTGAGGATCACCGCCACGCCGCGGGCCTGGGCGATGGGCATGAGGGCGTCGACCGCCGCGGCGATGATCTCGTCGGGGACGCCCTTCAACCGGACCTGCAACGCGGCGACGTCGCCGGCGTCGAGCGCATGGGCAAGCACGTGACCGAAGGCGGCCAGGTCGTCCAGGCGCGGCGGCGTTATGAGATAGAGGCGGCAGAGCGGCGCGGGCATCGGCCGGCTTGGACCGCATCCTCGGTTCCGCCGCAAGTGTCGCGGTCCGTCAGATGAGAATGACTTGCAAAAGCGTTCGCAAGAAGCTAGAGGGAGAGGGTCAGCCTGGAGCGCTTCCCCGCCCATGTACGTGTGCAACTGCAACGGCATCCGCGAACGCCAGGTGCGCGCGGCCATCGCGGCCGGCGCGACCCGTCCCGCCCAGATCTTCAAGGCCTGCGATTCCCGCCCGCAATGCGCCCGCTGCGTGTGCGACATGGCCAAGATGCTGGACGAGGAACGCGAGGCCCTGCGCTACGCCGCCGAGTAGCCGCGCAGACTTTCTGCGCGACTGAAAATCGTTTGCAGACAAAGGCTTTGACTTGCGCGGTTCGGCGCACGACGTTCCGCGCGACCGCGAACCGGAGCTGAATCATGCAAGGCGACAAGGCGATCATCCGGCTCCTGAACGCCGTCCTGACCAACGAGCTGACGAGCGTGAACCAGTACTTCCTGCATGCGCGGATGTACGAGAACTGGGGCTTCGCTCGGCTCGGAAAGATCACCTACGAAGAGTCGATCGGCGAGATGAAGCACGCCGACAAGCTCATCAAGCGCATCCTGTTCCTCGACGGCCTGCCCAACCTGCAGGACCTGCACAAGCTGTCGATTGGCGAGACGGTCGGCGAGGGCCTGACGGCCGACCTGGCGCTGGAGATCGCCGGGCGCGGCGCCCTCGTGCCGGGCGTGCAGCAATGCGAGGCCGCCGCCGACTTCGTCAGCCGCGAGATCCTGGTCGACATCCTCACCGATACCGAGGAGCACATCGACTTCCTGGAGACCCAACTGTCGCTGCTGAAGAGCCTGGGCGAGCAGAACTACCTGCAGAGCGCCATGGGCGAGCTGGAAGGCTAGCTCGTCATCCCCCGGTCGCGCAGCGATCCGGGGCGGCGTCCACCCCATCAAGCCGAATCCGACCCGGCCGCGAGTCAGCTTGGGCCCCCCGGATCGGCCTTCGGCCGACCGTGGGATGACGGCGGTGGGAGATTCCGCGTAGCGTCTCCGAACAACGAGTGTGTCGGGGGAGACGGGATGGCGGTCGCAGGCGAGGAGGCTCCGGCGAAGTCCGGCAACACCACCGTCATCGTCGGCGCGTCGGTCGGCACGGTCTTCGAGTGGTACGACTTCTACCTCTACGGCTCGCTCGCCAGCTTCATCACCACCCACTTCTTCGCCGGCGTGAACGAGACCACCGGTTACATCTTCGCCCTCCTGGCGTTCGCTGCCGGCTTCGCGGTGCGGCCGTTCGGGGCGATCGTGTTCGGACGGCTGGGCGACCTCTGGGGTCGCAAGAACACCTTCCTCGTCACCATGCTGCTGATGGGGGTTTCGACCTTCGCAGTAGGCTTGCTGCCGGACTACGGCCAGATCGGCGTGCTGGCGCCGATCCTGCTGATCAGCCTGCGGCTGCTGCAGGGACTGGCGCTGGGCGGCGAGTACGGCGGGGCGGCCACCTACGTCGCCGAACATGCGCCGCCGGGCAAGCGCGGCCTCTACACCAGCTGGATTCAGACCACGGCCACCTTCGGCCTCTTCATGAGCCTGGTGGTGATCATCCTGGTGCGCACCCAGATCGGCGAGGACGCCTTCAAAGAATGGGGCTGGCGCATCCCGTTCCTGGTCTCGGCGCTGCTGCTGGCCGTGTCGCTGTGGATTCGTCTGCGGCTCAACGAGAGCCCGGTGTTCCAGAAGATGGTCGACGAGGGAACGACCTCCAAACAGCCGCTGGCCGAGAGCTTCGGCCGCTGGCCCAACCTCAAGCTGGTGATCCTGGCGCTGCTGGGACTGACCGCCGGCCAGGCGGTGGTCTGGTACACTGGCCAGTTCTACGCCCTGACCTTCCTGGAGAAGTTCCTCAAGGTCGACGGCGTGCTCACCAACCAGCTGGTGGCGATCGCGCTCGCGCTGGCGACCCCGTTCTTCGTGGTGTTCGGCTGGCTGTCCGACAAGATCGGCAGGAAACCCGTGATCCTTGCCGGCTGCCTGCTGGCGGTCGTCACCTACAACCCGATCTTCAAGGCCATCACCGCGGCGGCCAATCCGGCGCTGGCGGCGGCGACGGCGTCCTCTCCGGTGACGGTGGTGGCCGATCCGGCCAGCTGCACCTTCCAGTTCGACCCAATCGGCAAGGCGACCTTCACCTCCGGTTGCGACGTAGCCAAGGCGGCCCTGGCCAACGCCGGGGTCTCCTACGGCAACGAGGCGGCGCCGGCCGGGACGCCGGCCGCGGTGCGCATCGGGAGCAAGGTCGTCCCCAGCCTGGAGGGTGGGTCGCTGGGCAAGGCCGAGTTCAAGGCCGCCAAGGACGCCTGGACCAAGAGCTTCACGGCCGAGCTGAAAGCCGCCGGCTATCCCGCCAAGGCCGATCCGGCGCAGATGAACAAGCCGCTGGTCGTGGGCCTGCTGTGGCTCCTGGTGATCTATGTGACCCTGGTCTACGGGCCGATCGCCGCAGCGCTGGTGGAGATGTTCCCGGCGCGGATCCGCTACACCTCGATGTCGCTGCCCTACCACCTGGGCAATGGCTGGCTGGGCGGGTTCCTGACCCCCACGGCCTTCGCCATGGTGGCCGCCACCGGCAACATCTACTTCGGCCTCTGGTACCCGATCGCGGTCGCGGCCGTGACCTTCGTGGTGGGCCTGTTCTTCGTCCGAGAGATGAAGGGCAATCCGATCGAGGACTGACCCCCGAGGGCCTACTCCGCCGCGTGGCGGGTGATGCCGATCTTCGGAGCCAGTTCGCCTGAGGCGTAGCGCTTGGCCATAGCCGACATCGGGATCGGCGTGATCTTGCTCGCCCAGCCGGCCGTGCCGAACTCCTCGAAGCGCTGCTTGCAGACCGCCCGCATCGCCTCCATCGCCGGCTTCAGGTACTTGCGCGGGTCGAACTCGCCGGGGTTCTCGGCGAAAACCTTTCGGATCGCGCCGGTCATGGCCATGCGGTTGTCGGTGTCGATGTTGATCTTGCGCACGCCGTGCTTGATGCCGCGCTGGATCTCCTCGACGGGCACGCCCCAGGTCTGGGGCATCTCGCCGCCGTACTGGTTGATGATGTCCTGCAGGTCCTGCGGCACCGACGAGGAGCCGTGCATCACCAGGTGCGTGTTGGGCAGGCGGCGGTGGATCTCTTCGATCACGTTCATCGCCAGGACGTCGCCGTCCGGCTTGCGGCTGAACTTGTAGGCGCCGTGGCTGGTGCCCATGGCGATGGCCAGGGCGTCGACCTCAGTGGCCTTGACGAACTCCACCGCCTGGTCGGGATCGGTCAGCAGCTTGTCGTGGCCGAGCTTCCCCTCGAAGCCGTGGCCGTCCTCCTTCTCGCCCATGCCGGTCTCGAGGCTGCCCAGCACGCCGAGCTCGCCCTCGACCGAGGCGCCCACCCAGTGGGCCATGTCGACGACCTTGCGGGTGACCTCGAGGTTGTAGTCGTAGTCGGCCGGGGTCTTGGCGTCCTCCATCAGCGAGCCGTCCATCATCACGCTGGTGAAGCCGTGCTGGATGGCGCTGGCGCAGGTGGCCGGGTTGTTGCCGTGGTCCTGGTGCATGCAGATCGGGATCTGCGGATAGATCTGGCAGAGCGAGTCGATCAGGCCCTTGAGCACATGGTCGTTGGCGTACTGCCGCGCCCCGCGGCTCGCCTGGATGATCACCGGCGAGTTCGTCGCGTCGGCGGCCTCCATGATGGCGAGGCCCTGTTCCATGTTGTTGATGTTGAAAGCCGGGACGCCGTAGCCGTTCTCCGCGGCGTGATCGAGAAGCTGCCGAAGCGTGATGCGGGCCATTTTCCTACTTCATTCCCCTAGCGAGACAGGGCCGCCACCCCGGGCAGCGCCTTGCCTTCCATCCATTCAAGAAACGCGCCGCCCGCCGTCGAGACGAAGGTGAACCGGTCCGTGACGCCGGCCGCGTTGAGGGCCGCCACCGTATCACCCCCGCCGGCCACCGCCACCAGCTTCCCCTGGCTCGCGAGCGAAGCCGCTTCCTGCGAAGCTCGAACGGTCGCGTGATCGAAGGGTTGCACCTCGAAGACGCCGAGCGGGCCGTTCCAGATCAGGGTCTTCGATTCCGCGATGGCGTCGACGATCTGCTTCAGGGTGTTCGGGCCGACGTCGAAGATCTTCTCGTCGGCGGCGACGCCGTCCGGGCCGGTCAGATGGGCGACCCGCGACGGGGCGTTGGGCGCGAGCTCCTTCGCCACCACGACGTCCGTCGGAAGGATCATGTGGCAGCCCTTGGCCTCCGCCTTCTTGAGGATCTCGCGGGCGGTGTCGGCCATGTCCTTCTCGCAGAGCGAGCCGCCGATCTCGTAGCCCTGGGCGAAGCGGAAGGTGTTGGCCATGCCGCCGCCGATGGCGAGGTGGTCCAGCTTGCCGACCAGGTTCTCCAGCAGGTCCAGCTTGGTGGAGACTTTCGCCCCGCCGACGATGCCCATCACCGGCCGCCTCGGGTTGCCCAGCGCCGCGTCCAGGGCCTCCAGCTCCCGGCGCATCTGCTCGCCGGCGTAGGCGGGCAGGAGGTGGGCGATCCCTTCCGTCGAGGCGTGCGCCCGGTGCGCGGCCGAAAAGGCGTCGTTCACGTAAAGGTCGCCGTTGGCGGCCAGGGCCTCGGCGAAGGCGGCGTCGTTGGCCTCCTCGCCGACGTGGTAGCGGACATTCTCGAGCAGCAGGACGCCGCGGTCAGGCAGCGCCGCCACGGCCTTGGCGGCGTCATCGCCCACGCAGTCGTCGGCGAAGGACACCGTCCCGCCGAGCAGCCCGGCCAGTGGCTCAACCACCGGCTTCAGGCTCATCTCCGGCACCCGCTTGCCCTTCGGCCGGTCGAAGTGGGCCAGGAGGATCACCTTCGCCCCGCCGGCCTGCAGATTGCGGATCGTCGGCAGCGCCGCACGCAGGCGGGTGTCGTCGCTCACCCGCCCGCCGTCCATCGGCACGTTGAAGTCCACCCGCACCAGGGCGCGCCGGCCCTGGAGATCGGCGTCGTCGAGGGTGCGGAAGGCCATTGGGGTCAGCCTAGAGCAGCTTGCCCATGGCGATGGCCGTGTCGGCCATGCGGGTCGAGAAGCCCCACTCGTTGTCGTACCAGCTGAGCACCCGGCCGAGGCCGCCGTCGATCATCTGGGTCTGCGGCAGGGCCACCGTCGAGGACGCGGCGATGTGGTTGAAGTCGGCGCTGACCAGCGGCTCCTTGGTCACCGCCAGGATCCCCTGCAGCGGCTTCGAGGTGGCCGCCTTCTCCATGGCCTCGTTGATCTCCTCGACCGAGACCTTGCGGCCGGGCACGAACTTTAGGTCCACCACCGAGACGTTGGCGGTGGGCACGCGGATCGAGGAGCCGTCCAGCTTGCCGGCCAGCTCCGGGATCACCAGGCCCAGCGCCTTGGCCGCGCCGGTCGACGTCGGGATCATCGACATGGCCGCGGCGCGGGCGCGGTAGAGGTCCTTGTGCAGGGTGTCCAGCGTCGGCTGGTCGCCGGTGTAGGAGTGGATCGTGGTCATGTAGCCACGCTCGATGCCGCAGAGGTCCTGCAGCACGCGGGCCACCGGCGCCAGGCAGTTGGTGGTGCACGAGGCGTTGGAGATCACCAGGTCGTCGGCGGTCAGCGTGTCGTGGTTGACGCCATAGACGATGGTCTTGTCGACGCCGTCGGCGGGGGCGGAGACGATCACGCGCTTGGCGCCGGCCTTCAGGTGGTCGGCGGCCTTCTCCTTCGAGGTGAAGAGGCCGGTGCACTCGAGCGCGATGTCGACGCCGAGGTCCTTGTGCGGCAGCTCCGCCGGGTTGCGGATGGCGGTGACCTTGATGGGACCGAGGCCCACGTCGATGGTGTCGGGGCCGGTGTCGACGTTGCCGGGGAACCGCCCGTGGATCGAGTCGTAGCGCAGCAGGTGGGCGTTGGTCTCGACCGGGCCCAGGTCGTTGATCGCCACCACCTCGATGTCGCGGCGCGCATGCTCGACGATCGAACGCAGGACCAGACGGCCGATGCGACCGAAACCGTTGATGGCGACGCGAACGGGCATGGG
>CAZBXO010000175.1:5506-7209 GCA_964495645.1 uncultured Phenylobacterium sp. | reverse complement strand
CTCGTGCACATGACCGGCGAGACGAGCTGGCTGAAATCGGAGTGGACGCCGACCTACAATCCGCTGTCTCGCGACGACATTGGCCTCTCCGAAGAGGTCCAGGCGGGCATTCGAGCCAAGGCGCAGGCGGCGATCGAGGCCTACCAGGCGGGCAAGCCGCTGCAGCTGCGCGAGCCGGACGGCGCAACCCTGCGTCGAATGATCGACTTCGTGGCGGGTGCGCCGATCCCGGAGGGCTACGCCGACTTCCTGACCGACGAGCTGGCGCTGGCCGGAAGATCGACCAAGGATCCGCAGTTCGACCAGCCGCAACTTCAGGCGGCCGCGCGGCGGCTCAGCGTCCTGGTGATCGGCGCGGGGATGTCGGGCCTCCTGACCGGCATCCGGCTCAGCCAGGCCGGAATTCCCTTCACCATCGTCGACAAGAACCCGGACGTGGGCGGCACCTGGTTCGAGAATACCTATCCGGGCTGCCGGGTCGACAACTCGAACCACATGTATAGCTACTCCTTCGAGCCCAATCACTTTTGGCCGCAGCACTTCTCCACCCAGCCGGTGCTCCTGAAGTACTTCCAGGGCATCGCCGAGAAGCACGGCCTGCGGAAGCACATCCGCTTCGAGACGTGGGTGGACACACTGACCTGGGACGAGCGCGCCGGGGTCTGGCGCGTCGAGCTGCGCGGCGGAGATGGGCGGCGCGAGACGGTCGAGGCGACGGCGGTCGTTACCGCGGTGGGCCAGCTGAATCGACCGAAGATCCCCGACATCGAGGGCCGCGACAGCTTCGCCGGGCCGGCGTTCCACTCGGCCGCGTGGCGCCACGACGTGGACCTGAAGGGCAAGCGTGTGGCGGTCGTCGGGACTGGTGCGTCGGCCTACCAGTTCGTTCCCGAGATCGCGCCGATTGTCGCGACGCTGAAAGTGTTCCAGCGCACCCCGCCCTGGGGCCTGCCCGTACCGCACTACCATGAGGACGTTCCCGAGGGGAAAAAGTGGCTCCTCGAGCACGTGCCCTACTATGACAAATGGTACCGGTTCTGGCTGTTCTGGATGGTCACCGACGGCTTCCTGCCAATGGTGAAGTCAGACGCGACGTGGAACGGGCCGCACGATGCGGTCGGACCGGAGAACGCCCAGCTGCGCGACATGGCGCTGGAATCCTACAGGGCTCAGCTGGCGGACTTTCCGGAGCTGCTCGCCAAGGTGACGCCGGACTACCCGGTCGGCGGAAAGCGTGCAGTGCTGGACAACGGTGTCTGGCTGGGCGCGCTGCGACGCGAGAACGTCGAGTTGGTCACCGACAGGATCGTGCGCATCACCCCGAAGGGTGTCGTCACAGCCGACGGGACCGAACACGAGGTCGACGTCCTGATCTGGGGCACCGGCTTCTATGCGTCCGATTTCCTGCGGACGCTGAAGGTCTACGGACGCGGCGGTCGGGAACTGCACGAGGAGTGGGCCGGCGATGCGCGGGCTTACCTGGGCGTGACCACGCCGGGCTTCCCGAACTTTTTCATGATCTACGGACCCAACACCAACATCGTGGTCAACGGCTCCATCGTGTTCTTCTCGGAGTGCGCGGTCCGCTACATCGTGGGCTGCCTGCGCCTGCTGGCCGAGACCGGCGCCAGGGCGATGGAGCCGAGGAAGGACGTCCACGACGCCTTCAACGCACGCGTCGACGAGGCCAACCAGGGCTGGGC
>CAZBXO010000175.1:0-5406 GCA_964495645.1 uncultured Phenylobacterium sp. | reverse complement strand
AGGACGTCCACGACGCCTTCAACGCACGCGTCGACGAGGCCAACCAGGGCTGGGCCTGGGGCAGCCCCTACGTCTCCAGTTGGTACAAGAACGCTCTGGGCCGGGTCAGTCAGAACTGGCCCTTCGGATTGATCGACTACTGGCGCGTCACGCTCTCTCCCAACCCCGACGATTTCGTGCTCGAAAAGGCGGCCGAGCCGGTCGGCTGACGGAGGGGACGATGGCGGACATCGAAGGCGGCTGCGCCTGCGGCAACGTGCGGTTCAAGATCACCGGCGACCTGGCCGGCGCGGGCGTCTGCCATTGCCGGGCATGCCAGTACGCCGCGGGCGGTCCGCCGACCTATGTGGTGCTGGCCCCGAAGGGCGCCTTCGCGGTCACCAAGGGACAGCCCAAGACCTACGTCTCCAAGGGCGACTCCGGCGGTGACGTCGGCCGCGCCTTCTGCCCGGACTGCGGCACGCCGCTCTACAGCGTGCCCGGCGAGATGGTGCCGTTCCTGCCCGTGAAAGTCGGCGCGCTGGACGACCCGTCGGGCTACCAGCCGCAGATCCACCTCTACGTCGAGGCGGCGCAGCCCTGGCACCTGATGCACGACGGGCTGCCACGGTTCCCGAAGATGCCGCCGATGGGGCCGCCGAGCTAGCGCGTGGCGTAGCGTGGCGGCGCCGACCAAATCGGGCGCATGATTGAAGCGGGCACATAGCCCTGGATGACCCCATTCTCGGAGACGGCGATCCAGCCGTCCTCGGTCATGGCCGCGGCTTCGACGATCTCGCCGCCGTGCAGGATCATGGTGGTCGGCGATTCCGGATCCGGGTCGGCGCGCACCTCGAAGCGGCGCGCGATCTGGTACGCAGGCGCGGCCTTCGTCAGGTACCAGGCATTCAGAACACCGGGCGCGAAGGCGACTTCGGGACTCCTGGCCTCGACGGTAAGCGGGACGGCGGCGCCGATCAGGGCGGCCGCCGCCGCGAGCGACACGGCGCGCGGCATGGCGGACTCCACAATTGTTGCTTCTGGGCCGCCCAAACGCGCCAGTGGCTATTCCGATCCTAAGGCCAGGCTTCCTCGCCCGCGGTGAGAGCCAGCAAGGCGAAGGTGGCCAGCCAGTGCTCGCCCATGTAGTCCCCCGCCACGTGCGGCAGGGCGGCGGCTATATGGAGACGTGCGGACTCCTCGGCCACGGTCCGCACCGGATCGGCCGGATCCAGTGCGGCGGCGACCTCGCGCCAGCACCAGGCGCGCGAGAAGTTCACGCCGTCGAGGTGGGCCATCTTGCCGTCGGACCGGTCGGGCGAACGGGCCGGATCGAACAGGGTGGCGGGCTGGCGCTGGGCGGCGCGGGGCAGGTAGGCGGCGAACCAGTCGCGGAAGGCGGCCCCGTCCAGCACTTTGGCCATCAGGGCGGCGGTCATCAGGGTCGGCGACAGGAAGTCGTCGAGAGAAGGCTCCCACGCCTGAGCGTCGCGGTCGTGGGTGTGCCAGAGCGCCGCGCGCCCGAGGATCTGTCGGCGGAGGTCGGCGTCGGCCCAGTCCAGGGCGAGGTGAAGGGCAAATGCGGTCGAGGAGTGGACGCCGGTGCGGATCGGATAGACGGCCTTGGGCAGGAAGGCCTTGAAGCGGTCCGCGAAGGCGCCGGCGAGGGGGCGATGGGTTGCTGCCCACGGCGCATCGTGGCGCTCGAGCTCGGCTTGCAGCTTGAGAAGCCAGGCCCAGCCATAGGGGCGCTCGAAGCCGCGGGAGGAGGGGCGATCGAGGTAGGCGACCTCGCCCGCGACGTTCGCGGCGGTGAAGGCTGCATCGAGCCGGGCGTGGACGGCTGCGGCCTCCGGCATCTCCGGATGGCGGCGCAGCGCGGTCGCGAGCGTCCAGTAGCCGTGGACGCAGGAGTGCCAGTCGAAGCTCCCGAAGTAGATCGGGTGCAGCGCCCGCGGCCCAAGCGCGTCGGCGTCGCCGTCCAGCACGTGGTCGAGCTTGTTGGGGTATTCGCGCGCGACGTGGCCGAGCGCAATGCGGGCGAAGGCGGACGCCAGCGCCGGCGTCAGGCGCTCAGAACGCGAGGACATACATCAGGACCGTGTTGACCAGGAGGAGCGGCAGCGCGGTCGGGATCTGGGCCTTGATCACCGCATAGCGATCCGGGAGCTCGAGAAGCGCCGGCGGCACCAGGTTGAAGTTGGCCGCGAGCGGGGTCATCAGGGTGCCGCAGAAGCCGGACAGCATGCCGATCGCGCAGATCACCGCAGGATCGCCGCCGAAGTGCTTGATCAGGATGGGTAAAGCGACGCCAGCCGTCATCACAGGGAAGGCCGCGAAGGCGTTGCCCATGATCATCGTGAAGGCCGCCATGCCGAGGCAGTAGACGCTCACCGCCGCGAGCCTCGTGTCGACGGGCAGGTAGGTGGTCACCAGCTCGCCGATCTGCTCGCCGACGCCGGCGAGGGCGAAGATGGCGCCGAGCGCGGCCAGGGTCTGGGGCAGCAGCGCCGCCCACCCCACCGTGTCGGCAAGTCGGAGGCCCTCTTGGAACGGGCTGACGGGCGGCTGGCGCAGGATCACGAGCGCGACCAGCGTGGCGAGCACGGCTGCGGCGGCGAGGGAGATCAGCGTCGCCTGCTTGGGGTCGAGCAGGCCCCCGTCGAGCTGCAGCCGGCTCGCGAGCACGCCGATGGCCACGACGAGCGGTAGGACCAGGGCGGGGAGGAACAGGCGGTTGCCGAACCGCTCCGCCAGCGCCTGGCGCTCGGCAGCGTCCGTGGTGGGCGGCTCGCCACGGCCCAGCCAGCCCAGGCCGGCGATCCCGGCCAGGGCCAGGATCAACAGTCCGTTGCCGAAGTCGCCGAGATGATCGCCGGCCAGGAAACTCACCGCCACCAGGCCCCAAAAAAGGCCATTGCCGAGACGCTTGCGGTTCCCGCGATCGAGGAAGCTGAGCGCCGAGAAGGCCGCGAAGATCAGCCCGGCCACGAGGTAGACGACGCCGATCTTGATCATCCGCCGCCCCGCCTCACGGCGCGGTCGAAGAGGACGAGCCGCGCCGCATGGATGACGAAGGCCGCGATGGCCGTCGGGATCGCCCAGGTCGACAGCTGGATGGGGTCCAGGGTGATGCCGCTGGTGGCCAGGAAGCCGACCATCAGCAGGATCGAGCCGATGGCGACGAAGATGTCCTCGCCGAAGAACAGGCCGACGTTGTCGGTGGCCGCGGCCCAGGCGCGCAGACGATGGCGGGTCTTGGATTGGATCTCGCCCAGCTGGCCCTCGGCCGCCGCCTCCGCCATGGGCGCGATCAGCGGACGGATGCTCTGCGCCTGTCCGGCGATCGAGGTGAGCCCGAGCGCCGAGGTGATCTGGCGGAACGCCAGGTACCCGATCAGCAGCGGGCCGACCGAGACCGCCCGGAAACCGCCGATCAACCGCCGTGCCTGTTCGCGCACGCCGGCCCGCTCCAGCACCCCCACCATCGGCAGCACCAGGTAGGCGACGGTGACGAACCGGTTCTCGTTGAACGCCTTGCCGAACGCGCCGATCACCTCAGGCAGCGAATGTCCGGCGAGGAGCCCGGTCAGCAGGGCCGCCAGGACGACGACCAGCAGCGGGTTCAGCCGCGCGGCAAACCCGACGACGACCGCCGCGACGCCCAGCAGGGTCAGCATGAGAGACTCATGCCGCTATAGGAGGTGGAGTTACGCGCCGGGGCAACCGGCCCGGCGCTTCTCCTTACGGGGCCGCCGCGGTGCGACTCGCGGTCGGCGGCGGCGCGACGTAGGCGTTCTGGATGGTGCGCTTCACCTCCAGCGGCGTGCCGATGTCGAGGTAGGTGTTGGCCGCCTTGGTGTACTTCGGCCAGTGGATCAGGCCCGGCACGCTGGGGTCGCCGGTCTTGGCGAACTGGGCCCAGATCTTGGAGGCCTGGTCGGCGACCTTCATGTCCTGGTCGTCGTGCGCCGGCGTGCGGGTCGTGCACCCGCCGCCGCGCGCCAGGCCGAGCGTCGTCGCCGAGGTCAGGCCGACCGGGATCGCCCCAAACACATAGGTCAGCTCCAGGCCGTGGAAGGCCACGCAGCCCTTCTCGGCCCGCCATCCGGCCGGCAGCTGGGAGAAGCTGTAGACCCAGGTGGGCGCGCCGGCCGCCGAGTGCAGGTCGGCCATCTCCGGCACGTTGGAGCGCAGCGAGGCCTCACCCTCGTTGGCGCCGACGATGAGCGGGACCTTGTTGTGGCGGCCGCTGGCGAAGAGCGCGTTGACCGAGTCCGGGATGACCTGGCCGTCGACCACGACGTTGGCGGTGAAGTTGGCCTTGCCGGCCGCGGCGAGGACGTCCTCCCACTTGGCCGCGCGCATGGCGGCGAGGTCGGACGCGCCGAGGGCGGTCTGCAGCGCCTGGCCGCGCGCCTCGGCCGCCGCCTTCGTGGTCGTGCGTTGTGGCGAGACCAGGGCCGAGCCGCTCTCGACAATGGCCTTGTGGAAGAGGCCCTTGCTCAGCGGCGAGGCCATCTGGGAGATCACCTTGGAGCCCCCGCCGGACTCGCCCAGGATCGTCACGTTGTTCGGATCGCCACCGAAGGCAGCGATGTTGTCGCGGACCCACTCCAGCGAGGCGCGGATGTCTAGGGTGCCGAAGTTGCCGGAGCCGCGGCCCTCGGCGGCCAGCGCCGGGTGGGCCAGGTAGCCGAACGGTCCGAGGCGGCTGTTCGCCGTCACCACGACCACGCCCTGGTTCGGAAGTTTCGGATGGTTATAGGTGGTCGAGCTGGAGGTGCCGGAGGTCAGACCGCCGCCGTGGTAGAACACCATCACGGGTCGCTTCTCGCCGGCGTTCTTCGCCGAGGTCACGACGTTGAGGTAGAGGCAGTCCTCGCTGAGCGCCGAGCCCGTGCCCATGCTGCTCGAGCCCTGCGGGCAGCGGTTCGGCCACTTGGTGGCGTCGCGCACGCCGGTCCACTTCGCCGCCGGCTGTGGCGACTTCCAGCGCAGTGCGCCCACCGGCGGGGCGGCATAGGGGATGCCACGGAAGATCCGGGCGGTCGCGCCGACCTCGGTGACCGTGTCGCCGCGCACCGCGCCTTGCTTGGTCTGTACGACGTCACCGATGACTTGCGCGGAGGCGCCCGTCGCTGCGAAGAGGACCGCACCCATCAGCGGCACAATGGCCTTGAACATAACCGTCTCCCCTGACTGTTTTGGCGACGGTACTCCTCGAGGCTCCGGATGGCTAGCGCAGGCTCGCGTCCACGAGCGCCAGGAATCCGGCTACCGAAACAGTCTCCGCACGGGCCGAAGGGTCCAGTCCGGCGCCCGCGATCAGCGGTTCACCGCCCATGGCCTTCAGGCTCGACCGCAGCATCTTGCGGCGCTGGCCGAAGGCGGCGGCGGTGACCCGCTGGAGCGCCTCGAGGCGGT
>CAZBXO010000174.1:0-7289 GCA_964495645.1 uncultured Phenylobacterium sp. | reverse complement strand
CTTGCGCGGCGGGAACCGCGCGACTAGGTTCCGCCGCTCACTCGGCAGGCCCCCTTCAAGGCGGGTCCCGCACCCGGCTCGGAGAGGTGGCTGAGTGGTTGAAAGCACCGCACTCGAAATGCGGCATACTCGCAAGGGTATCGAGGGTTCGAATCCCTCCCTCTCCGCCAAGGCCCGATGACCCCAGCGCTTCTCGGCTTCCTGATGGTCGCGGCGGTCATGACGCTGATCATGACGCGGCGGGCCTCGGCGATGGTGGCGCTGGTGATCGTGCCGGTGGCCGTGGGCCTGCTGGGCGGGTTCGGGGCGGGGCTCGGGCCGATGATCCTGCAGGGGATCAAGGACCTGGCGCCGACCGGCGTGATGCTGGTGTTCGCCATCCTCTACTTCGGGCTGATGACCGACGCGGGACTGTTCGACCCGCTGGTCCGGGCGATCGTGCGGGTGGTCGAGGGCGACCCGGTGCGGATCGTGGTCGGCACGGCGGCGCTGGGGCTCCTGATCTCCCTCGATGGCGACGGGGCCACCACCTACATGATCGCGGCCACGGCCATGCTGCCGCTCTACCGGGCGATGCGGCTCGACACCCGCAAGCTCGCCTGCGTGCTGATCATGGCCAGCGCCGTCGGCAACCTCCTGCCCTGGGGCGGGCCCACCGCGCGGGCCGCCTCGGCGCTGCACGTGGACGTGGGCGACCTCTACCTCTCCGTCCTGCCGGCCCAGCTGGCCTGCGGCGCGTGGGTGCTGTTCGTCGCCTGGTTCCTGGGTCGGCGCGAGCGTCGACGCCTGGCGCGCCTCGGCGATCCGCAGACGCCGCTGGACGACGGCGAGCTGACTCCGGCGGAGATGGCGGCGGACGACGCCGCCCGCGACGTCGCGGCGCTGCGGCCCCGGCTGTTCGCGGTGAATCTGGCGTTGACGGCGGGCCTGATGGCGGCGCTCGTCGCGGGCCTGGCGCCGCTTCCGGCGCTGTTCATCGTAGCCTACGCGCTGGCGCTCTGGATCAACTACCCCGTGCTGGGCGACCAGCGGCGGCGGCTGGCCGCGCACGCGCCCAATGCGCTGGCGGTCGGCGGGCTCGTTTTCGCCGCCGGGGTGTTCACCGGCATCCTGTCGGGGACCGGTATGGTCGAGGCCATGTCGAGCGCGATCCTGCAGGTCGTGCCGGCCTCGATGGGACCCTATCTCGCCTCGATCACCGCCGGCCTCAGCGTCCCGGCCACCTTCCTGGTCTCCAACGACGCCTTCTACTTCGGGATGCTGCCGGTGATCGCCGAGACCGCGGCGGCGCACGGCGCGAGCGTCGACGAGGTGGCCCGCGCCTCCCTGGTCGGACAGCAGTTCCACCTGCTCAGCCCGCTGGTGCCTTCGACCTACCTGCTGGTGAGCCTCGCGCGCGTCGAGTTCGGCGAGCACCTGCGCTTCACCGCGCCCTGGGCGCTCGGCGCCTGCGCGGTGATGTTCGCGGCCCTGCTGGCGTCCGGGGCCGTCCCCCTCGCCCACTGAGAGGCAGTCGCCTCAGCCGCCGACGAAGACGTATTCCGGCCGGCTGTACACGCCGATCAGGTCGACGCCGAACATCGCCCCGTCCGCCAGGTCGGCCAGGAACGCGGCGTTGGAGCGGGCGTAGACGCCGAGGTCGGCCTTGACGGCTTCGGCCAGGAGGAAGCCCACCATCGCCGCCTTGGTGCCGATGCCGTTCACGCCGTCGCCGCCGAAGATGGCGAAGTACTCGGCCCGTGTGGCGGTCACGCCGCCGCCGAGGTTCAGCACCGGGTCGAGGAGCGAACTCACCTTGGCGTCGGTGATGGTGGCGCCGAAGATCGTCGCGTAGGCCAGCCGCGTGGCCTCGAAGAGGCTGAGGCCCCCGTAGGTCGAGTTGAAGAAGGCCGCCCCGTCCCCGAACTTGCCCAGGTTCACCGCGAAGTTGATGTAGCGGTTCTCCAGGTTGAAGGACTGGAAGTAGGCCGAGTTCAGATTGTTCGGGTTCGGCCCGTTGGGCGAGACCAGGAAGTCGATTCCGCCCTGGCTGGGAATCCGGCCGGTGAAGAACTGGTAGCTGAGCGTCGCCACCGAGGTCGTGGCGTCGGCCAACTGGATGAGCTGGTCGATACCGGCCTGCTGGGTGATGGCGCCGGCCGAGACGCCGTTGGCGATGTTGTTGACCGCCGTCGTCGGCATCTGGCGCAGGATGTTGCTGCTGGCCGTCAGCACGGTCTGCGACCCCTGCACGGTCAGGTCCATCACCGAGATGCGGTAGGTGCCCACCTTGGTGATGGCGTCGGAGAAGGAGGAGACCGCCAGGAAGTGGGTCCCGCTGGCGCTCGCCGTGAAGCTGCCGCGCGAGTTGGTCATCACCCCGCCGTCGTCATAGGTGGCCAGCACGGCGCCGGCGCTCGAACGCACCTCGACCACAGGGTCGGAGATGGTGCCTTGGCTGGTCGGAGAGCCTTCGACGTCGATCCGATAGACGTGTCCGGCGGTGAGCGTGACCCGGAACCAGTCGGCGTCGGTCGCCGTCTCGAGGGTCCCGGTCGTCGTACCGCCGACGGCCACCTGGCCCGTCGTGGAGGTGTTGGCCGCGAAGTCGTCGGCGACCGGGGTCAGGTCGAGCACCGAGACCTTGTAGGTGCCGGTCTTCACCGCCGCGCCGCCGAACGAGGACACCGAGAGGTAGAAGGTCCCGCCGGTGGTGACGTTGAAGGTCCCGCGGGAGTTCGCGCCCTGCCCGCCGTCGTCGTAGGTCGCCTGGACGAGGCCCGCTGCATTGCGCACCTCGACCACCGGGTCGGGCAGCGAGCCCTGGCTGGTGGCCATGCCCTCCACGTCGATGCGGTAGCTGCGGCCGGCCTGCAGCGTGACCCGGAACCAGTCGACGTCGCCCACGGTCTCGAGGTTGCCGATCGCGCTGCCGCCGACGTTGACCAGACCCGTGGTGGCGACGCCGGCGACGAAGTCGTCGGTCGGCGTCATCGGCGTCGGGGAGGCGCTGGTGCGTGCCCCGTAGATGGCGGTGATCCCCTCCAGATCGTCGGCCGAGAGCTGGCCCATGATGTTCTGCGCGTTGATCGAGAAGAACATGATCGCGCTCATGATCGGGCTGTGGTCCAGCCCGAGCGCGTGGCCGATCTCGTGCACCGCGGTGCCGTAGAGGCGGTTCGAATCGTAGGCGTCGACGTCGAAGTAGATCTCCGACGTCAGGTAGGTCGCGCCGGTGAAGTAGCTCAGGGTGGTGGCGAGGACCGAGCCCATGCCGGGGCCCGGACGGCCGTCGATGGCGCGGTTGCCGACCCGGATGTCGGCGCCCGGATTGTCCGCCACCTCGACGAAGTCGATATTGGCGACCGCCTCCCAGGCCGCGAAGGCCGTGCGGATGGTCATCCTGAACGCCGCCTCGATCGGCGTGTCGAAATCCAGGTAGCCACTGAACTGTTGCGCCAGGCTCGCGAAGTTCATCTCCGCGAACGACCAGGTGATGGTGGTGGTCCCGCCTGCTGCAGGCCACCGCTCTCCGGACAGAACCGGCATTCCACGCGCCCCTTTCGCCCGTGCGCAGAGTGCGCACAGCGGCAATCCTGAGCAAGTACGGTCAAGGTGACGCCGCGGAGGCGCGGGACCTCATTTCGGCCAGAGCACCATCTGGGTGCAGCGGAAGGCGGCGATCGTCTTGCCGGTGGAGCGGTTGACCGCCTCGGCGTCCCAGACCTGGGTCATCCGTCCGCCGTGGACGAGGCGGGCTTCGCAGGCCACCTCTTCGCCGACCTTGGCGGTGCCCATGTAGTTGGCCTTGATCTCTATCGTGGTGAAGCCGGTGGCTCCCTCCGGCAGGGAGCAGACGCAAGCGTAGCCGCAGGCGCTGTCCACCAGCGCGATCACCGAGGCGGCGTGCATGAAGCCGTTCGGCGCCATGTGGCCCTTGGTGACCCTGAACCAGCCGCTGGCGCGCCCGTTGGCGACCTCGTCCCACTGGATGGCGAGCTCGCCGGGCAGGTGGCCCTCCTGCCGGGCCTGGAACATCGCCGCCTGGTTGCCTTCGAGCATGCCGTCCTCCGCCTCGCGCCGGCAGTTGGGAAGGCGCCGTGGCGGAAGACAAGAGTCCGGTTAGAGAGGGATCGGCCAGGAGGTGCGCGATGTCCGAAGCGCCGGAGATGATCTCTTACGGCGAGAAGCTGCGCCAGCACGCGCGGCGCCAGCCGGAGGCGCCGGCGGTGACCTGCGGCGACGAGACCATCGGCTACGCCGAGCTGAACCGGCGCTCGAACCGGGTGGCGCGCGGGCTGGCGGGCCTCGGCGTGAGGGCCGGCGACCTGGTCACCCTGGGCTTCCCCAACAGCGTCGAGTTCGTGGTCGCCGCGCACGCGATCTGGAAACTGGGCGCGACGCCGCAGCCGATCTCCTTCCGTCTGCCCAAGGCCGAGCTGGAGGCGATCGTGGAACTCGCGAAATCGCCGGTGGTGATCGCCGCGTTCGAGCACCGCATCGACCGGCCGGTGGTGAGCGTCGCCGCGCTGATCGGGATGTCGGACGACGACAGCGACCTGCCGGACGCCACGCCCGCGATCAACAAGGCGCCGACCAGCGGCGGATCGACCGGGCGGCCGAAACTGATCCTGTCGGGCCAGCCCGGGGCGACGATCAAGGAGAACCCGCCGGCCAATCCGTTCCGGCTGGAGCCCGGCTCGACGGTGCTCCTGCCGGCGCCGATGTACCACAACGCTCCCTTCGGCATGATGATGACGGCCACCAACCTCGGCGCCCACGTGATCGTCACGCCGCGCTTCGACCCCGAGGGGACGCTGGCCCAGGTCCAGAAGCACAAGGTCGACTGGCTCTACCTGGTGCCGACCATGATGAACCGCATGTGGCATCTGCCGGAGGAGGTGCGCAGCCGCTACGACGTCTCGACGGTCAAGACCCTCTGGCACATGGCGGCGCCCTGCCCGGCGTGGCTGAAGGAGGCCTTCATCCACTGGTTCGCCGGCGGGGACGTGATGGAGCTCTACGCCGGCACCGAGGCGCAGGCGGTCACCATCATCACCGGCGCCGAGTGGCTGGAGCACCGCGGATCGGTCGGCCAGGTGCGGATCGGCGAGATGAAGGTGTTCGGCGAGGACGGCGCCGAACTGCCGGCCGGCGAGGTGGGCGAGATCTACATGCGCCGAGCGCCCGGCATGCCGGAGACCTACCGCTACGTGGGCGCCACGCCGCGCACCCTGCCCGGCGGCTGGGAGAGCCTGGGCGACATCGGCTGGTTCGACGCCGACGGCTACCTCTACCTCGCCGACCGGCGCACCGACATGATCCTGGTGGGCGGCTCAAACGTCTACCCGGCCGAGATCGAGGCGGCGCTGGAGGAACATCCCGCCGTCCAGTCCGTCGCGGTGATCGGCCTGCCGGACGACGACCTGGGCGCGCGCATCCACGCGATCGTCAATGCGGAGGGCGAGGTGAGCGCCGAGGACCTGAAGGCCCATCTCGCCGAGCGCCTCGTCACCTACAAGCAGCCCAAGAGCTACGAGTTCGTGGCCGAACCGGTCCGCGACGACGCGGGGAAGGTGCGCAGGACGGCGCTCCGGGACGCGCGGATCACCAAATAGCCCCCACCGTGTGTCATCCCGGTTTGGCCCTGGCCAAGACCGGGACCCATACGCACCGACCTCGCCGGATCTGCGCCGAGTTCCGCGACCTCATCGGGTATGGGTCCCGGTCTTCGCTTCGCGAAACCGGGATGACAGCTGTGGGTGGAGGCGGCTAGGTGCGAGCAACGTAGCGACGCGGGAGGGGCGATGAGCATTCGCGGCCAGGCCTATGTGATGGGGGCTTTCGAACACCCCCTCCGAGATGCGCCCGACACCACGACCGCGCAGCTGCACGCCGAGAGCGCGGCGGGCGCGCTCGCCGACGCCGGGCTCTCGTTCGACGACGTGGACGCCTACTTCTGCGCCGGCGACGCGCCGGGGTTCGGCGGCATGTCGATGGTCGACTACCTGGGCATGCGGAACATCCGCCACCTGGACACCACCGAGACGGGCGGCAGCTCCTACATCGTCCACGTGGGCCACGCGGCCGAGGCGATCGCGGCGGGCAAGTGCTCGGTGGCGCTGATCACGCTCGCCGGCCGCCCGCGCCACGGCGGCAATCGGCCGGGCGCGCGGATGGCCGCGCCTGCGGCGGCCGGCCTCTCCGACGGGGCGCCTGAGGCCGGGTTCGAGAACATCTACGGCGGCTCGACGCACAACACCTACGGCATGTGCGCCATGCGCCACATGCACGAGTACGGCACCACCTCCGAGCAGCTGGCGTGGATCAAGGTCGCGGCCAGCCACCACGCCCAGTGGAACGAGCACGCCTTCCTGCGCGACGTGGTCACCGTCGAGGACGTGGTGAACTCGCGCATGATCTCCGACCCGCTGCACCTGCTGGACTGCTGCGTGGTCACCGACGGCGGCGGCGCCCTGATCGTCACCTCGCCGGAGGTGGCGCGGAGCCTGAACCGGCCGAAGGTGAAGCTGCTCGGCAGCGCTGAGGCGCCCAAGGGCCACATGGGCGGGCGCAACCTCGACCTGGCGCACTCGGGCGCCGTCTGGAGCGGCCCGAAGGCCTTCGCCGAGGCTCGCGTGACGCCGGCCGACATCAAGTACGTGTCGATCTACGACAGCTTCACCATCACGGTGCTCATGCAGATCGAGGACCTCGGCTTCTGCGAAAAGGGCGAGGGCGGCCGGTTCGTCAGCGACGGCAACCTGATCTCCGGCGTCGGCAAGCTGCCGTTCAACACCGACGGCGGCGGCCTCTGCAACAACCACCCCACCAACCGCGGCGGCATCACCAAGGTGATCGAGGCGGTGCGCCAGCTGCGCGGCGAGGCGCACCCGAAGGTGCAGGTGGCGAACTGCGATCTGGCGCTGGCGCACGGCACCGGCGGCTCCCTCGGCACCCGCCACGGCGCCGCGACCGTGATCCTGGAACGGGAGGCCTGAGATGAGCGAGACCCTGGGACGCCCGATCCCTTCCCCTGCCGTGACCCTGGAGACTCAGGCCTTCTGGGAGGCCGCGAAGGAAGGCCGCTTCCTGGTCCCGCGCTGCAAGGCCTGTGGCGAAGCCTTCTGGTACCCGCGCCACCGCTGCCCGATCTGCCACTCGACCGACGTGGCGCTGGAGGAAAGCGCAGGGACGGGCGAGGTCTACACCTTCTCGATCATGCGCCGCTCGCCGACCGGTCCCTACGCCATCGGCTACGTCACCCTCGACGAGGGCCCGCGCATGCTGACCAACTTCGTCGACATGGC
>CAZBXO010000173.1:4129-7369 GCA_964495645.1 uncultured Phenylobacterium sp. | reverse complement strand
CGGCCTTCTGGGCGAAGTAGAGGTAGCGCCGGTTCGCCTGGCTCTCGCCGGCGAAGGCGGCCTTGAGGTTGTCCAGGGTCTTGCTGCTCGCGAGCGACATGGGGCTTCTCCTTCACCTGATCGGTCGGGCGCTACCAACGCCGCCCAGCCAAATCGATCAACATGATTGTTTCTATCGGCGGCATCGACCGCCTCTATGGAGCCTCGGCGACACCGGCGGCGTTGACCTCCCGCAAGGAGGACCCCCATGGCCGACAACAAGATCCAGGGCGAAGGCGACTACGTCTCGGGCAAGAAGTACCAGGACATGCAGCACGAGTTCGCCAAGTCTGGCGAGGTCCAGCAGAAGGCCCGTGAAGCCGAGGAAGCGCTCGACGGTCCGGAAGCCGAAGAGCTGGAAGAGGCCCGCCGCGAGACCGGGGAAGGCCAGACCCACTAGCGCAGATTGCGGAACGTGATCGAGTAGCGGAGCGCCCGGGCCTGCGGGATCGAGTGCTCCCACTCGCTGCGGGCGGGGCCGTCCAGCAGGTAGGCCGAGCGGGCCGCCAGCGGCACGGCCAAACGCTCGAAGCGCTCGCCGCTGCGGCGGCGGAAGCGCATGACGGTGGGCGCGGCCAGCGAGACGCCAACCACCTTGTCGAAGTGCGGCCGGTCGCGGTGCCAGCCGATCGGCGCGCCTTCGCGGTACTCGTTGATCAGGACATGGACGAAGGCGCCGGGCGACAGTCCGGCGAAGGCCTCGGCGCGCGCCTGCAAGGGCTGCAGCCAGCCGGGGATCGGGTCGGCCTGGACGAGTCCGGGGCCGTTGAAGTCATACTTCCAGCCGAACGAATGGACCCGGCGGCGGCCCTCGAAGCCGCGGAACTGGAAGGGCTGGAATGGCAGCGTCTCGAGGCGGACGATGAGCGCGGTCTCCTCGACCACGGTGACGAAACCAGTCCGATAGACAAACCCCTCCGGCAGGGCCGGAGGGGTGTCGAACAGAGCGAGTTGCGGGGGCATCCACCCCTAGATGGTCAGTACCGCCGGGTATTGTAGCCATAGCGATTGTCGCCGTCGCGGCGCTCCCAGCGGATGTGCGCCGCGAGCCGGTCGAAGCGGCGGTCCAGGTCGGCTCGTTCCGACAGGCTCAGGCCGCCGCGGCGGTAGCGCCGCTCGATCCGAGCGATGGTACGGAACTCGCCGCGAAGGCGGGCCGCTTCGGCGCGGGTCAGTTGGCCGGAGCGCACGCCCTGGTCGATGCGGCGGTCGAGCTGGGCCTGACGCTGGTTGATGTTCACCCACACGCCGCGATCGTTCATCCAGCCGGGGCGGCCGAACCAGTCGCGCCAGTCGGCGTCGCCGCGCTGCTGCGCGTCATGCTTCTGCAGGTGGATCCGCGACGCCAGGCGGTCAAAACGGGTGTCGAGGTCGCGGCGCTCCCAGTCCGACAGGCCGCCGCCGCGATAACGGGCTTCGAGGCGGGCGATGTCGCGGAACTCGCCGCGCAGGCGCATGGCCTCGTTGCGGGTCAGCTCGCCGCTGCGGACGCCTTCGTCGATGCGGGCGTCCAGCATCGCCTGGCGGGTGTTGATCGGCATCCAGCTCTGCGCCTGGGCGGCGCCGGCCATCAGGGTCAGGGCGCTCGCGCCGACGAGCGCCAGGGTGAGGGTCTTCATGGTCACTCTCCTCATGTCAGGTCGTCCTCGCCCGTGGCGAGGTCCCCCGTCGGGGAGGCAAAACCCTCAGACGCTGGGCTGGTTCCCGCCTCTCCCCCCCTCGGAGTGGGAGGGAGAAGGCGTTTAACCCAGCTTCGCCACTGCCCCGGCCACGGCGGCGGGCTTCTCGAGGGTCACCATGTGGCCAGCCTCCGGGATGGAGACGAGCTCGGAGCCGGCGACGCCCTTCTTGAAGGCGTGGGCGTAGGTGGGCGGTATCAGCTTGTCGCCGTCGCCCCAGACGATCACGGTCCGCGCCTTGATCCGGTAGAGGCGGGTGGAGAGCCCGCGCTCGGGGATCGGGAACAGGATGCGCCCGGCCATGCCCAGCTGGCGGGCGTTGGCCACCAGGTAGGTCTGCAGGAACTCCGGATTCTCGAAGTCGCGGCCGGCGGTCATCATCGCCGTCCCGGCCGCCACGTCGTGGAAGAGGAGCGCCGGCATCTCGAACGGCAGCAGGGTGAACATGTCGACGATCGGGTGGTCGTCGTCCCAGAGGCCGGCGGGCGCGATCAGCACCAGCCGCGAGACGTCGTTCGGCTGCACGGCGGCCATCTCGGCGGCGATCATGCCCCCCATGGAGTGGCCGACGAGGACGGGGTCGTTCAGGCCCAGGGCCGCGACCACGTCCCAGGTGTGGAGCGTGAAATCCAGCATGTCGCGGATCTCGGGCGCCTCTTCCGAGTCGCCGTAGCCCGGCACCAGCGGGGCGTAGACGGTATGGGTCTTCGCCAGCTCGGCCAGGAACGGGTCTTCGGCCGTGACGCCGCCGGCGCCATGCAGGAAGACGAGCGGGGGGCCCGAGCCGCCGGTGAGGTAGCGGACCGGGACGTGGTGGGTCTGGACGGTCTTCAGTTCCATGGATCCCCTCCCTACTCGGCCGGGATCGGCGCGCGGGCCGGCTCGGCGGGGAGCGAGCCCGCCTTCACCCGCTTCGCCAGCGGCTTGCACCAGAAGCGGTCGTCGTCGGCGTAGTCCGGGAAGACGTTGCGGAGCTTCGGCATCACCTTCTCGGCGAACAGCTTGGTGGAATACATGCACTTGTCGGTCGGCATGTCGCCCACGTGCATCAGGCAGAAGAGGTTGCCGACGTTCAGGCCCTTGGCCAGCTCCTCGACCTTCTGGCGCACGGTCTCCGGCGACCCTGCGATCACGTGGCCGCCCTCGGTCAGGTCCTTCCAGGTGAGCTCGTTGAACCCTTGCGGGCGGCCGTATTGCGAGAGCGCCCCGGTCTGGATGGTCTTGATCGTGCGGTAGCCCGGCGCGTCGGCGAAGCCCGGATAGACGTGCAGGCAGCGGTTGTAGAAGTAGTCGATGTGCGGCGCGTAGAGGCGCTCGGCCTCCGCATCGGTCTCCGCCACGCAGATGGTCTGGGCGAAGCCGGCCCGGTAGGGGCTCTTGTCGGGCGCCCCCCGCTCCTCGACCCGCCGCCAGTAGCCGTCCATCAGCGCCTTGGCGCGGATGTAGCCCGTGAAGCTGAGGTAGGAATACGAGTAGGTGTTGTCGATGCAGAAGTCATAGGTCTCCACTGACCCGCCGCCCG
>CAZBXO010000173.1:0-4029 GCA_964495645.1 uncultured Phenylobacterium sp. | reverse complement strand
TACGAGTAGGTGTTGTCGATGCAGAAGTCATAGGTCTCCACTGACCCGCCGCCCGGGATGTGGACCGGCGGATGCGGCTGCTGGATCGGCCGCGGCCAGATGTTGACGTGGCGCAGCTTGTTGTAGCGACCGTTGAAGGCGAACGGGTCGCGCGTCGTCCAGGCCTTGATGATCAGCTCGTGCGCCTCGGCGTACTTCTCGCGCGTCAGCGACGGGATCTGGCCGTAGCAGTAGTTGGTGTCCATCGAGGTGCCGACCGGGAAGCCGGCGACCAGGCGCCCGCCCGAGATGCAGTCCAGCATCGCGAACTCCTCCGCCACCCGGACCGGAGGGTTGTAGAGGGCGATGGAATTGCCCAGCACCACGATGGCCGGGTCGACCGTGCGGCGGGCGAGGCCCGCGGCGATGATGTTGGGGCTGGGCATGATGCCGTAGCCGTTCTGGTGGTGCTCGTTCACCCCGATGCCGTCGAACCCGAGGGTCCCGGCGTACTCCAGGAGGTCCATGTAGGTGTTGTAGACCTCGTGGCTCTTGGCCGGGTCGAACAGGCGCTGGTCGATGTCCACCCAAACCGACCGGTTCTTCTCCCGGAAGTCATCCGGCAGGTACGGCCACGGCATCAGGTTGAACCAGGTGAACTTCATCGGGTGGTCCTCCGGGTCGCCTCTTGGCGGGCGGGCTCGTTATCATTGATCACCAGCCCGGCGGCGGGGGCAAGCCCCGCGGTTGGACACCCCAAGGCTGGTTCCGCCCCTCCACGTGTCCTAGGGACGGTCCGTCTCGCCGGGATAGCGATGCGTGGCGCGGTAGAGGCGCTTGCCGTCCGGCCGGATCGCATAGAACAGAAGGACATTCCTGGAGCCGTCCCTGTTTGGATGCGCGACGACGGTGATGGGGTCGCCGGCCTTGAAGGTGTCCGGCTTCCAGCCGAGCGCGGTCATGATGCCGAGGCTGGACGCCTCGATGTTCCACGTTCCGACCGTCGATCTGTCCTTCGCGTCGGCGCCGACCGTAACGACAAGACGGCTGTGCGGGTTTTCCCACCGGTAGGCTTTGACGACCCCCTTCAAGGTCATGTTGCGGGCGACGTCGAACGCTTCGCGCGAGTGGTGCGCGGCGGCGCCCGCGCCCAGCAGGGCGAACACGAGGGCGACCGATGCGATCCGCTTCACGCTTGGAGGCCTCCATCGATCCGGCTCGGCGCCGCCAGACTAGGGTGGTTTTGGGCGATGGGGGAGTTGCGCTACGCTCCGGTCGAGGTGATCCCGCGGCGTTCGGGCGGGGGCGGTGCTGAGGGGAGGATCGGCACATGGCGTCGCGTGGCTTCGCGGTTCTCATGATGGCGGCCTGCTCGTGGCTCGCGGCCGGTCCAGGGGCGGCGCAGACGATCAAGGTCCGGCCCGGGACAGGCGCCGTCGAGGGCGCGCCGGGCTCGCTGCAGGATGTCCCGGCCCCGAAGCCGATCCTCGGCCCCCGGATCGCGCCCGGCTTCTCGCCGCCGCGCTTTGCCGGCAAGCCCGACTTCACCGGCGTGTGGAACAACGAGACGCTGACCACCATCAACCGCCCGGCGGCGTTCGGATCGCGACTGGTGCTGACCGAGGCGGAGGCCCGGATCATCGAGGGCGCCAACGACAACCTGCTGGCCCGCGCCAACGCGCCGACGGAGGCCGGGGCGACCATCAAGGACATCGAGGCCAAGGACACCTGCTCGGGCGGCCGCTCGGGCGCGGCCCAGGTCTGCAACTACGACGCGGCCTGGACGGCGCCGGGCGAACGGGTGACGCGGGTCAACGGCCAGCCGCGCACCTCGCTCCTGACCACGCCGGACGGCCAGTTTCCCAGGGCGCTGCGCCAGGAAACCGCGTCGCAGCGGCAGCGCCGCCTGCTGGCGGCGGCCGGCGAAGGCCCCGCGGGCGCCAGCGCCGCCGAACGCAACCGCGGTCCGCAGAACGACAACCCCGAGACCCGCGGCCTCGCCGAGCGTTGTATCGTCGTGCGCCAGAGCCCGCCGATGTTCGACGGCCTCTACAACAACAACTACTTCTTCCAGATGGGGACCGACAGCGTCGCCATCGTCACCGAGATGATCCACGACGCCCGGACGATCCGACTGAATTCCAGGCACCGGACGGACGGCGTGCGGCCCTGGTTCGGCGACTCCATCGGCTGGTGGGAGGGCGACACCCTGGTGGTCGAGACCACCAACCTGCCGGAAGCCCAGTCGTACCGCGGGGCGTGGGAGAACCTGAAGGTGATCGAACGCTTCACCATGGTCTCGCCCAAGCGCATGAACTACCGCTTCGAGATCGTCGACCCGACCATGTGGGAGAAGCCCTGGGGCGGCGAGTACGAGTTCGTCCGCGGCGGCCCGATGTTCGAGTACGCCTGCCACGAGGGCAACTACGGCCTGGCCAACATCCTGTCCGGGGCGCGGGCGGAAGAGGCGCAGGCGGCGCGCGAGGGCGGCAACGGGCCTGGAGGGCGCTAGCTAGCCGCCTGACGGCGGGCGGCAGCCGGCGCCATGACGACAACCGCCGTGGTTTCGGCTTAACGTCCGGGTCCCGATGCCCGCGCCCGCCCATGCCATCGACGCGATCCAGGGCCCCGTGCCCAGCGTGCTCGACGTCTGGCACACGGCGGCCGCGCCGCCGCTGACCGTCACCTACGCCTTCGAAGCGCAGCAGTCTGGCGAATTCCTGCGGCCTTACACCGGCTGGCGCGCTTGGACCGAGGAGGAGAAGGCGGCGGTCCGCCGGGGGCTCGCCGAGTACGAGACGGTCATCAACGTGCGCTACGTGGAGGTGGCGGCGGGGTCCGATCCGGATCTCGCCTTCGGCCGGGTGGACACCCCCAGCGTCGCCGAGACGTGGTGGAAGCTGTCCTACGGGCTGGGCCCGACCGGGCAGGTCGCCAACAAGAGCTGGGACAGCGGGACCGTCTTCGACAACGCCGTCGACCTGACGAGCCTGGGCGCGCGGTGGCTGATCCTGCACGAGATCGGCCACGCCATGATGATGAAGCACACGGGCGACTACGACTCGACCGGCGCCTCGACGCCGGGGCCGTTCCTGCCGCCGGCGGAGGACAACCGCGACTACACGGTGATGTCGTACGTGCGCGGGGCCAACGATTCGAGCGCCCTGCAGCTGCAGCTGTACGATATCGCGGCCCTGCAGGCGCGCTGGGGCGCCAACACCGCCGAGGCCGGCGGCGACAGCGTCTATACGTTCGATGACGGCCCCGGCATCTACGCCATCTGGGACACCGGCGGGGTGGACCGGATCGACGCCGGGGGCGCCGCTGCGCCGGTGGACATCAGCCTGGCCGAGGGCGCGTTCTCGACGCTTGGGGGCCAGAACACGATCTCGATCGCCTGGGGCGCCGAGATCGAGGACGCCGTCGGCGGCGGGTTCGCCGACCGGCTGCGTGGCAACGGTCTGGCCAACCACCTGGCCGGCGGGGACGGGGCCGACACCCTGCAGGGCGGCGGCGGGGACGACGTGCTGGACGGCGGGGCCGGGGTCGACGTGGCCGTGTTCGCGGGGGCGGCGGCCGACTACGAGGTCACGGCGGCGGACGGGGGCTGGCTGGTGCGCGACCTGGTGGCGGGCCGCGACGGGCGCGACACGCTGCAGGGCGTGGAGATGCTGCGGTTCGCCGACCGCGCGCGGCCGCTGCTGCCGGCGGCGGTGGACGCCGCCGTGGGAAACGTCCTGCGGACGTCGGCGGGCGACTCGGCGGCGGTGGCGGTGGCCGGCGCCCTGATGGCGGGCCTGGCGGCCGGCGCCGGCGCGGACGCGGCGTTGGCCGAGATCGTGCGGGCCGCCGACGCCACCACCTCCGTGGCGACGCTGAGCTATCAGTTCTTCACCGGGCGGGTCCCCAGCCTCGGCGGCATCGACTACCTCGTGGCGCCAGGCGGACTCAATCCGAACAACCTCAACTCCGCCTACTACCAGGGTTTCAACCTGGAGAACCGCTACATCAACTTCGCGGTCAACCTGGGCCGGGACGGCGAGGGCAAGG
>CAZBXO010000172.1:0-7524 GCA_964495645.1 uncultured Phenylobacterium sp. | reverse complement strand
ATTAGTAGTCAGGTTGACCACAAACACTGTTCGGCGCATCCTCCTTCCGCGACGTTAGAGCGGTTGAACCGCCGGGAGGGAACGCGTGCGACGGGTCTTGGCGTCGGTGGCGGCTGTGGCTCTGATCGGAGGCGCGCTTGCGCCCCCGGCCTGGACGTTCGCGACGACAAGGCCCGGAGCCTCCTCGGCCCTCCACACCACCGTCGCGATCCGCAGGCTGACCGAGAGCCAGTACCGCCACGCCATCGCCGACGCGTTCGGGGCCGACATCCAGATCAACGGCCGCTTCGAGCCCGGCCGGCGGGAGGAGGGCCTGCTGGCTGTCGGCAACCGCGACCTCTCCATCACGTCGGGCGGCTTCGAGCAGTACTACGCCATCGCCCGCTCCGTGGCCGACCAGGCGCTGGACGCCAAGCGCCTCCCGCGCACCCTCGCCTGCAAGCCCGAGGCGACGGGCTGCGCCGCGACCTTCGTCGAGGACTACGGCCGCCAGCTCTTCCGCCGCCCCCTGACCCGCACCGAGATCGACGGTCGCGTCGCCGTCGCCACCCGCGCGGCCGCCCAGACCAAGGACCCGGTCGAGGGCCTGAAGCTGGCGCTCGTCAGCCTCCTGATGGCGCCGGACTTCCTGTTCCGCATCGAGCAGGCGGAGCCCGACCCTGACCATCCCGGCCAGCTGCGCCTCGACGGCTGGACCAAGGCCTCGCGCCTCTCCTACCTCCTGTGGGACGCCGGCCCGGACGCCGAGCTCCTGGCCGCCGCCGCCAGCGGAGCCCTGCACACCCAGGCCGGTGTCGAGGCCCAGCTCAAGCGGATGATCGCCGCCTCCCGCCTCGAGGCCGGCGCGCGCGCCTTCTTCGCCGACATGCTGCAGCTCGACGCCCTGGAGGGGCTCACCAAGGACGCCGCCGCCTATCCCAAGTTCAGCGCCGCCCTCGTCGACTCCGCCCGGGAGCAGACGCTGCGCACCATGATCCGGCACCTGGTGGCCAAGGACGGCGACTATCGGGACATCTTCACCACCAACACCACCGAGATCGATCGCCGGCTGGCCGCCGTCTACAAGGCGCCGTTCCTGGCCGGCGGCGCGGAGTGGACGCCCTACACGTTTCCGGCCGACGCCGAGCGCGCCGGCGTACTGACCGAAGTCAGCTTCCTGGCCGCCCACGCGCACCCCGCGGCCTCTTCGCCCACCCGCCGCGGCGTGAAGGTGCACGAGATCTTCAAGTGCAGCCCGACGCCGGAGCCGCCGGCGGACGTGGACTTCTCCAAGGTGCAGGCCACCGATAAGGGCACGGTGCGCAGCCGCCTGCTCGACCACATGACCAACCCCGGCTGCTCGTCCTGCCACTCGCGCAGCGACCCGGTGGGCCTGACGCTCGAGCACTTCGACGGTCTTGGCCAGAAACGGACGCTGGAAAACGGCGCGCCCATCGACGTCAGCGCCCAGATCTCCGGCAAGACGCTCACGGGCGCGCCTGGGCTCGGACAGTCGCTGCACGACGACCCGCGCGTTCCGGCCTGCCTGGTCAAGCAGGTCTACGCCTACGGCGTGGGCCGCGAGCCGGACGGCGCCGAGGAGGCCTGGCTCAAGACCCAGACCGCGGCCTTCGTCAGCGACGGCTATCGCCTGCGCTCGCTCATGACGCGCATCGCCGGCGCGCCCGAGTTCTTCAAGGTCGTGGCCCCCGAGAAGTCCACGCCCAAACCCCCGCCGGCCGGCCGCAAGGTGGCTGACGCCCGCACGTCCCAGCCGATCCGTGGAGGCGCCCGATGACCCCGCGTTTCAACCGCCGCTCGATGATGCGCGGCCTCATGGGCGGCGCCGCCGTCACCGTGGGCATCCCGACGCTCGACCTGTTCCTCGACGGGAACGGCCGCGCCTACGCGGCCGGCTCGCCGATCGCCACGCGCTTCGGCGTCTACTTCTGGGGCCTGGGCCTCACCCATACCCCGGCCGGCACCCGCTGGGTGCCCACCAAGACCGGCCCCGGCTGGGACATGACGCCGGAGCTGGAGTCGCTGGCCAAGGTCAAGGACAAGGTCTCGGTCTTCTCGGGCTTCCGGGTGATCGGCGACGGCAAGCCCAACGTCGTCCACTGGAGCGGCCACGCCTCGATCCTCTCGGGAACCGCCCCGGCCGCGAGCAGTGTCATGGACGGCCCCTCGCTGGACACCCGGGTCGCCGACGCCATCGGCACGGGCACGCGGTTCAAGGCGCTGGACCTGTCGCCGTCCGGCAAGCCGGTCAGCTACTCGACCCGCAGCGGCCGCGCCTTCGCCACGCCCGAGACCACGCCGCTGGCGCTCTATTCACGCCTGTTCGGCAACGGTTTCCAGGATCCCAACAGCCCAACCTGGAAACCCGACCCCTCCATCATGCTGCGCCAGAGCGTGCTCTCGGCGATCACCGACCAGCGCAAGGCGCTGCTGGCCGACGTCGGCCGCGCCGACCAGGTCAAGCTCGACCAGTACTTCACCTCCCTGCGTGAGATGGAGAACAGCCTCGCCATCCAGTTGCAACGCCCGGAGAAGTGCGAGGCCTGCGTCATCCCCGGCGCGCCGAAAGAAGAGGCCCGCGGCGCCTCGATCGACAAGGTCAACGCCGCCAACAAGGACATGGCCCGCCTGCTCGCCATGGGCCTGGCGTGCAACCAGACCCGCGTCTTCAACGCGGTCCACACCCCGGGTTCGTCGGAGACATACATTCCCGGCGACTCCAAGATCTACCACCAGTACACCCACGACGAACCGACCGATGCGAAGCTCGGCTACCAGCCCAACACCTCCAAGCTGGCCGGCTTGGTCATGCAGGGCCTCGGCGACTTCCTGAACGAGCTGGACGCCATCAAGGAGGGCGACGGCACCCTCCTGGACCACACGCTGGTGCTGGCCTTCTCGGACACCGGCTACGCCAAGATCCACAGTCTCGAGAACATCCCGATGTTCATCGCCGGCGGGGCGAACGGCCGCCACAAGGCCGGCCAGCACATCGCCTCGAAGGGCGAATCGGTGACCCGCGTCTCGCTGACGGCGATGCGCCTCGCCGGCGTGCCGGTGGGCGAGTTCGGAACCGCCGCGATGAAGACCACCAACCCGATCTCCGAGGTGATGGCATGACCCGCCTTGCTGGACTGGCCCTGCTCGCCGGCGCCGCGCTCGCCGCCGCCCCCGGCGTCGCCGCCGCCGCCTGGACCCGCACCTGGGCCGTCGAGTGGTACGAACCGGCCATGTACTACGGCGCCCAGGAGGGCGTGATCGACCCCGGCACCGACTGCCCCAAGGGGTCCAACCCCGAGGTCGACTGGGTGGCCGAACTCGTGAAGGCCGGCTACACGCCCGAGGAGGCCCGCTGGCTGCGCGACCCGGCCAATCCGACCCGCAGCGCCGTGCACGGTCAGAACCAGATGGCCTTCCGCGGCAAGGACCGCGCGAACGTCTACATCCATCCCGAAAGCACGCCCGACCAGGGGCTGGTCGGCGTCACCGGCGGCATCGCCGAGGGCATCGACCTCGACGGCGACCCGAAGACCGGCTTCACCAGCCCCACCGGCGAACGCGGCATCGACAACGCCTTCTACCGAACGCTCGGCTGCTGGAAGACCTACCGGGGGCCACCGCGCAAATCGAGCGGCGCCCTGACCTTCAACGACAGCATGCGGGAGGGAGGCTGGACCGTCCTCGTCGTCGCCCACGGCGCCGGCGACGATCCGATGAACGACCCGAACGTCACGGTCGGCCTCTACATGAGCCCAGACAAGCTGGTGAAGGATGGCAACGGCGAGGTCGCGCCCGACTACACCTATCGCATCCAGCCGCATGCCCGCTACGAGGCGGTGTTCGAGGCCCGCTCCGTGAACGGCCGCATCCAGACCAAGACGCTGCCCGAAGTCCTGATGCGCGATCCCAGCTATGCGCGCGAGTTGCAGCTGCTGCAGGCCAAGGCCGACTTCCGCATGCTGCCGGACGGCAAGCTGACCGGTTACCTCGGCGGCTACCGCCCCTGGGAGGCGGTCTACAAGGGTTGGGTCGGCGCCCGCGGGCCGGTGATCGAATCGCTCACCTGGGTGCGCCTGCCCGACGTCTGGTACGCCCTCAAGCGCGGCGCCGACTACAGCCCGACCGGGCCTGACGGGCCGAAGACCCACATCTCCTTCGCCATGCGGGTCGACGCCGTGCCGGCCTACATCGCCTCGCCGGAGGGCAAGTCGCTGGTGGCTTCGGTCGCCTCCTACAAGGCCATGGCCCCCAAGGCCGCGGCTGGACCGCTCCCGGCGGGTCCGATCCGCGTCGTGGACGGCATCGTCGTGGGCCGCGGCCAGGCGGCGGTCTCCCAGACCGCCGAGCAGCTGCGCCCGCCGGCCCCGGCCGGCCCGGCCAAGACGGCTCAGGCCGGCGGCGGGGGCCAATGAGGGCTCTGCTGGCGGCCGCGCTCGCGGCCCTCCTGGCGACGCCGGCGCTGGCCCAGAGCCCGCCGCCGCTGGCCGATGACGTGAAGCCGATCCGGGTCTCCGGCCTCGGCCTCACGGTCTCCGACCTCGAGCGCTCACGCGCCTTCTACACCGACGTCCTCGGCCTGAAGGTCGACGCCCGCGTGCCGCGCGAGGGCAAGGCGGTCGAGTACCTGCTGGGCATGACCGGCGTCACTCAGGCCGACACCCTGATCGTCATCCGCCAGGGCGAGGTGAAGCCCGACGCCAAGGCCTTCGGGCGCATCGTCCTGGTCGTCCCCAACGGCCGCAAGATGGCCGAGCGCGTCGCCGCCGGCGGTGGCTCCGCCCCCCGCATCGTCGACGGCACGAATGTCGTCTCCGACCCGGACGGCTACCGCATCGAGCTCTACCAGCGTCCGGCGGCGCTCCCCCGGTGAGCGCGGCCCCCCTCGTCCGCGGCCCCAACGCGGTGCGCAGCGCCGCGACGCGCGAAAAGATCCTCGACGCGGCGGTGCTCTGCATTCTGGAGCGCGGTTACCAGGGGACCACGACCTTGCTCGTCCAGGAGAAGGCCGGCGTCTCCCGCGGCTCCTTGCTCCACCAGTTTCCCTCCAGGGTCGACCTGATGGCCGCGGTGCTGGAGCGGATCACGCTCGGCCGCCACTACGCTTATCAGGAGGAGATGCGGCGCACGCGCGACGACCGCCGCCGTTTCGAGCTCCTCGTCGATGTCCTCTGGGAGCAGATTTCCAGCCCCGCCGGCTTCGTGCGCCTGGAGATCATGAGCGCCGCCCACGCCGACGCCGAACTGCACCGCCGCATCGCCCCGGACAACGCCCGCACCGACAAGCTGTACCGCGGCGCGATCTGGGGCTTGGCCCAGCGCCTGGGCGTCAGGGACCGCGCCGGCCTCGACCAGGCGATCACCGTGTCCGTGGCCTCCCTGCGCGGTCTGGCCTTCGACGTCCTCTACCCCCGTCCCGGCGTCGACGTGGACGCGGCCCTGGCTCTGATCCGGGCCAACCACATGGCCGCGCTGGACCGGCTCATTGTCCCCTCTCCCCCCGCCGGAGGCGGAGAGGGAGAGGGTTAGGGAGAGGGCGGAACAGAAATCCGCTTCTCTCAAAATGACCCTCGAAAAGGCCATCTGAAGGTGATTTTCGGGGTTCGACCGCCTGCGCCGCCCTCTCCTCGATCCTCTCCCTCTCCGCTTCGCGGGGGGAGAGGAGGATAGCTACTCCCGCTCCGCGGCCCGCTCGATGCGGCGCAGGAGCCGATAAACGGCGACGGCGAAGAACATCACGCCCGCCGGCCCGGCCAGCCACGCCACCATCAGCGGGCTGACGAAGCCGCCGGCCGGGTCGGGCCGCGCGGTCATGCCCCAGGCGACGCCGAACCCGAAGAACACCAGCCCCAGCAGGAGCAGCAGGATGTCCAGCACCACGCTGGGTTCCTTCGGCCGCTCGGCCGGCGTCGGGCGCTCGGGCAGGAACTGGTACTCGCCGAACGGGCGGGCCTCCACCTCGACCGCCTCCGGCGATGGCGGCGGCACGTCGAAGGCCTCGGCCTCGGGCTCCGGCTCGACGGTGATGGGCGGCGCGAAGTCGGCCTGCGGACGGGGCTCCTCGGCCTCCTCGATGAACACCGGCTCTTCGGCCGGCGGTGGCCCGGCGACAGGTTCGGGCTCGCTCTCAGGGAAGATCGTCGACAGCCGGCGGGCCACCGATTCCGCCGCGGCGCGCACGCCCTCGCCCGGCTCCGGCTCGGCCGGCGGCGGCATCGGCTCCGGCTCGCCGCCCTCGCGGCTCACCGCGACCCGTTCGCCCTCCAGCGAGGTCACCACCTCGGCCGGAACCTCCGCGGGGATCAGTTCGGCCGCCTTGGCGTCCACCAGGGGTTTCAGCACCGGCGACGGCGCGGCCACCCAGGCCTCCCCCGCCGGCGTCAGGAACAGCATCTTCTCGGCGGCGCGGCGACGCACCAGGGCGTCGATGACGATCCGCTCGCCCCCGAACTCGGCCTTCCGCCACAGCTCCATGGCGCAGCCCGCCTGCACGACCTGTCCCTCGTTCAGGCGCTTCAGCACTTGCGAGCCCCGGAACGCGTCCAGGCCCACGTTGAAGGCGAAGGAGCAGAGGGCGTCGAACTGGTTCTGGGTGATCGGCGTGAACACCCGCTCGTTCACCTCGTGGGCGACGGCGATCAGGTCGTAGATGAGCAGCGCCTCGGCGTCGGCCTCCGACACCTCCGCGCCCTGCCGCGCGGTCAGCGTGTGGCCATAGCCGATCGTCCAGCGGCCGTCAGGCAGCTGGGCGGCGTTCCGGCGATAGCCTTCGAACCGCTTGATCAGTTCGATGGCCGTCCGGGAGACGCGATGGCGCGGACCCATTAACGACATTGACCCACAACGGTACGGGCGGAAGCGCCCCGCGCCCCTCCCGGCAATTCATGGGCCATTACAGCAAGATCAGGCTCGCAAGCCCCAGAAAAGACAGGAAACCCATCAGGTCGGTGACGAAGGTGACGAACACCGACGAGCTCACCGCCGGGTCCCGTCCCAGTCGCTCCAGGGTGAGCGGCATCAGCACCCCGGCCGCCGCCGCGAGCAGCACGTTGACCACCAGCGCCAGCCCGATGGTGAGCGACAGCCGCCAGTCCTGGAAGATCGCAAAGGTGGCGCCGGCCATCACCAGCCCCACCACGCCCCCGTTCATCAGCCCCACGGTCATTTCGCGGGTGATGATGCGCAGCGAGTTCGCCGCCGTCAGCTCGCGGGCGGTGATCGCACGCACCGCCACCGCCAGCGCCTGGGTGCCGGCGTTGCCGCCCACCGAGGCCACGATCGGCATCAGGATGGCCAGGGTCACCCGTTTGGCGATCTCGTCCTGGAAGGCGCCGATCGCCTGCACCGCCACCGCCCCGGTCACCAGGTTCAGCACCAGCCACGGCAGCCGCGAGCGCACGATGTCCGACACGCCCGCGTCGCGGCCCTCGTCCGACACGCCGGCCAGCGCCAGGATGTCTTCCTCCGCCTCTTCCTGGATGACGCCCACGATGTCGTCGACAGTGATCTGGCCCACCAGCCGCCCGC
>CAZBXO010000171.1:0-7602 GCA_964495645.1 uncultured Phenylobacterium sp. | reverse complement strand
CACGCCTTCGCCGCCTCGCCCGACGGCGACAAGCAGCGGATGCGCGACCCGACGGCGCCCAACGTCGCCATCGTCTCGGCCTACAACGACATGCTCTCGGCGCATCAGCCGTACGAGCGCTTCCCCGACATCATCCGAAAAGCCGCCCATGAGGCCGGCGCGACGGCCCAGTACGCCGGCGGCGTGCCGGCCATGTGCGACGGGGTCACCCAAGGCCGCCCGGGTATGGAGCTGAGCCTGTTCAGCCGCGACGTGATCGCCATGTCGACGGCGGTGGCCTTGACCCACGACGCCTTCGACGCGGCGCTGATGCTGGGCATCTGCGACAAGATCGTGCCGGGCCTGTTCATCGGCGCGGCGGCCTTCGGGCATCTGCCGACCATCTTCGTGCCTGGCGGTCCCATGAGTTCGGGCATATCCAACGCCGAGAAGGCCAGGACCCGGGCCCTCTATGCCGAGGGCAAGGCCACCCGCGACGAACTGCTGGACTCGGAGATGAAGTCCTACCACGGGCCCGGCACCTGCACCTTCTACGGCACCGCCAACTCCAACCAGATGATGATGGAGCTGACCGGCCTGCACCTGCCGGGCGCCGCCTTCGTCTCGCCGAACACGCCGCTGCGCGATGCGCTCACCGCCGCCGCGCCCAAGCGGGCGGTGGAGATCCGCGACGGGACCAACGCCTACGCCCCCTTCGCCCAGGTCATCGACGAGAAAAGCCTGGTGAACGCGGTCGCCGGCCTGCTCGCCACCGGCGGGTCGACCAACCATACCCTGCACCTGATCGCCATGGCCCGCGCAGCCGGGATCCTCCTGACGTGGGAGGACATGGATCAGCTCAGCCGCGTCACCCCGCTGATCGCACGGGTCTATCCGAACGGGACCGAGGACGTGAACGCCTTCCACGCGGCCGGCGGCATGAGCTTCGTCACCCGCACCCTGCTGGACGCCGGCCTCGCGCACGACGACGTGCTGACCGTCGCCGGCCAGGGCCTGCGCCGCTACCAGGCCGAACCCTTCCTCGACGACGGCCAGCTGGTCTGGCGCGAGGGGCCGAAGGCGCCGCTCGACCACGAAATCCTGCGGCCCGCGGACGATCCATTCCAGGCCGAGGGGGGCATGCGTCTCCTCTCCGGGCCGCTCGGCCGCGGCGTCATCAAGACCTCCGCGGTCAAGCCCGAGCATCGAACCGTCGAGGCGCCGGCCCGCGTTTTCGATGACCAGAACGACCTGCTGGCTGCCTACAAGGCCGGCGAACTGAACCGCGACTTCGTCGCCGTCGTCCGCTTCCAGGGCCCGCGCGCCAACGGCATGCCGGAGCTGCATTCGCTGACCCCGCCGCTGGGGGTGCTGCAGGACCGGGGATTCAAGGTGGCCCTGGTCACCGACGGACGGATGTCGGGCGCCAGCGGCAAGGTGCCCGCGGCGATCCACGTCACCCCGGAGGCGGCCGGCGGCGGCCCGTTGGCCTATGTGCGCGACGGGGACGTCATCCGCCTCGACGCCGAGGCCGGCCAGCTCGACATCCGCCTCGATCCGCGCGAGCTGATGGCGCGCGACCCGGCGCCCCGGCCCGCCGCCCACTTCGGCTACGGCCGCGAGCTTTTCGGCTGGATGCGCAAGGCCGCGGGTCCCGCCGACGCCGGGGCCTGCAGCCTGTTCGAGGCCGCGTGATGAAGCCTGTCTGGAACGGCGTCGTCGGCGACGTCGGCGGCACCCACGCCCGCTTCGCCCTCGTCGACCCGCAGGGCCACGTGCGCCACCCGCGGACCTTCCTGGCCAAGGACTATCCCAGCCTCACGGCCGTGCTGGCCGAGTACATGGAAACCACGGTCGGCCGGAGGCGGCCGCCGCGTGCGGTGATCGCCGTGGCCGGTCCGGTGCTCAACGGCGAGATCGAGTTCACCAACCTCGACTGGCAGATTTCCGAAGGCGACCTGCTGGCCCACTTCGAGTTCGAGGCGGTCAAGCTGGTCAACGACTTCGCCGCCCAGGCGCTGGCCTGCCCCCGGCTGTCCGAGGACGAACTTCGCCCCATCGGGCGCAAGATCGGCCGCGGAGCCCACGACTGCCCGATGGTGGTGCTGGGCGCCGGCACCGGCTTCGGCGTCGCGGGCCTGGCGCGCAGCGACCGTGGCGACGTAGCCATCGCGACCGAGGGCGGCCACGCCCGCTTCGCGCCGTCCGACGAGGTCGAAGTGGAGATCTGGCGGCGGATCACCGCGCGGCAGGGCCGCGCCTCCATCGAACGCATCCTCTCGGGCGGCGGTCTCTTCGATCTCTACCAGTCGCTCGCCGAGATCGAGGGCGCGGAGGCGAAGCTCCCCGACGAGCAGTCGGTGATGCAGCAGGGCCTGGCCGGCGAACCGCTGGCTTCGGCGACGCTCGATCGTTTCGCCGGCATCATGGGTGCGGTGGCCGGCGACCTGGCGCTGACCTTCGGGGCGCGCGGCGGCGTGTTCGTCTCCGGCGGCATCGCCCCGCGCATGGCCGACCGCCTGGCGAGCGGCCCGTTCCGCGACCGCTTCGAGGCCAAGGGCCGCCTCTCCGACTATGTGAAGGCGATCCCGACCAGCCTCGTGCTGCATCCCTATCCGGCCATCGTCGGTGCGGCGCGCGAGCTCGAGCAGATGGAGCGCCTCTAGATGACCGATGCGCCCGAGCCGGTACGCTGGAGCGTCGCCGCCAAGGCCCAGCCCGGCCAGCCGGGCTCCGCCATCGTCGGCGTCGTCGCCCGAAGCGCCCTCATCCCCGAGCTCGCCTTCGACATGGCCGTCGACTGGCACCCCGGCGCCGAGGCGCCCGATGTCGAAGGCCGGGCGCTGGTGATCCTCTCGCTCCTGTTCAAGGAGCTGGCGGCCGAGTGCGAACGCGAGGCCGGCGTGCGGTTCCAGGAGGGCTAGCTACTCCTCCCCCAGCACCTCGTCGGTGTGCTCGCCCAGTTCCGGCGGGTGCATGCGGATGTTCGACGGCGTCTTCGAGAAGCGGACCGGCGGGCGCATCTGGCGGTATTGGCCGAGGCCCGGGTGTTCGTAGGTCTGGAAGAAGTCGACGGCCTTGAGGTGCGGGTCCTCCGGCAGGTCGTCCAGGCGGTTGGTCTTCACGATCGGGATGGAAAGCGGCTTCAGGAGCGCGATCCATTCGTCGGTGGTCTTGGTGGCCGCGGCGATTTCCACCTGGGCGTAGAGCTCGCTGATGTGCTTGGAGCGGGTGAAGTAGTCGGAGAACCGGGGGTCCTTGGCGATCGCCTCGCCCATGCCGGCGGCCTCGAAGAACTGGTCCCACTGCTTGTCGGTGTACGGCAAGAGGCCGATCCAGCCGTCCTTGGTCTTGAACGGCTTGCGGTAGGGATTGAGCACGCGGGTGTAGCCCCACTGGGCGGTGGGCGGCTCGTAGGTATGGCCGAACAGGTGCTCGACCAGCAGGAAGCTGGTGATGCACTCCAGCATCGGCACCTCGACGAACTGGCCCTCTCCTGTCCGCTGGCGGTGGTAGAGCGCCGCGGATATCGCCTGGCTGAGGAACAGGCCCGAGACCTTGTCGGCCACCAGGGTCGGCAGGATGCGCGGGGTGTCGTTGCCGTCCCAGCGGGTCAGGACGTCGGCCAGTCCGGAGGCCGACTGGATCAGGTCGTCGTAGGCCGGTTCGCCGGCATAGGGGCCGTCGGAGCCGTAGCCCGCGGCATGGACGTAGACGATGTCCGGCTTGATCGCCGCCACGTCTTCGTAGGCGAGGCCCAGGCGCTTCAGGCCCGCGTAGCGCACCGAGGCGGCGAACACGTCCGCCGTCTTGATCAGCCGCTCGAGCTTCTTCTTGTCCTGCGGCTTGGTCAGGTCGAGGACGACGGATCGCTTGTTGCGGTTGATGGTGACGAAGATCGGGCCCATGCCGCGGGGCGCGTTCTCCGGCGGGACGCCCGCCCAGCGGATGATGTCCCCGCCGTCGCCGCGCTGGCCGCCCGGGTCCTCGACCTTGATCACGTCGGCGCCCTGGTCGGCGAGGATCTGGGTGCCGTACGCGCCGTTCACCACCGAGGTCAGGTCGACGATGCGCACGCCGGTGAGCGGCCCGGTGGGCTTGTCCGCCAGCTTCCTTGCCTGACCCAACGTGACGTCTCCCCTACCTCGAACGCGTCGTTATGATGCCTTCAAACACAGACGAAGGTCCGGGGGGAAGCCCATGCAGTTCGAGCTCGCCGAAGAGCACCGCATGCTCAAGGACCTGGTCGCCAGGTTCGTGAAGGACGAGCTCATGCCGCTGGAAGCCGGCGTCATGAAGCGCGACGCCGACGGCGGGGGCCTCGGCATCGCTCCCGCGGACCATGCCCGGCTCGACGAGAAGTCCAAGGAGCTCGGCCTCTGGGGCCTCGACGCGCCGGAGGACATCGGCGGCTCGGACCTGCCGATGGTGGCCCTCGTCGGCGTCGAGGAGGAGATCGGCAAGACGATCACGCCCTACACCCTGCCGCCGGACAGCCCGAACCTGCGCATGCTGATGGCGACCGTGAACGATCGCCAGAAGAAGGCCTACCTGGAGCCCTACGTCCGCGGCGAGACCATCTCGGCGATCGGCATCTCTGAGCCCGGCGCGGGCGGCGACCCGGCGGCGATGACCACCCGGGCGGTGAAGGACGGCGACGACTGGGTGATCAACGGGCGCAAGATCTGGATCAGCCGCGCCGCCGACGCCGATTTCACCATCCTGATGGCGCTCACCGACCCCGAGAAGAAGGCCCGCGGCGGCATCACCGCCTTCCTGGTCGACAAGGGGACGCCCGGCTTCAACGTGCTGCGCAAGATCCCGATGGTCGGCGGGACCTACACCTACGAGATCGCCCTGGAGGACTGCCGCGTCGAGGGCTGGAAGCTGCTCGGCCAGGAGGGCGCGGGCTTCGCGCCGATGCAGCTGCGGCTCGGCACCCGGCGCATCCAGATGGCCGCCTGGTCCATCGGCATGGCGCAGCGGGCGCTGGACATGATTCTCGAGTACGCCCCGCAGCGGAAGACGTTCGGGGTGCCGCTCTCCGAGCGGCAGGCGATCCAGTGGTGGGTGGCCGAGGCCGCCACCAAGATCCACGCGACCCGGCTGATGACCTACGAGTGCGCCTGGAAGATCGACCAGGGCCGCGACGTCCGCTCCGAGATCTCGATGATCAAGTGGTTCGCCACCGAGATGGCTTACGAGACGGTCGACCGCGCCATGCAGACATTCGGCGCCATGGGGATGACGAAGGAGCTGCCGCTCTCGATGATGAGCGCCAAGCTCCGCACCATGCGCATCTACGACGGGCCCACCGAGGTCCACAAATGGGTGGTGGCCCGCAACCTGCTGGGAACGAGGAAGTGATGCAGACGCAATTCGGGGAACACGTTTCGGTCGCCAGGGACGGTAACGTCGCGGTGGTGACCATCGACAGGCCGCCGCACAATCACGTCACCGTCGAGTTCATGCGCGACCTCGCCGACTGCTTCGACGCCATCGACAAGGAGGTCGAACTGCGCTGCTCGGTGCTGCAGGCCGAGGGCAAGAACTTCTGCGCCGGCGCCGATCTGGTGAACCGCGAGGACCAGGGCGGCCTGGGTTCCGTCAACCCGCTCTACGACGAGGCGGTCCGCCTGTTCTCGGCGCAGAAGCCGATCGTGGCGGCGGTGCAGGGCGCGGCCGTGGGCGCAGGCCTCGGGCTGGCGGTGATGGCCGATTTCCGCATCGCCTCGCCGGACGCCAAGTTCGCCGCCAACTTCGTGAAGCTGGGCTTCCACCCGGGCTTCGGCCTCACCCACACCCTGCCGCGCCTCGTCGGGAACTCGAAGGCCGAGCTGATGTGCCTCACCGCCCGGCGCGTGAAGGCCGAGGAGGCGCTGGCCTGGGGCCTCGCCGACGAGGTCGTGCCGCTCGAAGAGCTGCGGCCCGCCGCCCTGCGCCTGGCCAAAGAGATCGCCGAGAACGCGCCGCTGGCGATCGTCTCCACCCGCAAGACGATGCGCGGCGACCTCGCCGCCGCCGTCCGCGCCCAGACCGACAAGGAAGCCGTCGAACAGGGCTGGCTGCGCAAGACCGCCGACTACCTCGAAGGCGTGAAGTCCGTGGCGGAACGCCGGGTGGGCAACTTCCTTGGGCGCTAGACTGGCCGTCGCTACTCCGTCTCCTCTGGCCGAACGGCCACGATGCGGCCCTCGGCGATCCGCACCTGCGGCACGGCGTCCTTCGTGAACGGCAGGTACCAGGAGGGCCCTTCCGCCGGCTCGACCTCGATCAGGTCGCCGGCCCCGAAGTCCTCGACGGCCTTGATGCGGCCGAGCGGCGCGCCGTCAGGCGTCTCGACGGCCAGGCCGATCAGGTCGGTGACGTAGAACTCGTCCTCTTCCGGCTCCGGCAGCGCGGCGCGGGGGACGTAGAGCCGCAGGCCCCGCAGCGCCTCGGCCTGCTCACGGGTCTCGATCTCGGCGGCGCGGGCGACGATGCCGCCCTTGGCCGCCCGGCCGGATCCGAGCGTGAGGGCCGGCGAGCCGTCCTCACGCTGCAGGTGCTTGTAGGCGAGGAGCGCGAGCGGCTCGGCTGTGTAGGCCGTGATCCGCACCTCGCCACGGACGCCGAACGCGCCCGCAACCCGGCCGACCAGGACCCGCGCGTCGCTCACGCCGACGTCAGCCTTCCGTCTTCTCTTCGCCGCCTTCGGACGTGGTCTCCGCGGCCGGCGTCTCTTCGCTCACCGCATCGGCAGCCTCGGCGGCCGGCTCGGCGGCGGCTTCCTCGGCCGGGGCTTCCTCAGCGGCCTCGGCCGCCGGGGCTTCCTCGGCGGCGGCGGCCTCGACCGGGGCCTCCTCGACGACCGGCTCTTCGGCCGGCGGCGGGTTGTTCTTGGCCTCCTCGGCCGCCGCGGCGCGGTCGGCCTCGCGCTTGGCGCGCTCCTCGACGCGTTCCTTGGCCTTGGTCCCCGGCTCACCCTTCTTCGGGTTGGAGCCGGCTTCCCACTTCACCAGGCCCAGCTTGCCGAGCTCGCGCGCGACGCGGTCGGTCGGCTGCGCACCCTTCTTCAGCCACTCCTCGATCCGCTCCTGCTTGAGCGTCACCCGGTTCGGGTCGTCCTTCTTGAGCAGCGGGTTGTAGGCGCCGACCTTCTCGATGAAGCGGCCGTCGCGCGGGGAGTGGCTGTCGGCCACGACGATCGAATAGTAGGGCCTCTTCTTGGCGCCGCCACGGGCCAGTCGGATCTTCAGCATCTGGGTTCTCTCTAGACCTTACTTCTTGAAGGGGTTCACGCCCGGCGGCAGACCGCCCCCGAGGCCGGGAAGTCGGAAGCCCCCGCCGCCGCCCGGCCTGCCGCCGAGGCCTTGCGGGAGTTTGGAGGCCAGCTCCTCGAGCTGCTCCGGGGTCGCCTTGACGCCGGCCATCTCGGCCAGCTTGGCGGGGTCCATGTCGCCGCCGCCCATCATCCGGGCAAGCTGGCCGAAGCCCTTGCCGCCGTTCTTCGACAGCATCTTGAACGCGTCGGCCATCTGCCGGTGCTGCTTCAGCAGCCGGTTGACCTCGGCCACGTCGACACCCGAGCCGGCCGCGATGCGGCGCTTGCGCGAGGCCTGCAGGATGTCGGGCTTCTTGCGC
>CAZBXO010000170.1:2390-7627 GCA_964495645.1 uncultured Phenylobacterium sp. | reverse complement strand
GAGTGGGCGGCGAAGACGACCGGTCTTGCGCGGTGGAGGTCGACTTCCACGTAAGAGGCGGCGGGACAGCGCCGCCCACTCCCCGCCCTCTCCCTCTCGTCGCCCGCTGCGCGGGCTCGGGGGAGAGGGAGACAGCGCGCAACTCATTTGCTATCAGGCCCGCCCTTCCGCGAGCGGCGCCATGGCCAACCCGTTTTCACTCGGGATCGACTTCGGAACGACCAACACGGTGCTCGCGCTGGCGGGCGCTGACGGGCCGTCGCATCTCGTGCAGTTCCAGGCCCCGGAAGGAAGGCTGTTCGCCTTCCGCTCATGCCTCTCTTTCTACGCGCCGCCGGAGCTGCCGTCTGAACGCTCGATCGCGGCCGGTCCGTGGGCGATCGAGGCCTATGTGGAGGACCCCGCCGAGACGCGGTTCATCCAGTCGTTCAAGAGCTTCGCGGCCGCCGAGAGCTTCACCGAGACCCAGATCCTGGGCCGGCGCTACCGGTTCGAGGACCTGCTCTCCACCTTCCTGCTGAAGGTGCGCGACTATGCCGGCGGCGAACTGGCGGAAATCCCGGATCGGGTGATCGTCGGCCGGCCCGTGACCTTCGCCGGCGCCGCCCCGTCGGAAGCCCTTGCGCTGGAGCGCTACGAGATCGCGTTCAGGCGGCTGGGGGTGCAGGAGATCCTCTACGCCTACGAGCCGGTGGGCGCGGCCTTCTTTTTCGCACGCGAGCTCGACCACGACGCCACCGTGCTGGTCGGCGACTTCGGCGGCGGCACGTCGGACTTCTCGATCATCCGCTTCGAGCGGCATGCGGGCGAGATGCGCGCCATCCCGCTCGGCCGCGCGGGCGTCGGCGTCGCCGGCGACGCTTTCGACTACCGGATCATCGACCGGCTGGTCTCGCCGGCGCTGGGCAAGGGGTCGACCTATGTCTCGATGGGCAAGGTGCTGCCGGTGCCGAGCCGCTGGTACTCGGCCTTCGCCCGCTGGGACCAGCTGGCGCTGATGCGCGCCAGCCGCGACATGCGCGACATCCGCCGGATGGTGAAGGAGGCCGCCGAGCCGGAGAAGATCGCCCGCCTCGTCGAGACACTCGACGAGAACTACGGCTATCGCCTCTACCGCTCGGTCTCGAAGCTGAAGGAAGCGCTGTCGTTCGAGGACGAGGCCGAGTTCCGCTTCGAAGCCGGGTCGATCTCGCTGGTGGGGGGCGTGAAGCGATCCTCCTTCGAGCGCTGGATCGAGCCCGAGCTCACCCTGATCGAGCAGGCGGTGGACGCGGCGCTCGCCAACGCCAACCTGCCGGCCGAGGGGATCGACCGCATCTTCCTGACCGGCGGCTCCTCGCTGGTGCCCGCGGTCCGGGCCATCTTCCACCGGCGCTTCGAGCCCAGCCGCATCGAGACCGGCGCGGAACTGGAGTCGATCGCCGCCGGCCTCGCGCTCATGGCCCGCGAGCGCGACCTCGGCCGCTGGACGAAGCGGGCCGCCTGATCAGACGGGCGGCTTCTTCGCAGCCGTGGCCTTCAGCTCGGCCTGTGTGGCGTTGATCGAGGCGACCTGCCCGCGGATGGTCAAGCGGTCGGCCTCCACGGTGACCGTCTCCGGCCCGGTTCCAAGCTGGATGGTGGCCATCGGCTTGCCGGCAGGGTCGGCCTTCAGTTCGCTCAGCTTGCCGATGGTGAGGCCGGTCGAGTCGACGACCGACTGGCCGACCCGCAGGGCGGTCGCCGTCGCGCTGGTGTTGGCCGCGGTCCCCGTCGGGTTGACCGGCTTGCCGGCCGGCGTGGTCGGGACGGCGGGCTGCGCCAGGGCCTGGGCGCCCAGGGCGAGGGCGATGAGGGGCGCCAGAAGGGTGAAGCGCATCAGAAACTCCGTATCCCAGGCCCGCGCAGCTAAACCGCGTGCGGCGTGGCGGGTTCCGGATTCCTGCCGCCGCGGAAGTGGGGCTAGAGTCAGCCTGGACTGGCTGGAGGCGGCGATGGCGGGACGGTTCGGGTTTGCGGGCGTGCTGGCGGCGGTCAGCCTTGCATTTGGCGGCGCGGCCGTCGCGGCCCCGCCGGCGGTGAACAAGATCGAGGCGGCCGGGGCGCCGTTCCTGGGGCTGGGCGGCTTCGACCTGAAGGCGCTGGGCTACGAGGTCAGCGAGTACGTCATCTCCGGTGACGCGCAGTCCTACAAGCTGACCGGCGAGCCCACGGCGGACGGGGCCTGGACGGCCGTGGCGGCCGGCAGCGCACCCTACGCGACCCGCATCGTCGTCGTTCGACCGAGCGATCCGAAGAGGTTCAACGGCGCGGCGGTGGTCGAATGGCTGAACGTCACCGCCGGCCTAGATTCCGGGCCGGACTGGACGTTCAGCCACCGCGAGATGCTGCGCAGCGGCTACGCCTACGTGGCGGTCTCCGCCCAGCGGGTGGGCGTCGAGGGCGGGCCCAGCCTCGGCGGCGCCGGCATGCCGCTGAAGAAGGCCAACCCGGCGCGCTACGGGTCATTGGTCCATCCGGGCGACGGCTACGCCTTCGACATCTACAGCCAGGCCGGCCGCGCGGTGCGCGAGGGCGACGTGCTGGGCCCGCTGAAGGCCAGGCGGGTGCTCTCGGCCGGCGAGAGCCAGTCGGCGGTGTTCCTGACCACCTACGTCAACGCCATCGACCCGCTGGCCAAGGTCTACGACGGCTTCTTCATCCACTCGCGGTTCGGCGGCGCGCCGCCGCCCGAGACCGCGGCCATGCGCGGCGGACCCAACGCCCGCGGACCGGCCGGCGTGCGCATCCGCACGGATGTGCGCGCGCCGGTGGTGACGCTGATCGCCGAAACCGACCTGATCGGCTCCGGCCTCTCCGGCTTCTGGGCCGCGCGGCAGGACGACAACGCGCGCCTGCGGATCTGGGAGATGCCGGGGACGTCGCACGCCGACAACTACCTGTTCCTGGTCGGCGGCGCGGACTCCGGGACCACGCCCGTGGCGAAGCTGGCCGAGCTCTGGCGGCCGACCACGGCGCTGTTCGGGGCGACCATGGCCAAGCCGATCAACAACAGCCCGCAGCACCACTACGTGGCCCAGGCGGCGCTGGCCGGCCTCGACCGCTGGGTCCGAACCGGCCAGGCGCCGGCGCGGGCGCCGCGGATCGAGGTCACGCCGCCGGCCAGGGCCGACGCGCCGCCGACCCTCTTGCTGGACGCCAACGGCAACGCCAGGGGCGGCATTCGCGGACCCTGGGTCGAAGCTCCCGTCTCGAAGCTCTCCGGCATGGGCAACGCGGGCGGCCCGTACGGTTTCCTCGTGGGGACGGCCGAGCCCTACGACGCGGCCACGCTGAAGCGGCTCTATCCGGGCGGCAAGGCCGACTACCTGCGCAAGTTCGACGCGGCGCTGGACCGCGCCATCCGCGCCGGCTTCATCCTCCCCGCCGACCGGGCCGAGATCCACGAGCTGGCCGCTCTGGGGTGGCCCGGGAACTGACCGACCTCCGGCGGCTTTCGGGAGACGCAGTCGGTTCCTACATCTGTGTCGCAGGCCGCGGCCGCGCGCCCGGCCTTCGAGGGAGGCCCCCATGCCCGCACCCAAGGTCGACACCACGGTCCATCATCGCCCCGCCGGCCCGTCCGACCGCGTCGCCCTGACCTTCGTGAAGGCCCTGCGGTTCGTCGCCGACACCTTCTTCGCAAAGCGCTACGGTCACCGCGCCGTCGTTCTGGAGACTGTCGCGGCGGTGCCCGGGATGGTCGGCGGGATGCTGGTCCACCTGCGCTGCCTGCGCCGTATGGAAGACGACCATGGCTGGATCAGGACCTTGCTGGACGAGGCCGAGAACGAGCGCATGCACCTGATGACCTTCATCGAGGTGTGCAAGCCGACGCTCTTCGAACGCCTCGTCGTCGTGGCGGTCCAATGGGTCTTCTACCTCTGCTTCTTCGGCCTCTATCTCATGAGTCCGAAGACCGCCCACCGCGTGGTCGGCTACTTCGAGGAGGAGGCGGTGATCAGCTACACCCACTATCTCGCCGACATCGACGCGGGGCGCTCGCAGAACACGCCAGCGCCCGCGATCGCCTTGCGCTACTGGGCCCTGCCGGCCGACGCGCGCCTGCGCGACGTGGTCGAGGTGGTCCGCGCCGACGAGGCCCACCACCGCGACGTCAACCACGGCTTCGCCAACGAGCTCGCGGGCCTGCCGGCCGTGACCGAGGTCGCCCCGTGTCCACTGCACGTGGCGCCGGAGCCCATCTGGAAGGAAGCAGCCTAGCCAGCTCTCCGGCACGAACGCCGCCATCGCCGCCTGTCCGACGGCGCACTAATTTATCGTAGCACGATGTTTTGTTGAAACCTCGCTGACGGCGGGGGGTTGCCCTTGGAAACGTGGCGTCTGCGCCGCCGACCCAAGCGGACTACGGCGCGCGCCCAATGATCCCGCCACGTCGTCATCCGCCACAGCGCTGCAGGCGCGCAGGAGCACCGCATGAAACACCTCACCACCACTGTCGCCGCTCTCGTCCTGACCGCAGGCGTCATCGCGCCCGCCAGCGCCCAGACACCTCCCGGGCCGGTCGGTGATGTCATCGCAGACATCTTCGACCTCCTCGCGCCCGGAGAGGTGCGCCGTCTCTCCCTCGACGAGCGTCAGCGCTGGCTGACCCGCAGGATCGATGCCGGCGTCCGTGACGGCGCGCTCACGACCCGGGAGGCGCGACGTCTGCGCGGCCAGGTGGCGGATCTGAACCTGCTCGAGCGGACGTACGCGAGGGGTGGCCTCAACGCGTGGGAGCAGGCCGAACTCGACCGCCGCTTCGACAGATTGAGCGCCCAGGTCTATCGGCAGCGAAACGATGACCAGGACCGCCAGGCCTCCATCAACCAGCGCCAGCGGAGCCTGGATGCGCGTATCGACGAGGGCGTACGCCGGGGCGATCTTTCGCACGCCGAGGCGCTTTCGCTCAGGCGGGAATTCCGCGGCCTCGCGCGCCTGGAGTCGCGATACCGCAAAGGTGGCCTTTCCGGCTGGGAACGCAGCGATCTCGAGCGGCGCTTCGACGGGCTGAGCGCCCGTATCCGTGACGAGCGACACGACCGGCAGGATCGCAAGTGGGTTGGCGTGAACGAGCGCCAGCAGGAACTCGACCGGCGAATCGATGCTGGCGTCCGCGACGGCTCGCTTACGACACGCGAGAGTAAGCGCCTACGCGCGGAGTTCCGGTCCATCGCCAGACTGGAGGCCGACTATCGACGGAGCGGCGGACTGAC
>CAZBXO010000170.1:0-2290 GCA_964495645.1 uncultured Phenylobacterium sp. | reverse complement strand
AAAAGGCGAACCCCGCCAGCGGCTTGCCGGCGGGGTTCATGGTGGAGCTAAGGAGAGTCGAACTCCTGACCTCTTGAATGCCATTCAAGCGCTCTACCAACTGAGCTATAGCCCCGAGGTCTTTCGGTTCCCGGTCGCCCGGGAGGCGCGGAACCTAGTCAAACGGCCCCGCGCGATCAAGCCCGCTGATGCGGGCTTTTTCGACGCAATCCCTTTCTCTCCAAGATCCGCTCATCCCGCGGGATGAGCGGTGGGAATCAGCGGTCCTCGTCGCCCTCGTCGGGCAGGCCCTCGATCTCGGATTCGTCGAAGTCGTCCTCGTCCTCGTCCTCGAGGAACGGCACGTCGGCGTCGTCCTCGACGTCCTCGTCGTCGGTGAACTCCCCCAGGTCCTCGGAGACGGCCGGGGCTGCGTCCGCGCCCTCCTCATCCTCGTCGGACGCGATCGGGGGCTCGTCGGCCACTTCGTCGAGTTCGGGGGTGACCGCTTCCTCTTCCTCTTCCTCGTCCTCGTCGCGTTCCTTGTCGACGACCTGATCCTCCGCTTCGTCCGGTTCGGGCGTGAGCGTGCGGGCGCGGACGCGCCGGTTGCGCACCGCCTCGTCGGGATCGAATTCGCTGTGGCACTTGGGGCAGTGCGCCGGGCGCTTGTTCAGGTCGTAGAACTTCGCCTGGCAGGTCGGACAGATCTGCTTGGCGCCGAGCTCGGGATTGGCCAAAGGAGGCGGCCCTCTTGAGTGGGATTGTCGAAAAGCGGGGTCCCTTGCCACGCGCAACCGCCGCTGTCAAAGCAATCCCCCTCTGGGAAATTCGGCGGTTGCGGAGGCTCGTTTCCAGGCGATGACGGCGGCGCATCTGACCGCCCGGCGAGCGGGTCCGCTGAAGGGCGTCTTGCGCGCGCCAGGCGACAAGTCCATCAGCCACCGGGCGCTGATCCTGGGCGCGCTGGCTAGCGGCGTGACCGAGATCGAGGGCCTGCTGGAGGGCGACGACGTGCGCCGCACTGCCGCGGCCATGGCGGCGTTCGGCGCGGGGGTGGAACGGCTGGCCGCCGAAGGCCATTGGCGCGTCGACGGCCGTGGCGGCTTCTCCGAGCCCGCCGACGTGATCGATTGCGGCAACGCCGGCACCGGCGTGCGGCTGATCATGGGGGCGGCGGCGGGCTTCGACCTGGCCGCGACCTTCACCGGCGACCTATCCCTGCGCGGGCGGCCGATGCACCGGGTGCTGAAGCCGCTCGGCGAGATGGGCGCGTCCTGGATCTGCCGCGCCGGCGGCCGCCTGCCGCTGACGCTGAAGGGCGGTGGGCTGAAGGCGATCTCCTACCGTTTGCCGGAGCCCTCGGCGCAGGTGAAGTCGGCGGTCCTGCTGGCAGGCCTCAACGCCGACGGCGGCGCCGAGGTGATCGAGCCGGAGGCCACCCGCGACCACACCGAGCGCATGCTGCGCGGCTTCGGCGCCGAGGTCGACGTCGCGGAGGAGGGCGCCGGGCGGCGCATCCGGCTGGCCGGCGGCCAGCGGCTGACCGGCATCCGTGTGCGCGTGCCGGGGGACCCGTCCTCGGCCGCGTTCCCGCTGGTGGCGGCGCTGGTCACGCCCGGCTCGGAGGTGACCGTCGAGGGGATGCTGCTCAACCCGCTGCGGATCGGGCTGCTGGAGACCCTGGGCGACATGGGCGCGGACCTGTCGGTGCTGAACGTCCGCGAGGAAGGCGGCGAGCTGGTCGGCGACGTGACCGCGCGGCACTGCGAGCTCACCGGCGTCGAGGTGCCGCCCGAGCGCGCGCCCTCGATGATCGACGAGTACCCGATCCTCGCCGTGGCCGCGGCCTTCGCCGACGGGCCGACCGCGATGCGCGGCATCGGCGAGATGCGGGTCAAGGAGAGCGACCGGATCGCGCTCATGGCGGCCGGGCTCGCGGCCTGCGGCGTCGGCGTCGAGGAGGGTCCGGACAGCCTCACCGTGGTCGGCGCCAAGCGCGCCAACCACCTGGTGGCCGGCGGCGCGCGGGTGGCCACACACGGCGACCATCGCATCGCCATGTCCCATCTCGTTCTGGGCCTGGCCGCGGAAACGCCGGTGACGGTCGACGAGCCCGGCATGATCGCCACCAGCTTCCCCGGCTTCGTCGACCTCATGCGCGGCCTGGGTGCGGAGATCGGCGAGGCGGTGGCGGCGTGACGCCCCCTCTCCCTCTCGGCGCCGCTGCGCAGCGCACGGGGGCGAGGGCGTGAGCTTCGTCATCACCGTCGATGGCCCGGCGGCTTCGGGGAAGGGCACCATCGCCGCC
>CAZBXO010000169.1:1833-7682 GCA_964495645.1 uncultured Phenylobacterium sp. | reverse complement strand
ACCGAGCTGATCCACATCGGCCAGGCGGTGCTGAACCTGGAAGGCACGCTCGAGTACTTCGTCGAGAACACCTTCAACTTCCCGACCCTGGCGGAGGCCTACAAGGTCGCCGCGCTGGACGCCTGGAACCGCCTGCCCAAGCAGCAGCCGTCGGCCACCCAGGTCGCCGAGGCCATCGAGCGGGTCGAACGGGCCTTCGGGACCTAACGCCGCGTCCGCGGGCGCCAACTACCGCAACCTGCGGTCAACTGGCGGAATCTTAACTCCAAACGGCCAAGCTCGCCGCCGACCCGCGCAAGGTGCCCATGTTCGCCGTCCTCTCCTGCATCTACCAGGACCACGACCTGCGGCTGGTGGCCGTGGCGGCGGTGATCTGCGCGACCGCGTGCTGCGCGGCCTTCGGTTTCCATCAACGCAGCCTGAAGACGACGCACGGCATGCGCTGGGCGTGGGCCGGGATGACCGGAATGGTGGCCGGGTCTGGCGTCTGGGCGACCCACTTCATCGCCATGCTGGCCTACCAGCCGACCTTGCCGATCGGATACGAGCCCTTCGTCTCGGCCGCCTCCCTGCTGATCGCGATCCTGGGCATGGGCGCAGGCTTCGCCCTGCCGGTGCTGCACCCGGGTCGCGCCGCGCGCCTGTTGGGCGGCGCGTTCACCGGCGCCTCCGTCGGCGCGATGCACTTCACCGGCATGGCCGCGGTGCGCGCGCCGGTCTCCACCCACTGGGAGTGGGGCTACATCGCCGCCTCGCTCGCCATCGGCGCGCTGGGCGCGATGGCGGCTTTCGAGATGCGGGCGGTCCTGAAGAGCCGCTGGTCATGGATCGGCCCGGCGACGGCCCTGGTGCTGGCGATCGTAGGCCTGCACTTCACCGCGATGACGGCGCTGACCATGGCGCCCAACCCCGCCATCGCCATGCCGGCGGTCCTGATCGGCCGCGGCATGCTGGCCATCGCCACCGCGGCCTTGGCCGGCGCGATCTTCCTCGCCTGTCTCAGCCTCTTCCTCATGGAGCGGCTGGGCCGGCGCTCGACGCTGCACGGCCTCAAGGCCGCCCTCGACGTCGCCCCTGTGGGCCTTGCGTTCTTCGATCCGGAGGGGCGCCTGTTCAGCTGGAATGAAGCCTTCTCGCAGCTGATGCGCGGCTGTGGTGTCACGCCGGAGCCCGGTGACACGCGGGGCGCCATCGTACGGGCGGCCCATCTCGCCGGCTGGCGCGACATCGACAATCCCGACGCGGAGGCCCGCTGGCAGGCCCACGTGCGCGGCGAGACCGTCCCGCCGGCCGATCTGCGCCTGCCCGACGGACGCTGGATCCGCCACGAGGCCTTCGCGACGCCGGACGGCGGCGGAGTGGCGGTGATGACCGACATCAGCGAGCAGCAGGAGACCGCCCGGGCGCTGGCCGAGGCCCGCGACTCCGCCGAGGCCGCCAACCGCGCCAAGACGGAGTTCCTGGCCAACATGAGCCACGAGATCCGCACGCCCCTGAACGGGGTCCTGGGCGTCGCCCGCGTGCTTGCCACGACCGAGCTCTCAGACCGCCAGCGCGAGATGCTGAAGGTGATCGAGAACTCCGGCGGCCTCCTGGACACGCTGCTGGGCGACCTCCTTGACCTGGCCCGCATCGAGGCCGGCGCGGTCGAACTGCGCCTCGATGCGGTGGAGCTCTCGGAATTGGCGGAGTCCGTCCGCGCCCTGTTCGCCGCCCGCGCGGAAGAGAAGGGGCTTACATTGTCGGTGGAGATGGGGCCGGGCGCCGGCGAGGCCGTCGACTGCGATCCGGTCCGGCTGCGTCAGGTGCTGGGCAACCTGGTCGCCAACGCCGTGAAGTTCACCGAGTCCGGCCAGGTGGTCGTCTCCGTGATGCGCCACGGTGGCCATGTGCGCTTCGAGGTTCGCGACACCGGCGTCGGTTTCGACCCGGCGCTGAAGTCCCAGCTGTTCGAACGTTTCCGCCAGGCGGACGGCGCCGCGACCCGGCGGCACGATGGCGCGGGCCTGGGCCTCACCATCTGCGACGGCCTCGTGCGCCTGATGGGCGGCGAACTGGACTGCGAGAGCCGGCCGGGCGAGGGCTCGGTGTTCTCCTTCACGCTGGCGCTGCCCGCGCGGCCAGCGAAGGTGCGCTCGAAAGCGGCCTGACCGGCCCCTCCGTATGAATACGACTGCGACAAACTGTCATGCAGTCGGCGCGGGGTCGGTCGCCCGATCTTAGGAAGTGGCCGCTGTGATAGGGGCGTCGTTCAACGAGCCTGCACATGCCCGACCCCAAGCCCCCCTGCCCGTTCCGCGTGCTCATTGTCGAGGACAATCCCGTCAACCGACAGGTCTTCGAGATGATCCTGGACGCCGGAGGCTTCGCGCACGCAGCCGTCGAGAACGGCAAGCTGGGCGTAGAGGCCGCCGAAACCGGCCTCTACGACCTGGTGCTGATGGACATCCAGATGCCGGTGATGGACGGCCTCGAGGCCACGCGGCGGATCCGCAAGTGGGAGCGCGACACCGGCCGCTCTCGGATGCCGATCTTCATCGTCTCCGCCAACTGCCTGCAGGAGCATGTGCAGGCCGGCGCCGCCGCGGGCGCCGACGGACACTTCCCCAAGCCGATCCCCGTCGCGCAGCTGCTCGCAACCCTGCAGCCATACGCCGAGGCGCGCCTGGCCGCGTGAGGCGGGCGCGTTAACTTACTGTTGACCATGCCGGTTAGGCCGGCCTTCACCATAGAAGCCTGAGGATTCAATCTCCGTTTGAGGTGAGGTTGAGATGGGGCTGCCGGTCGACGCCGTGATCGTGGGCGACTGCATCGAGGAGCTGGCGAAGCTCCCCGACCGGTCCGTGGACCTCGTGTTCGCCGATCCGCCCTACAACCTCCAGCTCGGCGGCGACCTGCTGAGGCCGGACAATTCCAAGGTCGACGCCGTCGACGACCACTGGGACCAGTTCGAGAGCTTCGCGGCCTACGACGCCTTCACCCGCGCCTGGCTCGCCGAATGCCGCCGGGTGCTGAAGGACGACGGCGCGATCTGGGTGATCGGCAGCTACCACAACGTCTTCCGCGTCGGCGCGGCGGTGCAGGACCTGGGATTCTGGATCCTCAACGATATCGTCTGGCGCAAGTCCAACCCGATGCCGAACTTCAAGGGCACGCGCTTCACCAACGCCCACGAGACGCTGATCTGGGCCGCCAAGAGCCGCGGCGCACGGCGCTACACCTTCAACTACGACGCCATGAAGATGGCCAACGACGAGCTGCAGATGCGCTCCGACTGGACGCTACCGCTCTGCACCGGCGACGAACGTCTGAAGGACGGCGCGGGCGCCAAGGCGCATCCGACCCAGAAGCCGGAGGCGTTGCTGCACCGGGTGATCCTGGCCTCGACGAAGCCGGGCGACGTGATCCTCGACCCGTTCTTCGGGACCGGCACGACGGGCGCCGTGGCGCGGCGGCTCGGGCGCCGGTTCGTCGGCATCGAGCGGGAGAGCGAGTACGCCGCGCTCGCCCAAGCGCGCATCGCCCAGGTCGTCCCGGCGACCGCCGAGGAGATGGCGATCACGGGCTCCAAGAAGTCCGAGCCACGCATCCCGTTCGGCAATCTGCTGGAGGCCGGTCTGCTGCGCCCCGGCGACGTGCTCTACTGCGCGCAAGGTCGCAACGCCGCCCGCGTGCGCGCGGACGGATCGCTGGTCGTCGGCGAACTATCCGGATCGATCCACAAGGTGGGCGCGATGGTGCAGTCGCAGCCGGCCTGCAACGGCTGGACCTACTGGCACTTCAAGTCGGACAAGGGCCTGACCCCCATCGACGTGCTGCGCGCCCGAGTGCGGGCGCAGACGCCGGCCTGACCGCCATGCGCCGCAAGCAGCTCCTGATCCTGCTCGGGATGCTGGCGGCGATCGCGACGTGCCTGTTCACGGCGAACCTCGCCGTGGGAAGCCGCCCGGCCACGGAGGTCGTGACGGCCGAGCGTCTGGCCCTGGCCATCAGGTGGATGATCGTGCCCGGCCTGGCCCTGCTGGCCGGCATCGGCATGACGGCCAACCAGCGCTTCCTCAAGGAGAGCGCCATCGACGGCGACCGCGAGGTTCCGAGCCGGAGCTTCGAGATCAACCTGCGCTACAACCTCAACACCCTCGAACAGACGGTAATGGCGGCGATCGCCTGGACGGGCCTTGCGTTGACCCTGGCGCCGCAGGACCTCGGCCTGATCCCGGCGCTGGCGCTGCTGTTCGGCGTGGGCCGCGCAGCCTTCTGGATCGGCTACCTGATGGCCCCTTGGGCGCGAGCCTACGGGCTCGGCCTGACCGCCTACCCGACCTTCGCATCCCTGGTCTGGGTGGCGTTTCAGGTTTTCTGAGCTTCGCGCAAGGGCGAAAGCGCCGCTACGTTGCGGCTCATGGGGCGGGACCGCGCGAGCTTTCACCGATGAACCCGCGCGTGCTCGTGCTGACCATGTGCACCTTCGCGTTCGGGTCGGCGGCGTTCATCTTCGCCGGCTTGCTGGAGGAACTGGCGGCCGACCTCGGGGTCACAACTGCGGTCGCCGGACAACTGCAGACCGCCTACGTCCTGACCTCGGCGCTGCTGGGCCCGGTGGTCGCCTGGCTGCTGTCGCGGGCGGACCGCAAGCTGGTGGTGATCGGCGGGCTCAGCTTCGGCCTGACGATGCACCTGGCCTGCGCCCTGGCGCCGACCTTCGAGCTGCTGCTGCCGTTGCGCGCCCTTGCGGGCCTGGCCGGCGCCATGTCCGGGCCGGCGGCCAGCGTCGCAGCGGCGTCGCTGGTCCCGCCCGAACGGCGCGGCTCGGCGCTGGCCACGGTCGCGGGCGGCATGACGCTGGCCTTCGCGCTGGGTGTGCCGGCGGGCAGCGTCATCGGCTCGATGTTCGGCTGGCGGGCGACCTTCCTGGTGGCCGCAGCGCTGGCGGCGTTCGCCCTGGCCGGGGTGCTGCTCTTCCTGCCGCGTGTCCCCGCGCCGCCGAAGCGAAGCGGCGGGCGTATCTCCATCCCGGCGATCTGGCCGCTCTACATGACCAGCTTCCTGACCTTCGCCGCCAACATGACGCTCAACCTCTACATCGCCCCGATCGTGCGGGTGGGGGCCGGCGTGACCGGCGCCGGCGTCGGGGTCTTCCAGGCGATGATCGGCGTGGGCTCCGTGGCGGGCCTGTGGCTGGGCGGGCGCGCCGCCGATCGCGACGCCGGCAAGGCGTGGATCCTGCAGGGTTTTGCGATCCAGGCCTGCGCCATGACGACCCATTTCGCGGCCACCCACCACGTGCTGCCGGCCGGGCTCGCCAGCCAGGCGCTGGTCGCCTTCGCCATCTTCCTGGCCGCGACGGCTCTCTTCTCCATGACGCCGGTGATCCAGTCGAAGCTGATCCAGATGACCGACGGCGCGCCGGTCGGCCTGGCGCTGAACGGCTCGGTGATCGCCGTCGGCCAGGCCTGGGGCTCGGCCCTGGGTGGGGCGGCGCTGCAATATTTCGGCGTGCCGGCGATCCCGGCCGCGGCGCTGATGATGTCGATCGTCGCCTTCACCACACTGGCCTTCGTGTTCCCCAAGGCGAAATCCGCAGCCTGAACGTATCCTTTTCCGCGTCCCGTCCGTCCTAGGCGCCACCAGAGCTTGAACGAGGGAGGCCCGAATGGCCGAGGCTGAGACCTTTGCAGTCCAGGAGACGGTCCAGGCGGGCTGGCGACAGTTCATCGACGACCTGGCCCCGTTGCGGCCCGACCTCTTCCGCTATTGCTGCGGCCTGACCGGCAACGTCTGGGACGGCGAGGACCTGGCGCAGGAGGTGCTGCTCAAGGTGTTCGGCAACCTGGGCAAGATCAACGCGC